>NZ_CP041327.1:2735000-3037500 GCF_013394125.1 Pseudoalteromonas sp. Scap25 | reverse complement strand
TTAGGTAGAGCCTCGGACGAATACTTACGGGGGTAGAGCACTGTTAAGGCTAGGGGGTCATCCCGACTTACCAACCCTTTGCAAACTCCGAATACCGTAAAGTAATATCCGGGAGACACACGGCGGGTGCTAACGTCCGTCGTGAAGAGGGAAACAACCCAGACCGCCAGCTAAGGTCCCAAAGTCATAGTTAAGTGGGAAACGATGTGGAAAGGCCCAGACAGCCAGGAGGTTGGCTTAGAAGCAGCCATCCTTTAAAGAAAGCGTAATAGCTCACTGGTCGAGTCGGTCTGCGCGGAAGATGTAACGGGGCTAAACTATGCACCGAAGCTGCGGATTCAGAATTTATTCTGAGTGGTAGGGGAGCGTTCTGTAAGCGGTTGAAGGTGTACCGGGAGGTATGCTGGACGTATCAGAAGTGCGAATGCTGACATGAGTAACGATAATGCGGGTGAAAAACCCGCACGCCGGAAGACCAAGGGTTCCTATCCCATGTTAATCAGGGTAGGGTAAGTCGACCCCTAAGGCGAGGCCGAAAGGCGTAGTCGATGGGAAACGGATTAATATTTCCGTACTTGGTATAATTGCGATGGGGGGACGGAGCAGGCTAAGCAAGCATGGCGATGGTAGTCCATGTGAAAGTGTGTAGGCTAGTGACTTAGGTAAATCCGGGTTGCTGTTAGGCTGAGACACGAGACGAGTCACTACGGTGATGAAGTTGCTGATGCCATACTTCCAGGAAAAGCCTCTAAGCTTCAGATTATACCGAATCGTACCCCAAACCGACACAGGTGGTCAGGTAGAGAATACTAAGGCGCTTGAGAGAACTCGGGTGAAGGAACTAGGCAAAATCGTACCGTAACTTCGGGAGAAGGTACGCTCCGATTGGTGATGAGACTTGCTCTCTAAGCTGATTGGAGCCGCAGTGACCAGGTGGCTGGGACTGTTTATTAAAAACACAGCACTGTGCAAAATCGCAAGATGACGTATACGGTGTGACACCTGCCCGGTGCCGGAAGGTTAATTGATGGGGTTATCTTCGGAGAAGCTCTTGATCGAAGCCCCGGTAAACGGCGGCCGTAACTATAACGGTCCTAAGGTAGCGAAATTCCTTGTCGGGTAAGTTCCGACCTGCACGAATGGTGTAACCATGGCCACGCTGTCTCCACCCGAGACTCAGTGAAATTGAAATCGCAGTGAAGATGCTGTGTACCCGCGGCTAGACGGAAAGACCCCGTGAACCTTTACTACAGCTTGGCACTGAACATTGAACCTACATGTGTAGGATAGGTGGGAGACTTTGAAGCAGAGACGCTAGTTTTTGTGGAGTCGTCCTTGAAATACCACCCTTGTAGTTTTGATGTTCTAACGTTGGCCCCTGAATCGGGGTTACGGACAGTGCCTGGTGGGTAGTTTGACTGGGGCGGTCTCCTCCCAAAGAGTAACGGAGGAGCACGAAGGTTGGCTAAGTACGGTCGGACATCGTACGGTTAGTGTAATGGTAGAAGCCAGCTTAACTGCGAGACAGACACGTCGAGCAGGTACGAAAGTAGGTCATAGTGATCCGGTGGTTCTGAATGGAAGGGCCATCGCTCAACGGATAAAAGGTACTCCGGGGATAACAGGCTGATACCGCCCAAGAGTTCATATCGACGGCGGTGTTTGGCACCTCGATGTCGGCTCATCACATCCTGGGGCTGAAGTCGGTCCCAAGGGTATGGCTGTTCGCCATTTAAAGTGGTACGCGAGCTGGGTTTAGAACGTCGTGAGACAGTTCGGTCCCTATCTGCCGTGGGCGTTTGAGAATTGAGAGGGGTTGCTCCTAGTACGAGAGGACCGGAGTGAACGAACCGCTGGTGTTCGGGTTGTCATGCCAATGGCATTGCCCGGTAGCTACGTTCGGAACTGATAAGCGCTGAAAGCATCTAAGCGCGAAGCAGGCCTCGAGATGAGTTCTCACTAGACTTTTAAAGTCTCTGAAGGGCCGTTGAAGACTACAACGTTGATAGGCAAGATGTGGAAGTGGTGTGAGCCATTAAGCTAACTTGTACTAATTACCCGTGAGGCTTAACCATACAACGCCAAACGCGTTTTATGTGATAGTGAAACAAGCGAAGAAGTTAATAGACTAAAGTAGATTACTGAAAACTTTTATTATCAGAAATTCCAAATTTTAGTTAGTGCGTAGCGATACGGACTGACACCAAATTTGCTTGGTGACAATAGCGTTTTGGACCCACCTGACCCCATGCCGAACTCAGTAGTGAAACGAAACAGCGCCGATGATAGTGTAGCATTTGTTATGTGAAAGTAGGTCATTACCAGGCTCCAAATAGTAGAAAGCCCGATTCGAAAGAGTCGGGCTTTTTTACGTCTGAAGAAAAGTGAAAGTATTAGCCGTCAGCCGTCAGCTATCAGTTGCACTGCGTTAATCAGACAACCGTAGCGTGGGTTGAGTATCACGAATCCCAAGGATAAAAGAACACGAAGAACACGACATAGGATGAGAGCGTAGCATTTGTTATGTGGCTCTCTCCATCGCTGTGGGCACTAAGACATTCTACTGCGTTGTCGCTACGAAGTAGCGCACCGACTCCAAATACAAGAAAGCCCGACTCGAAAGAGCCGGGCTTTTTTACGTCTGCAGAAAAGTGAAAAACAAATGTAAAAGGTTAAAGGTATTAGGCTAAAGGAAGATAATTGATCAGAGCCGATTCCAGGACATACTACTTTGCTGTCGCTTCGAAGTAGCACACCGACTCCAAATGTAAGAGAAGTGCAAAGCATTCGGCTTTAGGTAAAATAAGCCCTGCTTTACGCTGACCTCCTATTAACTTCTCTTGTATGGTGATCCTCGTTATATAAAGTTAATAGATCCTTAAATAAAGCCTTATAGATTACATAACTATGTTTTACTTGAAAAAGAATTTATAAAGCCCAAAATGAAATTAGGTATTCTTATTAAATTGAGCTGTTTATGTCATTACTACTAACGTCACCTAAGTACGAGCAATGGACCTATTTGTCAAAACAAATAAAAGGGTATGAAGAACAAGCAGTTCATGCTACCGGCGCAGACCTTTACACGCTGATGCAGCGTGCCGCGGAGGCTGTTTTTTGCTGTTGGAAAACCTTTAATGCAAAACAAACGTTAGTTATTACAGGTAATGGAAATAATGCCGGAGATGGTTATGAGGTAGCTCGGTTAATCAAACAAGCAGATCGGCATGTAGTTGTTTGCGCGATTAATCCGAATAAAGCCTTATCCGGAGATGCAGCAAAAGCACAAAAGCAATGGATTGATGCCGGTGGTGAAATTTGTAACTTTAGCGCTGATGCACTCGATGAGTGTGATGTGATAATTGATGCATTACTCGGTACTGGTCTTGAGAATACGGTACGCGATAATGTTGCTACTATTATTAAAGCGGTAAATGAAAGCACTAAACCAATACTGAGTATTGATGTGCCGTCAGGTATTAATGCAGATACAGGCTGTCCTCAAGGAACAGCCATTATGGCCACCAAAACAATGACATTAGTTGGGATAAAGCAAGGACTCACCACGACTAAAGGAAAGCAGCATGCCGGGCAGTTGTATTTCGACGAGTTAGGTATTGGCGAGCAATTTATGAAACTAGCCACCCCTTCTGCTCAGATTATCAATATAGACAGCTTTAAACCTTTGCCTGAGCGCTCAGTGAGCAGCCATAAAGGTAGTCATGGAAAATTATTATGTATAGGAGGAAACCACGGCTCTGCAGGAGCTATTAGATTAAGTGCTGAAAGTGGATTAAGGTCTGGTGCTGGAATGGTAAAAGTGTATACTCATGAACATGCCGTTTTACCTGTGAGCATCGGGCGACCAGAACTTATGGTAACTAGTGAACACTTGGATGATGCCCTAGCATGGTCAACGTGTGTAGTTATCGGTCCAGGTTTAGGCCAAGATGAATGGGCCCAAAAAACCTTTGAGCAGGCAATCCGTTATTGCCAGCAAAACAATATCCCTACTGTTATTGATGCAGACGCCTTAAACTTATTAGCTAAGCAATCATCTTCTCATAAATTAAATAATACCGTGCTAACGCCTCATCCTGCAGAGGCTGCACGGTTATTAAACTTAACTACCTCTGAGGTTGAGTCTGATCGTTTTTATTATGCTCGACAATGTGCGACCAACTTCGCAGCGACCTCTATTTTAAAGGGCGCAGGTACGCTAATCGATAATACCGAGCATACTTGGATATGTGAAAATGGTAACCCTGGTTTGGCTGTAGGAGGAAGTGGTGATGTGCTTAGTGGTATAATTGGGGCATTAATGGCTCAAGGATTAAATACCAGTGAGGCAGCATGTTATGGCGTTGTGTTACATGCAAAGGCGGGTGATAGAGCCTGTGAACAATCAGGGCAAAGAGGAATGTTAGCCAGTGATTTATTTGCGCATGTAAGAGCACTGATCAATCATAAATAGTAAAAGCAGCAATGACTGGCTGTGCCAGCTAATGTCTTCGCTGCTTGTTTTGGCTACTATCTGTGAAGCTCACCAGCTCTTTCAGGCTGATAAGTAACTTCTTTGATGTTTACTGTTACTAATCCACCGCCAGGCTTTGGCCATTCAATTTGATCACCTTGTGAAAGGCCAAGTAATGCACTACCTACAGGGGCTAAGATTGATATTTTGTCGCCAATTGAATCAATATTTTTTGGGTAAACAAGCGTTAAAGTAAACTCTTCGCCTGTAGATTCAACAACAAAGTTCACAGTTGAATTCATGGTTACCACGGTTGCGGGAACTTCGTGCGGCTCAACTATGCTGGCTCGTGCAAGTTCTGCTTCAAGTTCTTTTTCACCCGCAAAGCTGTTTGCAGGCAACGACTCCATTAGTGTGTACAACCTATCTGCATCCAGCGATGAAATGATAATTTCAGGTTTTGTATTCAACTTAATATCCTTAATCATGTTAAATAAAATTTACTCTGGTATAGCTTGCAGGAACTCAGTTGCATTGGAATACACTGAGTTAATTTTATTGTTGTTTAGTGAATTTATTTTATCTCTATTGCTAAAAACCCAGCCGAAGCTGGGTTTTTATTTGAGCTAAGTGTTTAGGGGATGATTACATCATGCCGCCCATTCCACCCATGCCGCCCATGCCACCCATATCAGGTGCACCAGCTGCTTCTTCTTTAGGAATTTCAGCAACCATAGCCTCTGTAGTGATCATTAGACCAGCAATCGATCCTGCAAATTGTAATGCAGAGCGCGTTACTTTCGTTGGATCTAGGATACCCATTTCAATCATGTCGCTGTATTCGCCAGTGGCTGCATTGTAACC
This sequence comes from Pseudoalteromonas sp. Scap25, assembly GCF_013394125.1. Taxonomy (GTDB): domain Bacteria; phylum Pseudomonadota; class Gammaproteobacteria; order Enterobacterales; family Alteromonadaceae; genus Pseudoalteromonas. The sequence goes on along the minus strand of NZ_CP041327.1, from coordinate 3,032,162 downwards.
GTAGTTACCTTCTCCGCCTTTAACTGCGTTAATAACAACTGATGCTTCATCGCCTGCGTTTGTAACGATTTGACGAAGTGGTGCTTCCATCGCACGAAGTGCCACTTTAATACCGTGGTTTTGGTCTTCATTGTCGCCAAGTAGCTCAACTAGCTTGCTAGCAGCACGTACTAATGCAACACCACCACCTGGTACTACACCTTCTTCAACCGCTGCGCGAGTTGCATGTAATGCATCTTCAACACGGTCTTTTTTCTCTTTCATTTCAATTTCAGTAGCGGCACCTACTTTGATTACAGCAACACCGCCAGCTAACTTAGCCATGCGCTCTTGTAGCTTTTCTTTATCGTAGTCTGAAGTCGCTTCTTCAATTTGTGCTTTGATTTGAGCAACACGACCGTTGATACCGTCTTCTTCACCAGCACCATCAATGATTGTTGTATCATCTTTAGTGATTACTACGCGCTTAGCTGTACCTAAGTCTTCAACTGTTGCTTTTTCAAGTTCAAGGCCGATTTCTTCAGAAATTACAGTACCGCCAGTTAATACCGCGATATCCTGTAGCATTGCTTTACGACGATCGCCAAAGCCAGGTGCTTTAACCGCTGATACTTTTACAATACCACGCATGTTATTCACTACTAGTGTCGCTAACGCTTCACCTTCAAGGTCTTCTGCGATGATAAGTAGAGGCTTGCTTGCTTTTGCAACCGCTTCTAATGTTGGTAATAATTCACGGATGTTAGATATTTTTTTATCTACAAGTAAGATAAATGGGTTATCTAGTTCAACTGCGCCTTTTTCAGCGTTGTTGATGAAGTATGGAGATAAGTAACCACGGTCAAACTGCATGCCTTCTACAACATCTAGTTCGTTTTCAAGTGATTGACCTTCTTCAACCGTGATAACACCAGTATTACGGCCTACTTTTTCCATTGCATCAGCAATAATTTCACCAATCTCTTTATCAGAGTTAGCTGAAATAGTACCTACTTGTGCAATTGCTTTAGTATCAGAACATGGGACAGAAAGAGCTTTAAGTTCTGCTGTTGCAGCAATGATTGCTTTATCAATACCGCGCTTAAGATCCATTGGGTTCATACCCGCAGCAACTGCTTTAAGACCTTCGTTAACAATAGATTGAGCAAGCACGGTTGCGGTAGTGGTACCGTCACCAGCAGCATCATTTGCTTTAGACGCTACTTCTTTAACCATTTGTGCGCCCATGTTTTCAAACTTGTCTTCAAGTTCGATTTCTTTAGCTACAGATACACCATCTTTAGTGATTACTGGAGAGCCAAATGATTTGTCTAGTACAACGTTACGACCTTTAGGGCCCAATGTTACTTTTACTGCGTTTGCTAAAATGTTTACGCCAGTTAGCATTTTTGCACGTGCGTCGCCTGCAAACAGTACTTCTTTTGCTGCCATGTTTAATTTCCTCTAAATTCTTAAAATGTGTGTTAAACGAAAAGTAGGTTTAGCCTACAATGCCTAAAATATTATCTTCACGCATGATCAGGTATTCTTGACCTTCGATCTTTTCAGTTTTTTCAACATATGAGCCAAATAACACAGTGTCACCGGCTTTCACTTCTAACGCGCGAACGTCACCATTTTCTAAAACGCGACCATTACCTACGGCAACAACTTCTCCACGAGTTGATTTTTCAGCTGCAGAGCCAGTTAATACAATACCGCCAGCAGACTTGGTTTCTTCTTCTAGACGCTTGATGATTACGCGATCTTGTAAAGGACGAATGTTCATGTTTTTAGTTCTCCTAACAGTTTCTGAACAGTACAGAAAAAAGTGTATCTAATTTGCTTTAATTAATGGGGGTAGAGTGAAAAATTCCAAGAGAAAAAATGATAAATTTTTAATCTTTTCGCTCGTATTCACCATCTATAGTATTGGGACGGTTTTCATCTTGCTCATGATGCATTGATTGATGAGGTTGTGAAAATCCTGAAGTACCCGTTTGGTGCATACTAGCGCTCATTCTCACCGTTGCCTGGCTGGCAAGTCCTGCGGCTAATTTATTGCGAATAGCTGGAGTAAGAAGCAGTAAGCCAAATACATCCGTCATAATGCCGGGTGTTAATAAAAGTACGCCAGCAATAATCACGCAAATACCAGTAAACAACTCTTTAGCCGGCATTTGCCCTTGAGCCATTTGCACTTGTACGTTTTGTAGTGCGCCCATTCCTTGCTGTTTCACCATTTTCGCACCCACAATCGCGGTTAGTACTACCAAAGCGATTGTTGCAAAGCTACCTATAACGTCACTAACCTGAATTAGTAAAGCAATTTCAATAATAGGGATGATGATAAACAGTAAAAATAAAATTCTAAACATAAGACTCTCTAAAAATGACACTCATTAAGGTGCTAATGAAATATAAGTGAGGGTTGTCGGGTCTATTTTCAAGCTAATAAGAGTAAGTAATCAACTCTAATGTTAGTAAAATTATAGCTAGTGGGTTTAAGTCACTTGACTGCAAAGACCCAAAATGTTGGCAGAGTTCGTGTCTACACATTATACCCGCTATCAGCTACTATGGGGCTAGACCCCCATAAACAAGTAAAGGTTCACTATGACAACGCAATTTAAACTTATTTTTACCACTTGCAAAGATAACGATGAAGCCCGTTTATTGGCTATGGCGCTAATAGAAAAGAAACTAGCCGCTTGTGTAAATATTTTACCGGCCATGAGTTCTATTTACATATGGGAAGGTGAAGTAGCTGAAGCAACAGAAGTGAAGCTACTAATTAAAACCAAAGCTGACAAAATGAACGATGTATTTTTAACCTTAAAAGATCTTCACAGCTACGAAGTACCAGAAATACAAGTTGTTGATGTGGCAACGGGGAACTTGGCTTACTTTAATTGGATGGATGAGGTACTTCATTAATGCGCTTTATTTTATTTTTTTTATTAAGTGTTTTAATGGCGCCTGCTTGGGCAACACAAAATACCCTTGAAGATTTTCTCAAACCTACTCAGCATATATTTTTACCAGTCAATGAAGCGTTTGTATTTGATTTTGACCAGCAAGGCAGTACGTTATTTGTTGGTTGGGATATCGCTGATGACTATTATCTGTATAAAGACAAAATAGAAATTATTGCCAAAGGTGCCAGCATTGATGTGCCTGAGTTGGGCTCTGGTGAAATAATTGAAGATGAGTTTTTTGGCAAAACTGAGGTGTTTTTTAATTCTCTCAGTATTATCAGCAAGCTGAGTAATATCAGTGAAGATGGCGTTGTTAAGGTGCGTTATCAGGGCTGTGCAAAAGCAGGGCTGTGTTATCCACCTGAAATTATTAGCATTCCATTAAGTGTATTGGCAAGTGAAACTAATACTAATGAAAATACTGCAGCAAGTAGTGCATTTACGGCACTTAGCCAACCTGCAGAAAAACCAGTAACTGCAGCAACACCCGAGAAAAAACTCACTTTTACAGAGCAGTTAGCCAGCCAAAGCTTAATGGTTAATTTAGCTATATTTTTTGCTGTGGGCGTAGGTTTGGCATTTACACCCTGTGTATTTCCGATGTTTCCTATTTTATCTAGCTTAATTGCGGGTCAAAAGAACCTGTCTACCAAAAAAGCATTTGCCCTATCATTCGTTTATATTCAAGGCATGGCGGTTACCTATGCCGCATTAGGGCTTGTGGTTGCTGCGTTAGGTGGGCAAGTGCAAGGCTATTTACAGCATCCATATGTATTAATTAGCTTTAGCTTATTGTTTGTACTGCTGGCTATGTCGATGTTTGGTTGGTACGAAATAAAGTTACCCAGCGGCATGATGAACAAGCTAACCCAAGTGAGCAACAACCAAAAAGGCGGTAACTATATTGGGGTGTTCTTGATGGGGGTTTTATCAGGGCTTATTGCATCTCCTTGCACTACAGCGCCTTTATCAGCCGCATTATTATTTGTGGCACAAAGCGGCGATTACCTAGTAGGCGGGCTAACACTTTATGTACTTAGCCTAGGAATGGGTTTACCGTTGTTACTCCTTGGTACATCGGGAGGTAAGTTATTACCGAAAGCTGGCGGATGGATGGAACAAGTTAAAACCTTATTTGGTTTTATTATGTTAGTTGTGCCACTTATTTTGCTAGAGCGCATTATAGATATTGAAATTATTATGCTTATGGCAGGCTTATTAGCTATCGCCACAGCGCTTTATTTCCATTATTGGCAAAGCGCCCAAACTCAAGGCAAATTAAAAACCTTATTGTGGGTTATGGCTGTTTTATTGATGCTTACTGGCTTTAATTTAACCAAAAACTATTTTTGGCCAACACAAGCTGTGAGTTTACAAACAACCTCGCAAAGCAATGAGTTTAAACACGTTGCCAATTTAGCCGAGCTTAAACAAGCCGTATCACAAGCAAATAGCGAAGGGCGCATGGTTATGGTGGACTTATACGCTGACTGGTGTGTAGCGTGTAAAGAGTTTGAGCATTACACATTTCCTGACCCGCAAGTGCAAAGTGAGTTTAGCCATTATCAACTGATTCAAATTGACTTAACCCAAAGTGATAATGAAACAATTGAGCTAATGGAAGCATATTCAGTGTTTGGTTTACCGAGTATTTTATTCTTCAATACTGAAGGTGAAGAGTTAAGTACACAACGTGTAACTGGCTTTTTAAATGCAGATGATTTTGCTAAGCACCTAGCTGCAGTGCGTGCCAGCGCTGAATAACCATTCTTTATGGCACAACATGATTGGTAATGTTGTGCCACTATTCTCCCCTTAAGATAGTCCCCGAAATAGAGATTAGACCAGTATTTTGCTGCTATTTACTTCGAAATCACTATAATAGTTGGTTAACGTGAGAAATTGTTGCTATCTTACTTTTTTCTGCTTACTTTTTAGAGAAAAACTAGTTGGTAACCGCTTAACTCATTACTTATAGGATATATCGCGTATTATGGCTGCAAAATTAAAGATTTTAGTTATAAATGGCCCAAATTTAAACATGCTAGGAAAGCGTGAACCTGATAAGTACGGTTCGCATTCTTTAGAGCATATTATGAGCGAGTTAAACAGCGCTGCTAATAGTTTAGGTGTGGAGTTAACGCATCTTCAAAGTAATAGTGAACAAGCGCTCATTGAACGCATTCATGATGCTTGGCAAGCGGTTGATTACATAATAATTAACCCTGCAGCATTTACGCACACAAGCGTCGCATTACGTGATGCATTGCTAAGCGTTGATATTCCGTTTTTTGAAGTGCACTTAAGTAATGTGCATGCACGTGAAACGTTTCGCCATCATTCTTATTTTTCTGATGTGGCGCAAGGCGTTATTTGTGGATTAGGTGCAATGGGTTATCACGCTGCTTTAAATGCAGCAGTCAGCCGATTGCAAAACTCAAACTAAATTTAAACTAACAAACTAATAGGCGGGCCGTTTATGGATATTCGCAAGATCAAAAAACTAATTGAATTAGTAGAAGAATCAGGTATTGCAGAACTAGAAATCACTGAAGGTGAAGAATCAGTACGTATTAACCGTAATAACATGAGTGCCGGTCCTGCGTACGCGCAATTCGCACCTCAACAATACGCCCCAGCAGCACCTGCTCCAGCCGCGACTGCACCATCAGCACCTGCAGCCGTAGAGTCTGAAGCATCTGCAGGCCCTACAGGTCATCAAGTTAAATCACCTATGGTAGGTTCTTTTTACGCAGCAGCTTCTCCAGAAGCACCAGCATATGTTGAAGTGGGCTCTCAGGTTAAAGTTGGCGACACGCTATGTATCGTTGAAGCAATGAAAATGATGAACCAAATTGAGTCAGATAAAGCCGGTACAGTAAAAGCTATCTTAGTAGAAAACGGCGAGCCAGTAGAATTTGATCAACCTTTATTCATCATTGAATAATAGCGCAACGTAAAAGGCCAACTCTCATGTTAGATAAAGTAGTCATTGCAAACCGAGGTGAAATTGCACTTCGTATATTGCGCGCCTGCAAAGAGCTTGGGATCAAAACGGTTGCTGTGCATTCAACGGCGGATCGCGATCTTAAGCACGTATTACTAGCAGATGAAACCATCTGTATTGGTAAACCAGCAGCAACTGAAAGTTACTTAGACATCCCACGCATTATTGCCGCAGCAGAAATTACTGATGCAGTCGCTATCCACCCAGGTTATGGTTTTCTTGCTGAAAATGCAGACTTTGCAGACCAAGTTGAGCAAAGTGGCTTTGTATTTATCGGTCCTCGTGGCGATACTATTCGTCTAATGGGCGATAAAGTATCGGCAATCGAAGCGATGCGTAAAGCGGGTGTTCCTTGTGTACCTGGCTCTGATGGTCCGGTATCGGATGATAAAGAACGCAACATGCAAATTGCTAAGCGTATTGGTTACCCGGTAATTATTAAAGCAGCTGGCGGTGGCGGTGGCCGTGGTATGCGTGTTGTTCGCAACGAAGCTGAGTTAATCAATTCAATTGCGCTAACCCAACAAGAAGCGAAACAGTTCTTTGGCAACAGCATGGTTTACATGGAGAAATTCCTTGAAAACCCACGCCACATCGAAGTACAAGTATTGGCCGACGGTCAAGGCAATGCGGTTCACTTAGGTGAGCGTGATTGTTCAATGCAACGTCGCCACCAAAAAGTAGTGGAAGAGGCGCCAGCACCAGGGATTACTGCAGAAGTACGTAAGTTCATTGGTGAGCGTTGTACACGCGCATGTATCGAAATTGGTTATCGTGGTGCGGGGACGTTTGAGTTCTTATACGAGAACGGTGAATTTTACTTCATTGAAATGAACACCCGTATTCAGGTTGAGCACCCAGTAACTGAAATGGTCACCGGTGTTGATTTAATCAAAGAGCAATTAAAAATTGCCGCTGGTCAGCCTTTATCATTCACTCAAGAAGATGTGGTTATTCGTGGCCATGCTATTGAGTGTCGTATTAATGCTGAAGACCCAGAAACCTTTATTCCATCACCTGGTAAAATTACCCGTTTTCATCCAGCTGGTGGTTTAGGTATTCGTTGGGACAGTCATATTTACGCTGACTACACCGTTCCTCCACATTACGATTCTATGATTGGTAAGCTGATCACTTACGGTGAAAACCGTGATGTCGCTATCGCCCGAGCACGTAATGCACTTAATGAACTCGTTATCGATGGTATTAAAACCAACACCCCACTGCATAAACGTATTCTTGCAGATGAAAACTTCAAAAATGGTGGCACAAATATCCACTACCTTGAGAAGAAATTAGGACTGTAAAGTCCATGCTAATTAAAAACCGGCTTAAGCCGGTTTTTTTATCTTTAAAAAAGAGGCAGTATCACCTTAAATAAATAATCTGGTATGATTAACAAATATGCGCTTTTCGTAAATTTTGAGGTAATCATGTCGTGTAGTTTTAATTTTCATTTAGTCGATGAAAATGCCACTGTTGCTATGGGAAATAAATTAGCTGCCATAATAGAGCAGGGCGCAGTTATTTATTTGCATGGTGACTTAGGGGCCGGTAAAACGACATTTACTCGCGGTATAGTGCAAGGTTTTGGTCATACAGGTAAGGTTAAAAGTCCCACCTATACACTTGTTGAACCCTACGAGCTTGTACGTGGTAATGTTTATCATTTTGACTTATATCGATTAGGTGACCCAGAAGAGCTTGAATTTATGGGGATTCGCGATTATTTTTCAGAAACGGCAACTTGTATAGTTGAGTGGCCGGAAAAAGGCGGCGAATTTATTCCTGTTCCCGATCTAAATGCTACGCTAAGTTATGTAGGTGATGAGCGTAAAATTGTTATTAACAGTGCGAGTGAGCGTGGTGTAGCAATTGTCAAAAAACTAAATAATAGATAATAAAATAGTTAAGGCAGTGATTATCAAAATGAGTCGTGGTTTAGTTAAACTTTTTATTTACCTCATGGTTTTTACAGTGAGCTTGCCATTGTGGGCGCAAAACACTATTAATAGTGTGCGTGTCTGGCCATCACCTGATAGCACTCGGGTGGTGTTTGATCTCGATGATAAACCCGACTTCAGTTACTTTATGCTAAAAAACCCAAGTCGTTTAGTGGTTGATTTAGAAAACACTGATGAATTAAAAACATTGCCAGGTGTGCCACCAAAACATCAAATTGTTAGCAAGTTACGTTACTCAAAACCTAAAAATAAACGCAGCGTGCGTTTAGTGTTTGAATTAAATGGGCCAGTTAAACCGGTTATATTTGCACTTGCCCCCACAGGCCCTTATAAAAATAGGCTAGTAGTCGATTTATACGGTAAAAGCCAAGCTAAAAGTGCAATTACCCCAGCGCAAACGGCGGCTAAAAAACGCCAGTTAAGCCAAGAGCGCGATATTGTAATTGCTATTGATGCAGGCCATGGTGGTGAAGACCCAGGTTCCATTGGCCCATCAGGTACTTACGAAAAAGACATCACTTTGCAAATTGCCAAGCGTTTAGAGCGCATGATTGATGCTGAGCGCGGTATGATTTCGCGTATGGTTCGCAGTGGCGATTACTTTGTTAAACTTAATACACGAACTAATCGCGCTCGCCAGAAAAAAGCCGATTTTTTTGTCTCTATTCATGCAGATGCGTTTACCAGTCCGGGACCCAATGGTGCTTCTGTATGGGTGTTGTCGCTGCGACGTGCCAATTCGGAAATTGGTAAATGGATTGAGGATAAAGAAAAACACTCAGAGTTACTTGGCGGTGCTGCCGATGTAATTAAAGATGCTGCAAATGAAAAGTACTTAGCACAAGCCTTGCTTGATATGTCGATGGATCATTCCATGAAAACAGGGCTAAGTGTTGCAGATGAAGTGATAAAAGAATTAAAAAAAGTAGCAAAAATGCACAAAAAGGCACCGCAACATGCCAGCCTTGCTGTATTGAAGTCGCCAGATATTCCGTCTATTTTGGTTGAAACTGGGTTTATCTCTAACCCTCGTGAAGAACGACTACTAAAAAGCGCCAATCACCAAGAGCGTTTGGCAAAAGCGATGTTTACCTCAATTAAAAATTACTATTTACGCAACCCGCCTGACGACTCACTGTTTGCGTCATTAAAGTCTCAATACCCAACAAAACACAAGGTACGTCCGGGGGAGTCACTGAGTATGTTGGCTGGTCGATATGGCGTTAGTATTAGTAAAATAAAACAGGTTAATAAGCTCAGTTCAAATACGCTATTTATTGGCCAGGAACTTGATATTCCTCAGAGTTAATTTTAAAAGCGCACAACATTTAAGGTTTTTATGAGTATTGAAATATTACCTGCGCGCTTGGCAAACCAAATTGCGGCGGGTGAAGTTGTTGAGCGTCCCGCGTCGGTGGTTAAAGAGTTAGTAGAAAATAGCCTAGATGCAGGTGCGACACGTATTCAAATAGATATTGAACGCGGTGGTCATAAGCTGATTCGAATTCGTGATAATGGTTCAGGCATTGCAAAAGAGGAGCTCACATTAGCGCTTTCTCGCCATGCTACCAGTAAACTAAAGTCGCTCGATGACTTAGAAAATATTTGCTCTTTAGGCTTTAGAGGCGAAGCTCTCGCGTCTATTAGCTCGGTATCTCGCTTAACCTTAAGCTCTAAGCCCGAACAGCAAGAAGCCGCTTGGCAAGCCTTTGCGCAAGGCAGAGATATGGCCGTAGAGGTAAAGCCTGTGGCACATCCCAGCGGTACCACAATTGAAGTAAAAGATTTATTTTTTAATACCCCAGCACGGCGCAAGTTTTTACGTACCGAAAAAACTGAGTTTAGCCATATTGATGAGCTTATAAAGCGGATTGCACTGAGTCGCTTTGACGTATCAATTACGTTAACCCATAACGCAAAAGTGGTGCGTCAGTACCGTCCTAAAACCGAACCTGCTCAAGCTATTACACGAGTTGCCCAAGTTGCGGGTAAAGCGTTTGCAGAACAGGGACTGCATATTCAATCCGGTGAAGCAGGGCTGCAACTACATGGTTGGGTGCTCCCTGTTGGCTCGGCTAATACTACACAGTACACCTATGTAAATAATCGTATGATGCGCGATAAACTTATTTTGCACGCTATTCGCCAAGCATTTGAAGAAGTCAGCGGTGAGCAAGAGTTACCCGGGTTTGTGATTTATATTGATATAGATCCACGTCAAGTAGATGTGAACGTACATCCTGCTAAACATGAGGTGCGCTTTCATCAAGGGCGCTTAGTACACGACTTTATTTTGCAAGCGATAAAACAAGTTGTTGTGCCCCTGCAAGCTGAGTTTTCAAGCTCCAGTGAAGCTAATGATAATAGCCCACCGGTGGCTGCATTTAATGCACACAATGCTACCAGTAGTGAACCGTTTGATTACCCTAAGTCGTCATTACAGCCTAGTCGGTCATCTTCAGCGCATAGCACTACTTATAGTGGTGCAACTCAAGGTACAGGTAATCAACAACGTGCTGAAAGTCGAAATTACCATGACGTAAATGCGTTTTATCAAGGTGTGAGTGAGCAGCAAGCACATCACTTTGATAATCCAGCACCATTTGTGCAATCAGATGAGACTCAAGTATCAGATACAGCGCTTCGTACTGTCGATATAATAACCATTGAACAGGGTGCTTGTGTGTTTAATGATGAGAACCAACTTTATTGTTCACACTTTAAATATGCGCTAGCGGATGATTGGCTTGCACAAATTAAAGAGCAAGGCAGCCTTGAGGGCAAAGCATTGTTATTACCCGTACGGGTTAATGTCTCAAAACAAGATATCGAACTGCTGGCTACGCAACAATCATGGTTTACTTTGCTTGGCTTTGAACTTTTAATTGAAAAACAATTTGTTATGGTTAAGAAGTTGCCTGTTTGCTTGTACTTACTTGACGTGAGTACCGCGGTAGATGCCTTACTTGATGGGTGTAAAGCTCAGTTAGAAAGTATTGATCAGTGGCTAGCGTGGCAGGTAAATGTAATACCTACACGGTTCTATGCCAGTAAAGCCTTTGCAGTACAGCAAACTCGCTTACAAAATAATGCGCAAACAATTGAACGTTTACGTGAAAAAGCAGTTAAAATAGATCTAAAGTCTTATCTAGCGCAATTTAATTAGGGTATTCGTGTTGAGTAATTTACCGGTCATATTTTTAATGGGCCCCACCGCTGCTGGTAAAACAGCATTGGCAATTTCACTGTGTGAGCATTTAAATACTGAAATTATCAGCGTTGATTCGGCACTGGTTTATAAAGGTATGGATATTGGTACCGCTAAACCGGATGCCGACGAACTAGCACGTGCACCCCATCACCTAATTGACTTACTCGACCCAAGCGAAACCTATTCAGTAGCTGATTTTAGACGCGATGCGATAGAAAAAATTGATAAATTTCATCAACAAGGTAAAGTGCCTGTACTGGTTGGAGGTACAATGATGTACTTTAAAGCCCTTATTGATGGATTATCCCCTCTACCAGAGGCTGATGAGCAGATAAGAGCTGAGCTTGAAGTACAGGCGAAACAGTACGGTTGGCCACATTTATATCAAGAGCTATTAAAAGTAGATCCACAAGCTGCGAAAAAGATGAGTGAAAATGATTCACAACGAATTAATCGCGCTTTAGAGGTTTACCGTATAACAGGTAAAACAATGACTGAATTGCAAAAGCAAAAACAGCCACCTTTACCTTATACTTTTCATCAATTTGCTATTGCTCCAGATGATCGTAAAGAGTTACATCAGCGAATTGCAGAAAGGTTTAAAATAATGATTGAACAGGGGTTTGAAAAAGAAGTTTCGACCCTATATCTACGTGAGGATTTACATCCCAATATGCCTTCTATTCGTTGTGTAGGTTATAGACAGATGTGGGATTACCTTGCGGGTGAAATAGACCATGATGAAATGGTTTTTCGCGGTATTGCTGCCACTCGTCAATTGGCTAAGCGTCAATTAACGTGGTTAAGAAGTTGGCCTGACGTTACGTGGTTAACAACCGGTGATGAAGAAAACTTGCATCGTGTAGTAAGTTCGCTAAGCTAGTAGTAGCTGGACAAAATTTAGCTTTATTAAATTAGTTCAGCCACTTAATTATAATAACACCTAGAACGAAGGAATAATAACATGGCAAAAGGCCAATCGTTACAAGACCCATTTTTAAATGCATTACGCCGCGAGCGCATTCCAGTATCAATCTTTTTGGTAAATGGCATAAAATTACAAGGTAAAATTCAGTCATTTGACCAATTTGTAATTTTACTGGAAAACACTGTTAATCAAATGGTGTATAAACATGCAATTTCAACAGTTGTACCTGCACGCGCAGTCAACTTCCAAGGTGTACAGGGAAATGAAGACACTGAAGAAACTGAACCAGGAAACTTTTAAATTAGGAGCGTAATGCTTGTTTGACCGCTATGAATCTGGCGAACAGGCAATTTTAGTCCATATCGACCTACCTAAAGATGGGGATCGCGAAGATCTTCATGAATTAGAAATGTTGGTATCTTCTGCTGGTGTTAGTAGTTTGGCGGTTGTGCAAGGCAGCCGTCAAGCACCACATCCCAAGCTATTTGTCGGTACCGGCAAAGCGGAAGAAATAGCTGAAATTGTCAAAATCCACAATGCCGATGTTGTCATTTTTAACCATCAGTTGAGTCCGTCTCAAGAACGCAATTTAGAGCGTGTTTGCCAATGTCGGGTACTTGATAGAACAACACTTATTCTTGATATTTTTGCTCAGCGTGCCCGTACTCATGAAGGTAAGCTTCAGGTTGAGTTGGCGCAGCTTCGTCACATGTCTACACGTTTAATTCGTGGTTGGACCCACCTTGAGCGCCAAAAAGGGGGGATAGGCTTACGTGGTCCGGGTGAAACGCAGCTAGAAACCGATCGACGTTTATTGCGCGCACGTATTAAAAATATTCGTGCACGACTAGCGAAAGTGGCTGTACAGCGTGAGCAAGGTCGACGTGCTCGTACGCGCAATGAAATTCCAACAGTGTCGCTGGTGGGTTACACTAATGCCGGAAAATCAACACTGTTTAATTATATTACCGATTCAGATGTATATGCAGCCGATCAGCTATTCGCCACACTAGATCCAACACTGCGTAAACTCGATATTGGTGATGTAGGTTCTGTTATTTTAGCCGATACTGTAGGGTTTATTCGACACTTACCGCATGATTTGGTAGCTGCATTTAAAGCAACTCTGACCGAGACGCGTGAAGCCGATTTACAACTGCATGTGATAGATGTAGCTGATCCTCGCCGAAAAGAAAATATTGAACAGGTACAAGAAGTCCTCAAAGAAATTGAAGCTGACGAGGTACCGCAGTTATTAGTTTATAACAAAATTGATGCGCTGGATGAGGTAACGCCACGTATTGATCGTGATGACGAGGGCCAACCTATAAGGGTATGGCTATCTGCAAAAACTGGCGAAGGCTGTGAATTACTTAGTGAAGCTATTAGCGATTTACTCGCTAAGCAAATGCTTAATGAAACGTTATTACTCGCACCACAATATGGGCGTTTAAGAGCATCACTATTTAATTTAAGTGCAGTACACAATGAGCGGTTTGATGAACAAGGTAATTGGTTGCTTGATGTACGATTGCCTATGATTGAGTGGAACCGTTTAATTAAAGATTTTGGTCCTGAAATTGAAAGTTTTATTAGCTGAGATTAAAAACTGCAAGATTAATGTCGGTTTTAGTATAAGAAACGCAGAAGATTTGTTAGATTTAACACAATTTCCGAATTTATTTAGATAACAATGGAGTATAGCTATGGCCTGGAATGAACCGGGTAATAATGGCAATGACAAAGATCCGTGGAATAACAAAGGCGGACGTGATCAAGGCCCACCTGATTTAGACGAGGTGTTCCGTAAATTCAGTAACAAGTTTAACGGCTTATTTGGCGGTAAAAAATCCGGCAATGGTAGCGGCGGTGGACTTGGCGGAGCCGGTATTTCATTTGTACTTATTATCGCTGCAATTGTATGGGCGTTAAGCGGTATTTATACGGTGAAAGAAGCTGAGCGCGGCGTCGTTCTTCAATTTGGTAAGTTTGACCGAATTGCAGATCCTGGCTTGCGTTGGAAAATGACCTTTGTTGAAACGGTTATTCCAGTCGATATCGAAGCTGTTCGCTCGTTATCAGCATCAGGTTTTATGCTAACCGAAGATGAAAACGTAGTAAGCGTTGAATTTGAAGTACAGTATCGAGTAATCGACCCTTACTTGTACAAGTTTAGTGTCACTAACGCTGACAGCAGCCTTGAAGAAGCATTAGATAGTGCGCTGCGTTATGTTGTTGGCCATTCAAAAATGGACCAAGTACTGACAAACGGCCGTGAAGTTGTACGTCAAAATACTTGGGATGAGCTAAATCAAATCATCGAACCTTACAACTTAGGTTTAATCGTAACTGACGTTAACTTCAAGGACTCTCGTCCACCAATGGAAGTTAAAGATGCGTTTGATGATGCAATTGCGGCCCAAGAGGATGAGCAACGCTTTATTCGTGAAGCAGAAGCGTATGCCCGTGAAATTGAACCGCGTGCGCGTGGTCAAGTGACTCGTATGACGCAAGAAGCTGAAGGTTACCAAGAACGTATTACTTTAGAAGCGCAAGGTGAAGTGGCCCGTTTTGAGAAATTACTTCCAGAATACCAAGCAGCTAAAGAAGTAACACGTGAGCGTTTATACATAGACACGATGCAAGAAGTGCTAGGTAATAGCTCTAAAGTGTTGGTTGATGTTAAAGGTGGCAACAACATGATGTACCTACCACTTGATAAAATCATGGAAAAACAGGGTTCATCAACACGTATTGCTTTACCTAGCTCAAGCGATATAAACGATTTACGTAACAAGGTAAATACGTCACGCAACAGCACTGTTAATAGTGGTAACGATCGCTTTAACAATGATCGCTTTAACGACGGGAGATAAGCGCAATGAAAAACTTTAGTTTAGTAATCCTATTAGCCGCCATTGTGATGTCTTTTTCGTCGGTGTTCGTGGTCTCTGAAGGGCAAAAGGCGATTGTACTTTTATTTAGTAAAGTGCAAAAAGACAGCGATGATGAAGCTGTAGTTTATGGCCCGGGTTTACACTTAAAAGTCCCATTTTTTAGCCAAGTACGTCGTATTGATGCACGTATTCAAACACTAGATGGCACACCAGATCGCTTTGTAACTAGCGAGAAAAAAGACTTAATCGTTGATTCGTTTGTAAAATGGCGCGTAAACGATTTTAGTTCTTTTTACCTGCGTGCACGTGGTGACAAGCAATATGCTGAAACACTGCTTAAGCAAAAAGTAAATAATGGCCTACGTACTAACTTTGGTACGCGTACTATTCGTGAAATTGTATCTGGTGAGCGTAGCGAGCTGATGGAAGAAGCGTTAGTACAAGCATCTGAAAGTGCTAGTGAGCTGGGTATTGAAGTACTTGATGTGCGTGTTAAGCAAATTAACTTACCACAAGAGGTGAGTAGCTCTATTTACCAACGTATGCGCGCTGAGCGTACTGCAGTTGCTAAAGAACACCGCTCTGAAGGTCAGGAAAAAGCAGAAACAATTCGTGCAGGCGTTGACCGTCGCGTAACAGTAATGCTTGCCGACGCCGAACGTAATGCTCGTTCTGTTCGTGGTCAAGGTGATGCTGACGCTGCTGCGATTTACGCTAGTGCTTATAATAAAGACCCTGAGTTCTTTAGCTTTGTTCGCTCTTTAGAAGCTTACAAGCAAACTTTCAAAGGAAAGCAAGACGTGATGGTGTTATCACCGGATAGCGACTTCTTCCAATACATGAAAGGCGCGAAAGCTCAGTAATCATAGCTTTAGTTAAACTTGAAAGCCCTGCAATTGCAGGGCTTTTTGTTATCTGATTTTTAAGTTTATAAATGACTGTTATTTATGTGATTATTAACGAAACACTGATGTTTACTACCCGCACGAGGAAAAAATAAGCTAAACGGGGTGAACATTGCTTTAGTTTTCTGGTAAAATCTCGTCCTAATTTTCTCTAAGTGAATTTGCAATGGGTAAAAACGTTGTTGTACTAGGCACCCAATGGGGTGACGAAGGTAAGGGTAAGGTAGTTGACCTCCTTACAGATAAAGCATCTTTAGTAGTTCGTTATCAAGGTGGTCATAACGCAGGCCATACTTTAGTGATCGACGGTGAAAAGACAGTTCTACACCTTATTCCATCGGGTGTATTACGTGACAATGTTAAATGTGTGATTGGTAATGGTGTTGTTTTATCACCAGAAGCGCTAATGAAAGAAATTGGCATGCTTGAAGAGCGTGGCGTACCTGTACGTGAACGTCTTTTAATCAGTGAAGCATGTCCGCTAATATTGCCTTTCCATGTTGCATTAGATGTAGCTCGCGAAACTGCGCGTGGCGATAAACCAATCGGTACAACGGGTCGTGGTATCGGTCCAGCGTACGAAGATAAAGTAGCTCGTCGTGGTTTACGTGTTGGTGATTTATTCAATCCTGAATTATTTGCTACTAAGTTAAAAGAAGTATTGGAATACCACAACTTCACATTAGTTAACTACTACAAAGTAGACGCTGTTGACTTCCAAAAAACGTTTGATGATGCAATGGCTGTTGCTGATATTTTAAAAGCAATGGTAGTTGATGTAACTGAGCTTTTAGATCAAACGCGTAACGCCGGTGACAACATCTTATTTGAAGGTGCTCAAGGTACATTACTTGATATCGATCATGGTACTTACCCTTATGTAACATCTTCAAACACCACCGCTGGTGGCGTTGCTACAGGTGCGGGTTTTGGCCCATTACACCTTGATTATGTGCTAGGTATCATTAAAGCGTACACAACACGTGTAGGTTCAGGTCCTTTCCCTACAGAGCTTTACGACGGTCTTGATAAGCAAGACCCAGTCGGTAAGCATTTAGGTGACAAAGGCCATGAGTTTGGTGCTACTACAGGTCGTTTACGTCGTACAGGTTGGTTAGATGCAGTGGCTATGCGCCGTGCAGTCCAAATCAACAGCATTTCAGGATTTTGTTTAACTAAACTTGACGTTTTAGATGGTTTAGAAACACTTAAAATCTGTACTGGTTATAAGCTTGAAGATGGTACTGTGACTAACGTGACGCCATTAGCAGCTGAAGGTTACGATAAAGTAACGCCAGTATACGAAGAAATGCCTGGCTGGTCTGAAAATACAGTGGGTGTAACATCGCTTGAAGGCTTACCTAAAGCGGCAATTGATTACATTAAACGTATTGAAGAAATCACTGGCGTACCTGTTGATATTATCTCTACAGGTCCTGATCGTGTTGAAACGATGATACTTCGTAGCCCATTTGCATAATTGGGTTTATGTTGAAAAAAGCTGCCATGTGCAGCTTTTTTTATGTCTGCAGAAAAGTGACGCTATTAATAGTGGAACGATCTTTGTATATTATTTGGTAAGTTTATTTTTAAAGTGGTTAATATGCGTTTATCTTCTCGTTGCTCAGTGTGGTCATTATCACTACTTACACTTTCTTTATTTAATATAAGCAATAGCTTAGCTGAAGAAAGCCCTGCAGCTGTGCCGCTGTATACTGAATCTGAGTTAATAGCTTTAATTAATGAGAACACTCATCTAGCGCGCGTAAAGGCAGATAATTGCCAGTTAGTGCAAGATATAGAAGCGCGAGCCAATAAAATGGCATTGCCATCATATCAATTCCTATACGGTGATATGCTCGCTTATAAAGTGTGTGTTGAGCGCGATGTTGCTTTAGGTGTATATTACATGAAAAAAGCGGCTGAGCAGGGTTTAGCGGCTGCATTAGAGCAACTAGGTCGCTACTACGACGTTGGGCGGTTGGTCCAAAAAGACAAAACCATGGCAATAACCTACTTACGTGAGGCGTCAGCGCAAGGCAATTTAAAAGCGCAGTTACGATTAGTTGGTTTGTTTAATCAAGGTTATGGTAGTCCAAGAGATTTTGAAGATGCTTATCGTTGGTTGTTTAACACCACGGTAGCTGATAAAGCGACACATAAAAAAATAGAGCGAGCATTAACTAAACTTGCTGAAAAAATGCCAGCCAGTGTCGTTACCCGCGCGCGCTTACCTATGTAAAAAAGCGAGAGTGCTTTTGCCGCACTCTCGCTTTTTTTAGTTATTACTCGTCTTTTTTATTGTCTTTGACTTTGTTATTGGCAGGATCTTTTAATAGCGATATTTTAGGCGGTTGCAATGCAACTACTCGTTCACCCTCTTGTGGTGGCTTTTCCATATCACTAGTAAAAGGCCTCATTTTCACTGGAGCGTCTTCATCACTGTCTTTATCCCCTTTGAGAATAAACAGTGGAATTGCTTCAGGGTTCATTTCTAAATACTGCTGCCAGCTAAATTCTTCAGATATTCGTGTTGCACTCACTTTACCGCCTTTGGCAATAACGCTGCTTAAGCGTGCATATGCTCCGTTTTCACCAAACAGAATTTGTCGTGATAAGAACGTCGCGCTGTCTTTATTTGCTTTAGCATGTGATGAAGATGAGCGTAGTGAAAATACATTTTTTTCATTCAATAAATGAGAAAAATACTGCACCCCTAATGCGTTATGATGACGATTAGGTGAAAGCGCTAAAACACTGCGAATAGTGGTTAAAGGTAAATAGCGTTCAGCATGCTCAGATTGTGGATTACCGTAATAACAAGGCAAACCATCCATACGTGCCATTTTACAGTTTTCCCAAGCAGGATCTGATAAGTGAACGGGAATGTTTTGTTCCTTTAAACCACGAGCAATAGCACGAGATACATGGTTGGCACCAATAATTAAAATAGTATTAGGGGAGGGCTGGCGCACCCCTAGCAACTTAGCAACAGGGATAGCCGTTAAGCTTTGCAGTACCACAGTGACGATAATAACCGTGAATATCAATGGCACCATTTTCTCAGCATCGGCTACACCGGCTTCTATCATACTTAACGCAAATACAGAGCCTACGGCTGCAGCAACTATACCGCGAGGCGCAATCCAAGCCAGCACCAAGCGAGACTTCATTGGTAAATCGGTGCCAAAGGTTGAAATAGCAATACACAACGGGCGCGCAATAAATAGCACAATAGCTAAAAATATAAACACGTCGCTATCTAGCATCATTAAGTCAGATAATTGTAATCTGGCAGCGAGTAAAATAAACAAGGTTGAGATCAAAATCATCGACAGATCTTCTTTAAACTCAAGCACCGAATCTATTTCTAGGTCATCTTGATTAGCTAACCAAATACCAAATACAGTCACGGCCAATAATCCTGACTCATGACTTAAATGGTTTGAAATCGAAAAGCTAATTAACACTAACGCTAAAATGCCAAATTTATGTAGCTCAAATGGCAACCATTCGCGGCGCATCAGTTGCGTTGTGATCCAACCCGAAACCACACCAATACTTAAACCAACCCCAACGGTTTTAACTAGTGCAATTATAGTGTGACTAAGTACTTCACCTTGGCCAACTAACATCACAGCTTCAAATACTAATACCGCAAATAAAGCGCCAATAGGGTCTATGACTATGCCTTCCCAGCGTAAAATACGGTCAATATCTTGAGTGGGTCGCATTGAGTTAAGCAGTGGCGCAATAACCGTCGGTCCGGTTACAACAAGCACAGCGCCAAGCACTGCTGCGACTCGCCAATTTAACTCTAATAACCAATAGGCACTTAAGCTAATAACGACACAGGTCATAAGCATACCAATAGAGCAGAGGTTTCTTACGACTTTACTGATCCCTTTAAGCTCCCGAAAATGCAGTGTTAAAGACCCTTCAAATAAAATCACAGCAACGCTTAAAGACACCACAGGAAAAAGTAAATCGCCTAATAAGGCATCTGGGTCTAATACGCCACTAAATGGCCCTAATAAAAGCCCAGTAAGCAACAAAAACAGAATAGCGGGTACTCTGAACGCCCAGGCGACCCATTGGGCTAGCACCGAACACAATGCAATACCGGCTATATAAATTGCTGACATAGAGTAAAAACTCCTTAATATTAATAATGTTTAAAAGTATAACTGTTACCTACCAGTAGTACAGTGGGTATACACGTGTAAATTCAATTTAGCTAATAAATAATACTTATTTATTTAGTGTTAACGTCATTTTCTAAAATGTTATCAAATTTATAGTCTATATAATTCATATTTATAGTAGTCTAACCACATGATACTTAATACAAAAAACACTAGCTTTAGTAGTGTCGACCTATTCAGCTTGAATTTTAGCCTTGATCTAAGCAGCTACTTTAACGTATTATACTTCGTGTTCGAATAATTAGTTATCTAATCAAGTTTGTAGTTTAAATACTAGATTATGTTAGATATAAACATCTTAACTCTCTTACTGATTGTTTTTGCTTTGTTTTGTTATATTTGAACACACAATATCATTTACCGTACTCTTTGGTATGGTTTTGCTCAAAGTGTTTATTTGCTCAATGCAGATAAATAAAAGTTTGAGTTGAACTATTACCTTTCAATATTTAATCCCCATCGTGGCGATTAAATCTCGGTCCTTAAGTCATCACCCTATCTGTTGGTGTACCAGACTTAAGAGGCTCTATGTATGTTGTTAATAAAAAGGCCGCACACAGCTTTTTACAGCGATACATAAACAACACTTTATATTTTTTTAGTTAGTACGATCCGATTTATTTATTGGGTTAATACTATTTATTTTTTGCATCTCAATTTAAAACGCTAGTTTTAGAGACGGTGTACGTGTGTGTAAAAAGTGTGGGCAATGATAAATAAATTCGACGCTGTGTTTATAAACATGGCGACCTGGTTTCATTCATCTATGTGATGAATACAAATTAAATGGAAAGTTGAGCACTTATGCAAAAGTTAAATTGGCGACGTATCGTACTTAAAGTGGGCAGTGCCTTAATTGCACCCGATCAAGATGGCTGTCGTTCACGTTATTTATTAACCATCGCACAGTTTATTGTCCGCTGTCGCGCACGTGGAATTGAGGTTATTTTAGTTTCATCTGGTTCTGTAGCGGCTGGCTCACATTTATTTCCATCAGACCAACCTCGTTCAGTGGTAATGAAAAAAGCGATGGCTGCAGCAGGGCAAACAGAAATGATGGCCATGTGGGATCGTTTCTTTGATTTTCCATCAGCACAGCTATTATTAACTCATGGTGATTTACGTGACCGTGAGCGTTACCAGAGTATCCGTGAAACCGTATTTACATTGCTAGAACACGGCGTGCTACCTATCATTAATGAAAATGATGCAGTAACAACAGATGATTTAAAAGTGGGTGATAACGATAATTTATCAGCCATGGTTGCAGCAGCCGCTGATGCAGATGCATTAATGATTTTCTCTGATGTAGATGGCTTGTATGATAAAAACCCAAATCTGCATGACGATGCCGTATTATTGCCTGAAATAAAATCAATTGATGATTCTATTTATGCTATGGCAGGATGTGCTACCAGTGCGGTAGGTACAGGTGGTATGAAAACCAAGATTGAAGCGGCAGAGAAAGCCACTTCACATGGTATTGCAACTTACATTATTAATGGCTTTAAAGAAGAAACCTTTACTCGCTTGTTAGCCGGTGAAAACCCAGGTAGCGTATTCTTGCCTTATGAAAAACCAATGCAAGATTCTATTCACTGGATGACACATACCGCCAATGAGCAGGGGGAAGTCGTTGTTGAAGGGTCATTTGATGACTCATTAGAAGGTGAAGACGGTTGCTTACGTGGCGATGAGATCAGAGAAGTACATGGCGAGTTTGCTGTGGGCGATACTATCTTAGTTCGCAGTGAAGATGGTACGCGTTTAGCTAAAGCCACAGCAAATTACAGTAGCTGCTTGTTAAACTTTATTGCAGATAACGAGCAGAGTGAATTCAGCGAAAAAATGCAGGATTCGATTGGACCAATTATTTCAGAAAAAGATATCGCATTATTGGAGAAGTCATGAGTTTAATTACGGATATATCACGCCAGGCAGCAAAGGCTGCACATACACTTGCTTTACTCGATACCGAGACTAAAAACAAAGTGTTAACCGATATGGCAGCGGCATTAAGAGAGCAAAAAGAATTTATAATCAAAGAAAATGAAAGTGACCTAAGCGCAGCACGCGACAATAATTTAGCAGCATCAATGATTGACCGTTTAACATTGAATGATGAGCGTATTGAAGCCATGGCTGAGGGTATCGAAGTGATTGTTTCATTAGATGATCCTGTTGGCCAGTTACGTGACATTACTGAACGCCCAAATGGTATTAAAATTCGTAAAATGCGTGTACCACTTGGCGTAGTATGTATGATTTATGAAGCGCGTCCTAATGTAACGGCTGACGCAGGTGCATTGTGCTTTAAGTCAGGTAACGGTGTTATTTTACGCGGTGGTAAAGAAGCGCTGAAAAGCTCACAAGCCATTGCCAGTGTAATGCATAGCGTGCTTACAAAACATGGTCTACCAACTGCGCTAATTTCAGTGATTCCTGATCCTGACCGTGCTTTACTAATGGAATTGATGCAACAACGCGATAGCATTGACTTAATCATCCCTCGTGGTGGTGAAGGCCTAATTAACTATGTTACTGAAAACAGCACAATCCCAGTTATTCAGCATTTTAAAGGCGTTTGTCATTTATATGTAGATAAAGATGCTGATTTAGAAGTAGCACTAAATTTACTGCTTAATGGTAAGACTCAGCGTACTGGTGTATGTAATGCACTTGAGGGTTTAGTGGTACACCAAGATGTAGCTGATGAGTTTTTAAATCTGTGTGCAGTTGTACTTCGTCAAGAAGGTGTAAAAATTAATGCTGACGCCAAAGCGGCTGAATATTTTGATAATGCCACTGTACTTGCTGATAACGAATTTGGTGAAGAGTACTTAGACTTAGAGTTAGCAATTCGTATTGTGCCAAGTTTTGATGCAGCCGTTGAGCACATTGCTCAATTCGGTTCAAATCATACTGAAGTTATCTGTACTAAGGACGATGCGGCGGCAGAGTTATTCCAACGTAGTGTTGATGCGTCGGTTGTTATGGTTAATGCGTCATCACGCTTTTCTGATGGCTCACAACTAGGCTTAGGTGCAGAGATTGGTATTGCAACGACTAAGTTACATGCTTATGGCCCTATGGGACTTGAGTCATTAACCACTGAAAAATATTTAGTTAATGGTGTTGGTCAAGTTCGCGAATAACTAACCCAACTCAATAAATAATAAAAATGCCGGGCTTTGCTCGGCATTTTTGATCTCGATTTAGCAAAATTAAACACTTAAGCAAACAAAGAGATTAAAAAATACAAAGCATTATTAACAGAGAGGTTTATTTAGAATATAAAAATAAGGATATTACTTAAAGGAGAGGGTAGGAAAGTGGTGGAGCTAAGCAGGATCGAACTGCTGACCTCCTGCGTGCAAGGCAGGCGCTCTCCCAGCTGAGCTATAGCCCCACATTCCTAATTTACATGTACTGTAAATGCTTAAGTGCTGAGTCTTAAGCGGGGTGAACTTTAAATATTTTTACGTTTTCGGTCAAGTATTTTTTCACAAATTTTTCCGTTTTAACTAATTTTTGTTAAACTCAGCCTCAATATTTACTAAAACGACAATACATAATGAAAAAATACGCTTTAGTTTTCATGATTTTCCTTTTTGGCTGTGCCAGCTCGGTAGATGAGCCTCCCTATGAAATTAATAATCAACAATTTTATGACACTGTTGATGATCAAGGTAACAAGCTTTTTGCCTATGTGGTCTCTGTAAAGGCTAAGAGCCGTGAGCAAATTAATATTAATAAAAAGCTAACCCGAAGCGATGTAAAGCGTTTTGCCGAACAAGAGCACTTTGAAGAGTCGAGCGTGCTTAAGTTACAATTAGAAGATCAAGCGGTAGAGTTTCTTAATAAAGAGCTTGCACAACGTAACTATTGTGCAGATAAGCATGAAATAAACGAAGTGCTATGGCGAGATTTAAGTGTGCAATTAAGAGGGCGTTGTTTGTAGTATGTTAGCGGATAAACAAAAATTAGCGACGGTGTTAGCCCAACTTGATATTAACTATGACGTGATTGAGCATCCAGCGTTGCATGGTAGCTTAGATGCTGACGAGCTGATGGTGAATCGCCCAGGAACACGTTTAAAAAATCTTTTTTTGCGAGATAACGAAGGTAAGCGCCATTTTTTAGTGATCACCGCGCATGATAAACAACTCGATTTAAAATCGTTGTCTAAACAGCAAGGGCTATCGCGTTTAGGGTTTGCCTCTAATGAGCGCTTGGCTAAGTACTTAAAAGTTGCACCAGGTTGTGTGTCAATGCTCAGCTTAATGAACGATAAGCAACGAGATGTAACGCTTTGGCTTGATCAGGATATTTGGTTTGGCGATTTATTTCATTGCCATCCATTTGAAAACACCCAAACGTGGTTATTAACTAAGCCTGATTTACTGCGTTTTTTTGATTTTACTGAACATCAGCCGCGGGTGATGTTTTTACCCTCGCGCTGAGCCCACAAAATAAGACCCAGCCCACATAAGCAAACCGCAAGAAGTGTTGCCATAAATGCGGTTTGCCCGTGTGCTTGATAAACCACCCCAGGTAATAACGATCCTAGTGCGCCACCGCTATAATAAAATGACACGTAACAACCATTAGTAACACTCGGTGGAGCGTGACTAATTTTATTAACCAATGGTGCCGCTGTTGAATGAATTACAAACATAGCGCCACAAAAGAGTGTGAATGCAATTAAAAACAACATCAGTGAATGACTCATTAATAACACAATACTGAGGTTATAAAACAGGAATACCAATGCCAATAAGCGCCAAGCTGAGGTCATTTTTTTTAATAACCACGGGGTAAAAATAGAGGCTAACGCGCCAATTAAATAACCACTATAAACTAAGCCAATGTCGCGGGTGTTATTAATTAAAAAGGTATTTTTTAAAATAAAAGGCAAGTAGTTTAATAATGCGGCAAAGCAAAAAAACATACAAAATATGGCACCATAAAGTTTAAGTACCGAGCCTTCTTTAAGTTGTTTCATATAATCTAAAGGTGATAACACCTCACTAGAGCTACTCAGGACAAAGCGTTTATGGGGGATGCTAAGCGAGAGTATTATCAACATGGCAGCAATTAAGTAATAAAAACTTTGCCATGACCACAAGTCGCTAAAGAGCGCAGCCAATATTCGGCCAAAATAACCACCGACAATAGTACTACCAATATAAAGAGTCATATTTTTTTGTAATGTATCGGCTTGATAGCTCATACCAATATAACTGGTCATTGCGGTTAAAGCGGCAGGTAAAGTCAGCCCTTGTAAAAACCGAACAAGTAACAGTAGCTCAAAACTAGGGGCATAAATAAATAATAAACAGCCGACACCGAGTAATAACATTGCGATGCGTAAAATTAATAATGGGTTTCGCTTGGCTAGAAACAACCCATACACCAAAGGGGCAATGGCTAAAGGCAGCATAGTGGCAGTCATTAAGCTGCCTGCAATGGCAGGCGCTACATTAAATTCGGTGGCAAATAAACTTAATAATGGCTGTGGTGCGTATAAGACAAAAAAAATAAAAACAGAACAAAGGAGTAAGTGAGATAAGCGCATTGACTGCCGTTAACATTGCTTATTAGTTGAGTCGCATTATATACAAAACTGCTAGGGTTTTCATAAATTAACCTTTATTGCGCTAAATCATGCTTTGTTTTCAGTAGTTTGTTAGATTAATACCAATAGCGCTGTTATTTACGCTCGTTGGTGATTAAAATAGCATTAATATTCGTTTTTAGTGGGAACACGCCATGGGGTCACTACAAGAGCAATTGCTCCAAGCTGGTTTAACAACATCACATAAAGCCAAAGTTGCTAAATCAGAAAAGCGCAAGCAACAGAAAAAGCAAAAGAAGGGAGCGACAAGCAACCCAAATGATTTGCAAAAGCATATTCAGCAAACCAAGCTTGAGCAGCAGCAAAAAGCCGAAGAGCTTAACAAAACGCGCCAAGAAGAATTAAAGCAACGTGAGCAGGTAGCCCGTGTTAAGCAAATTTTAGAGCATCACAATCAAGAGTCAATTCGTGGTGAGCGTACCTTTAACTTTACTTATGAAAATAAAGTAAAGGGCCTTGATGTGAATGAGCAAACGCAAAAGGCGCTCTCGGGCGGACGTTTAGCAATTTGTGTATTAGAAGGCCAGTTTTACGTATTAGAAGACGAGCCTGCACGCAAAGTGGCTGAGGTTGATGAAAAGTATATTGTGTTTCATGTTGAACCTGAGAACAAAGCCAAGGACGAAGACGATCCGTACGCTGATTTTGAAGTACCAGACGATCTTATTTGGTAAGGTGTTATTAAGTATCTGCTCAGCTAAGGCAAGCTAATATTTGTTTTATGAGGGATACACGTATTTGTTCTGATTGATCGTCAAACCTTATCAAGGACGTATGCTTTTTAAAGATTTATTGACTACAATTATCACAACCGTTTTTTTTAACCGTAAAAAAGAAGAGTAAATACAATGAGCAAGATAAAAACACTTTTATTAGGCGCGGGTATTGGTTTAGCCGCAAGTTTTTCATTTTCAGCCGCCGCTGCTGATGGCGCTGCACTTTATACCGCTAAAAACTGTCAAACATGTCATGGTGCAGATGGTAAAGCACCTATCATGGCGATGTACCCTAAGCTAAATGGTCAAAACAAAGAGTATTTAGTAGCGCAAATGAAAGACATTAAGTCAGGCGCTCGTAACAACGGTATGTCTATGGCAATGAAAGCAATGGTTGCGACTGTGACTGATGAAGAGTTTGAAGCGATTGCCGATTACCTATCAAAAGTACAATAATCGCTAACGAAACCTTAAAAGAGCCACACCTTTGTGTGGCTTTTTTATTTGGTGATTGCCATCATGCGAATACTCATTTAGACTTCTAAACATCTACTATTACTAGCGTTATGCTGTGTTTTAAAAGGCTTGTTATGTTTGATTTACCCCAGCTCGATTTAAAAAATAAAGTATCAGAACAAGAGTGGCAACTACGTGTTGATTTAGCCGCATGTTATCGATTAGTTGACCATTTTCGTTGGGGGGATTTAATCTATACGCACCTTTCTGCTCGCCTACCGGGTACGGATCATTATTTAGTAAACGCGTTCGGTTTAACGTTTGATGAGATCACTGCATCTAACTTAGTTAAAGTTGATTTAAATGGCCGCATTATTGACGACACTCCATTTGATATTAACCCTGCGGGGTTCACCATTCACAGTGCCATTCATGAAGTACGCGAGGATGCCCATTGCGTAATACACCTACACACTAAAGAAACCATTGCAGTTGCAACACAAAAAGAAGGGCTGTTACCGTTAAGTCAGTATTCGATGTTTTCATTACCCTCTCTGTCATACCATGGTTATGAAGGCCTAGCGGTGAATGATGATGAGCGTAAACGCCTGCAAACAGATTTAGGTAGCACCAACCATATGCTATTGGTGAATCATGGCGGCTTAACGGTAGGGCCAACAGTTGGTGATGCGTTTATGCGCTTTTATGACCTTCAACGTGCCTGTGAAATACAGTTAGCTATTCAATCAAGTGCACAAGAAGCGATTGCAGTACCACAAGCTATTATTGATAACATTTATAATCAAGCGAACGTTGTTCACAGCGGCAGTACTGGGGGGCAGCTAGCATGGCCTGCCATGTTACGAAAAGCGTATCGTCTTGACCCAAGTTTTGCAAAATAACCGATAAAGGTTAATAAGGAATTTTTTATGAAAGTAAATCGCGTTGAAGTCTTTGACATTCATTGTCCTGAGCGTCCTGCATGGACGCCGGTATTTGTTCGCATTCATACCGATGAAGGGATTAGCGGTGTAGGTGAAGCCGGTCTTGCTTATGACTTAGGTCACAGCGCTGCCGCTGCGATGATCAAAGAAATGGCCGATGCCTTTTTAATTGGCCATGACCCGTTTCAAACTGAAAAACTATGGTCACGTATGTTGCGTGAAAGCTTTTGGGGTTTAGGTGGTGGGCCGGTAGTTTATGCTGCAATGAGTGCGATTGATACTGCGCTTTGGGATATAAAGGGTAAAGCATTGGGTTTACCTGTGTATCAGTTGCTTGGTGGTAAAGTTAACGACAAACTACGTACTTATGCATCGCAGTTACAGTTTGACTGGGACAGTGAGTTTAAAGCGCTGGTACAGCCACAAGAATATGCCGAAGCGGCACTAAAAGCAGTAGCGGAAGGTTACGATGCGGTAAAGGTTGACCCAATTCAATACGATAAAGACGGCAACACCTATTACGATCGCACAAATATTATTTCTCGCCCAGAAATGAAACTATACCGCGCTCGTATGCAGGCTATTCGTGAAGCTGTGGGTGATGAAGTTGACATTATTTTTGAATGCCACAGTTTACCTGGTGCGACATCAGCAATTCAAATTGGTGAGATTGCAGAAGAATTTGATTGTATGTATTTTGAAGAGCCGGTGAATTATTTAAACCACTCATTACATGCCAAAGTGGCTGATAAAGTGGCTGTGCCTATTGCAGGCGGCGAGCGCTTATATAACCGTTGGGGCGTGCGTCCATATTTAGAAGATCAAAGCATTGATGTACTCCAGCCAGATATTGGTTTATGTGGTGGCTTTACTGAAACTAAAAAAGTATGTGATTACGCAGATATTTTTGACGTGCGTATTCAGGCACACGTGTGTGGTGGGCCGGTTGCAACCGCGGCAGCATTACATTTAGAAACAGCAATCCCTAACTTTTTAATTCATGAACATCATACTTATGCGATTAAAAAGTGGAACAGAGAGCTGTGCTTACAAGATCCACAACCTAAAAATGGCTTTTTTGAAGTATCAGAAGAACCAGGCCTTGGGATTGAGCTTAACGATGAAATTGTAATGCGCTCACAACGTGTTGAGATAAAGTAAAAGCGTTTGTGTAATGCCCCGTTAATCGGGGTATTACCTGATTACTTTGAGGCGATTGTTAATGTTTAAGATGGCTTCACATTCGGTAGTATCATTAAATGAAACGAGTACAGCTCTCTCTAGCCATGATTCGCGGTCAATTATTTCTCCCCATTTAACGGAACCAAAAGATAAATAAAACTTAAAAGGTGGTACAGGCCACATAAATGCCAAATTAGGTTGGGTATTAACTAAGAATAACCCTGAACCCGAAAGCCCTATTCCAATACCTGCAGCAATGTGAGGGGATGTAGTTTTTGAGTTAGGTACTTCAGAATCACAGTTGATCGTTATTTGATCATTGTTGCTTTTTTCAAGTTTGCTAAAACAGTAAGTTAGCTGCTTTTTATTATATTGTAATGTCGTACATCCTTTTTCAGGCGGGTTAATGTCAAGACATTGAGATGCAGCGGCGTTTATTTTAATGCTTCGACTTAATGATAAAAAATTAGGTTCCCTAACATCGCAAATAACGCCAGATTGTAAATGTCTTCCAGGTTGTGACCAAATAACATTGAAGATATCGCTCCATGAAAATCTTATCATCGTATTTGGTTCAGCATATTTGACCATCCATGCAAGTGTATAGAATGAACTATTTTGGGCTTGCTCTTCAGGTAAGGCCATAAATACACAAAAACTAGTTGCATTGCTGGAGTTATTTTTAACTTTTAAAGTATAGTTAGTCATTGCTCTGGCACACCTTCCTAAAAGATATCAAGCCCACTTAATTGTAAATAATTCTGCAATATTGATTGGACGTGTTTCAAGGTCACCCTCTGTCGTGATCTGAGTTTGAGTACTCGCTGCAAGATTAACACCATAGGCTGGACTTCCTTTTTCAGGATTAAGCATATTCACAGGCTTAAAAGTAATGGTATGTTGATGCTCTTTAAATATATCGGGCTCTGTTGTACCCACTAGGTCACCAATATTATTCGAATCACCTGACATTTTACGTTGTTTGGCATTTTTATCTCTACCGGCTGAGTTATCCCAAGCACGGCTGAAATATCCTCTAAAATCAGGTAATAAAGAAAATTCACCTTGCTTGCCGAAGCGATAGTTAATAACCGAGTTTAGCCGTGTTTGATCACTGTTCAATGCAATTGGTATAGTACATAGAGGTAGTTCTTCTGCTGGTGCTTGTTCTGTTGCTACGTACTGCTTTCGCTCACCAATGACACCTGCAACAATACAAGGCAGACTAGCTAAAGCTATATAGCCCTTGTTTGCGAATATTTTTTTTACAGAAATAACGACAGACGGGGAAGAGCACGAAAGTTCAACAAAAACAGTTTTTGCATCCATTGCAATTTCTAATTCGGTAGATATATTGAGTTCTTGGCTGTTTTGGATTGTGTATGTTCTTTGGGCATATGTAATACCGTCTGACAAGCAAAAGTGTAGCTCGCCTGTTCCTTTAACATTTAACTGTGCCACACAGCTAATGTGTTCAGAGCATAGAGTTTCTTTCCATCTTGGAAACTCGTGAATATTTTGTCGAAAGCTCATTGTGGCGTTTTCTTCTGTACTGGTAACGATTCGACAGCCGTTATTTTCTGAACTAATTTGTGAACCATTACCTGGATCACTGTATATCCAGCCATCGGGGTGGTTATACTTAATAGGTTGTGTATTCGTTTGATTACTAAAATAACGAAAGTCGTAGTTATACACTAAGTTTTTTTGTTGCATTGCAAATAATAAACTATCTATATCATAAGTATGTTGATTATCTAGAGCAGCCATATCTGATTCCCTCCAATTAATGTGTGCGCCATTAATTAGCGCACACAAATTAGCATTAATTTAGTACTAAAACATTTTGGCTATTTAAGGTTGCGCTCTGCGTTAAAATTCCTTGATATGGAATTTCGAGAGCTCTGCCACTGTTCATGATTGTTTGCGTATCTAAAATTTCGCCAGTTTTGAAGTTACCAGCAACAAGGTAATATTTAGGCTTGGGTGTCCATGTTAAATTCATATTCGGTTGCGTACTGACTAAAAAAGTCCCCGCACCACTCATAGCAATACCAATACCCGCAGCAGCTGATGGAGTGGTGTTTGAATTAGGTACTGTCTCGTCACAATTTGTAAAAATACTGCCACTATTACCTTTTACAGGAGAGCTCATGTTAAAGGCATCATTAACATTGTCGTAGCCTAAAGTGACTGTATTCGCACCATCTAAATCAACTCGTTTTGACTGTGATGTTTTACAGATAACGCCAGGGCGAAGCTCTTGACCTGGTCTTGACCAAATTGCACTGTAGTCAATTTCCCAAGCAAATTCGGCAGTTGTTCCTTGATATGCATACTTGCTAAACCAAGCTAATGTGAATACATTACCGCCAACATCTAATGATGGCTTTTCTTGGAAAATTGCAAATCGTGTTGGGTTAGTTGAGTCGTTTTTAACTAATAATTTATAAATAGACATCCTCGTTTCCTTTTAGTTGTGTTACATCGTGTAAGTAAGTGTGTACTTGGTATGTCAACCAAGTCACCAAAAGATAGGTCTTCTAATTAGAGATTGTTATTACGAAGTATTACCTGCACTGTGTAATACTTTGTTATGGAATATTTCTCCCTAGTATCTAGATTGAGAAAGGAAGAGTGACTTCCTATCAATTTAGATTGCAAAGGAGACAGTAATGAAATTAATTAATTCGGTTATCTATAGCAGCTTTATCAGTTACCTATTTATTTCTGCAACTCAGGCAGCTGCAGACCCAATATGTGATGTAACAGCACAATCTTTTGCTCATATTCAGCAAAGGCATTGCACTGCAGGTGTACAAGCCAGTCAATTTTTGCCTCAGTATTGTGCAACAATTCAAGATGCACAACAATTTTGCGAACAAGTACAAAATGCAACTAATAAATCACGAACAGTACAGCCTGATTCTCGTATTAGGTATGATGCTAACCTAGGGATGGTAGTTGGTACTCAGCAAGAGAAGTGCGCCCGCTTGATAATTAAGCCAAATGGAGAGGTTGTTACTCAGTTCCCTGAACTAAATGGTGCACCGGGAAACTGTTTTTAATGTCAATTTTGGAATAGATAATTATGAGAAAGGTCGTTCTATCATCTACAACATTTCATCTCGATGAGCCTGAATTTCAATGCTCTTTGACAGATGAGCTTTGGCATGATGGTTATGAGTATATAACTATGTTAAATGATGCTCCTATACTACAGCGGTTTTGGAAGCATCAATACGGCGTAGAGGCTGAAAATCCAATATCAGTTAGTATGCTTAATCAGCTTACTGAAGAGCTTGATAAGTGTATTGCTTGTTACCCTATGGAAGAGTCGCTTGTGGCATTTAGCCTTGAATTTAAATCATTGATAAATAAGGCTGTTCGCTACAATTGTTCGCTACAAATAATAGCTCAGTAATCGACCAGTGAATGGCTGTAGCTCAGCTCGTTGCCACAGCCATTTCTTAATTTTTAGGCTCTGTTGATTCACAATTCGCCCCCTTTACAATTGTAAAGCACGTCCCTGCAAAACGAACTTTACCTCGTTTACGTTCAATCAAAATATCAGCAGATAATATATTATTGAAAGAGTCCATAAACTGTTTTCGCGCACGGTGGATCTGAATATTGACATGGCTCTCATTAATACCGAGATCGCGTGCTAATTTCTTAACTTGTACCCAGCCCTGTACATCAGGCTCAAATTTATTTTTGATATCAGTCAATTTATTACGAGCCAGCAATAAAGTAAGATAGTGGTGAGAGCGAACATCTAGGTCAACTAATTTATTATGTTGCCTTATTTTTAATTCGGTTTGCTCTTCATCTAAGCTTAAATTGAACATAAATTTAAGGTTATTAATAGACGTAGGACTTAAATTCAGCGTGTTTTCTTGTGATGCCATTTCTGCTTGAAAAAACTGCCACTGCTGTTCTGCGATTATTATTATTTGGCCATCTTTTAAGAGTGTTAATTGGTGAGTTTCTGTATTTTCATAACACCAAGAGAGTCTCTCAGGGTCGTAATAAATAACAGCTTTGGGGTGTTGGCTATCGGGTAAAAAATGATAAGGTTCGAGCAACATACAATGTGTATTTGTTCCATTGACCGGTAGTAAAAGGTCTCTTGGTGGATCGATAGAAGTTAACTGGTAATCTAAGTTATTTATTTCTGAAAAGCTGATGCGATCATTTAGGGCTAATACGGAATTGGTTTGCTTATCAAGTCGTTTACCGTTTAGCCAAATACCATTTTTGCTTAAGTCACGAATGTACCAGTGTGGTTTAACCCACTCTATTACAGCATGAATACGTGTCACTTCTGGGTAGTTTAATAAGGTGTCAACAGAGTGGGCTAGCCGACCAAAACGATGAAAGTCGCGCAGATAAAAGCTCATATTTGAGTTTAACTTAGTCAGTATAGCCATACAGCTCTCTTTTGGTCTTTTAGTAAATAATATTACACTATCATATTGTATATATTGACTTTGCATTTAATTAACATTAAATACTAGACTAATTATTTACATATGATGGATCGAACAGTTTGTGTTAGAGGATTATTACAAACAAATACAAGTTTTGGCGCAAGGAGGAATGAGTACGATATACCTTGCAACAGATCTAGAGTTGAATAGACAAGTAGCCCTCAAAGTTATGAAATTAGCTGGAAATAATACTGAGCGAGCCATCAGCGAAGCAAAGTTAATTGCAAGCTTAAATCACCCAAATATAGTGCAGCTTTATAAGATAATTCATCGGGATGAACAAATTTTATTAGAAATGGAGTATGTTAAAGGAACGACCTTAGCCCATTTAATGAAAGAACAGAGTCTCACTCTTACTAAAAAATTAGAAATACTTATTCATATCAGCGATGGCCTAGCTGCAATTCATGATAAAGGCATACTACATCTCGATTTGAAACCTGCCAATGTATTAGTTAGTGATGAAGACACAGTTAAAATAACAGATTTTGGTATCTCAAAAATTAAAGGAGCTGAAGCGACAAATATAGGCACTGATTATGGCAGTTTAAAGGCAATGTCGCCTGAACAATTGAATAATCAAACTATGGATTTTCGTAGTGATTTGTTTTCACTAGGGCTAATAGCTTATCAATTATTAACAGGCTACCATGCCTATTCAAAACAAGCATCGAGTAATATAGGGCAAGATTTAGCAAAACAAATAATGTCATTTCCTTGTAGCGCAAGTTATGAATCGATCAAAGAGTTATCTGCTGATTTAGTGCCTTTACTTAAACAATTATTAGCATTCAAAGTTGATAAACGACCTGAAAGCGCTCGTGCCGTAGCATCTCAGTTTAGGCGGATTTTAGACTCACTTAGTTTTGAAAGCCTGACTGTCGATGTTAAAAGCTATCAAAATAATAACAACGTAAGTAAACGTTTTTTCAATAGAAGATTATTTCTTACTGTGGCTCTTTGTCTGTTATTGATCGCGGGGAGCTGGCTTTGGTATTCATCAAAACCGATAGAGAGGATAGCTTTGATGCCAGTAGAATTTACAGTGAGTAGCCAAGTTACGGATACACAAAAGCGCTTACTTAGTCTTGGCGTCAAAGATGCAATAACCGAATATGTACTTGCGGATCGCAAGTTTGCTTTAATTTCGAGCAAGGAAGTTACACAAACACAATTAATACTTGGTAATGATGCAGGCCTAAATAATTTAGCTACTGCGCTAAGAGCTACTAAGCTACTGATTCCTGTATTAGATTGTAGTCTTTTGTCTTGTGACTTTACACTAAACGAATTAGATAAAAACGCCACAATGGTAGGCACAACCCGAAGTGCAACAAATAAAGAAAGCTATCTAAATATTTATAACTCAACACTATCTTCAATACAAAACTTGCTTAGCCCAAGCATCCTGTCAAATAGGGAACTGTTATTGTCAGATGAGTTTATCAGGCAATATGTATCTTTAGTTACCCTAACTGCGAATGATTTAGGTAGTACTCAAAAGCAACGTGCCATGGCTGAAGCCTTGTTATCGCAACAGCCAGATTTTAAGCCTTTATATCCTTTATACCGAAAAATAATTTTACGACTTTATAAGTCTTCCAAAAATGTAGCGCTCATAACAAAGTTACAATTTCAACTTGAACGAGCGCCAACTTCATACAGTGACAGTCCTGCTTATTTAATTGACCTACTTGAAATATATCAACAAACGGGGGAGCACATTAAAGCCGAAAAAATTATTAGCAGAATTCAAAACTCATCATTAGAGGAATACCAAAGAGAAACTATTTTGGCTATTTATTTTAAGCGTATAGGTCGCCTTGAAGAATCTTTAAAGCATGCGAAAATGGCATATAAAATAAGGCCAACTTTATTAGCGACAAGAAACCTTGCAATAGCGTATCTCACATCGGGGAAACGTGCTAACGCATTAAAATATTTAAAGGAGGTATTAAGTTATAACCCTAACGATATTGTAACGCTAAAAACAGTCGCTGATGTATATTTGTTATCGGGTGACTTGAAGGCTGCAGAGAATAACTACCAAAAACTGATAGATTCGGGGCGGCAAAGCGCTTCTATTTATAGTAATTATTCAATTACTCTTTCTCTACAAGGTGAGTTTGTCGATGCATTAAATTTTGCTCAAAAAGCGATGATGTTAGATGCCAAAACAACTACCTTACAACTTAACTATGCCGATTTACTTCATTTTAAGGGCCGCTTTACAGAGGCCGAAAGCTTATATTTAGAAGTCAATAAGCAGCTTGATTCTTCGTCGCAGAACGTTGCAGAACAACTTGAAAAAGCACAAGTGTTGATTCATTTAGATAGAAATCAACAAGCAATGAACCAGATTGAACAGCTGTTAGCTACTAATTCTAATTTGGCAGAGGCATACTTTATTAAAGCAATGCTACAAAGCTTGTTGAATGAAAAATACTCGGCGTTAGCATCAATAGAGCAAAGTATAAATTTGGGGTGGAGCCCAGTTTTTTACCGTTTACAATGGTTTAAGGGGTTATGCTCTGAAAATAAGCTGATGAGCTTAATAGGTAAAGAGCATTATAACTTTTTATGTCCAGTAAAAAATAGCGCAGAGTAAGCTCTGTACTAGTGTGGCTCCATATCTTCAATTATAACGCGTGGGTCTTGCGAAAAATAACGCATAAGAGAGTTAACGTCAGTGCTCTTTTTTGCAATTAATCGAAAATTAATTTCATAATTTGTACGTTGATCCAACTGCCCTGATACTACTTTTTTTGGATTCTCAGCCAATAGTTTGTTCAACTCCTGAGATAAGGCTTGATGCGGTAAAATACTAGAAATTGTAATAATTAATGACTTCCCTTCATTGGCAACAAGGCTATTTAGTTGGTAACTAAAGTTATCTTTAGCATCTGAAAAATAGCTGCCATTTTCAGAAAAAGTCCACTCCGATTCGTTTGCTAACTCATAATATAAGTTCAGGCTTCCACCTGTAGTGAGTTCTTTATAGTTGATTTTAATATCTTCAGCGCTAGAGCCTGATTTAGAAATAAACTCCCAAGAGTCATTTTCGTTTGGGATAACGCGAAAGCTAAGATCGTTCATGATAAAAGTCCTGTTTTAAATTTAAAATTTCTTATTTACTCCATGAGCATTTTAACTATAGATGTAATTAAGTATTCCACCAAAAAATAACAATAATTATTTTTGTTCAGAAAAAGTAAAAAAGCTTAACAGGCTTGAGAAACCACGTTCGGCCAGCGCTCTATAATATATTAGTATATCGCCTTGCAACTAACACCAGGTAGTGGCTCAGTAGCTTTACTATCTAAATGTCGGATAAAACATTGCTTACCTTTAATCATTAGTTCAAACTGATCCGGCATATTAAGCTGCTTGCCCATAATCGGATTTCCCTGAGGATCTTTATGATTAAGTCGCTCAAGCGTAACTGTGCTTGAGGTGACAAAAACATCGTCGGCTAATTGAACCTGTGAGCTATGTAGCAGTTGCGTAATCGCATCGGCTACTTTAGCGCTATTCGGCTCAATTAGTAACGCATGCTGTAGCTTAGGTGTGGGTTCTGAGCTTTGTGCTAAGCAACCCGTTAACCCTAATGTCGCTGCAGCCATGCTTATTGCTAATAATATGTTCATTGCTTATCTCATGTTATCACTAAGAATAATATTTTGTTCTAGCATGGTTTGAACTCGCATATCTTTTACTTCTGGCATATCGGTGGCGATAGTGGGCGCAAAACCAAGAACACTATTTATTGAGCTTGGGGCAGGGCAACTGCCGTTTTCTCTATAGCTCAGCGCTGTACTTAATAAGCTTTCACTAGCATCACCTAAGCGCTTAGTAAAATCATCGGCAACAGCACACCCAGCAATGCGAACCGGTTGTCGTACGTCATCAATGGTATTTTGCGGTGCAAAGCCATCTGAATATTCACCAAAACCTTTGTTATTTTCGCCAGTAAATTGAATAGTAAAATAAGTGGTGTCGCAGTTGTCGGTAGGGTAAAAACCATACGGTTTACCACAGGTGCCTGCGCCTATCTGAATAATTTCAACATCTGCTCCGCGCAGCCCGTTAATGATAGCCTCACTAGCCGAGCAGGTACTGCTGGTGGTAAGTACAAATACCCGTTCTAAGTTTAAGGTGGGTAACGGCGTGCCCGCTACAATTGCAGGATTATTTTCAAAGCCGACAAAACGATTTGTAAAAGGCATCGGCGTCAGTGCTTGGCCTGTGACGGGGTTGGTATTAGGGTATTTATCATTAAATATGGTCCGTTCAAATATTTTACCTTGCGTGTTACTGCCCCCCACCATGTAGCCTACTTGGCTAGCCATTTGTAATAACCCACCCCCGTTATAGCGCACGTCAATGACTAAATCTTTAATGCTACTGGCAGCGAGTTGGTTAAAGGCGTTGTAAAGCTGTGTTTCGGCTATGGCGTTGTGGCTATTAAATTGAAAATAACCAACATCACCAGCGACTAAATCGGTACGAACATTCATTACTGGTTGCGATTCGATGTTTTGAGACGTGAGTGTCACTGTGCGGTTTTCATTAGTGCTGATATCCCTAAATACAAATTCGGTAACTTTACCGGTTTGCTCGGGGAATAAACCTGCATTAATAATACCTACCTCGCTCGATGAGGTGGTGTTAATAAAATCAACGCCATCAACTTCTAAAAGCTCAAAACCACGAATAATATTTTGATTACTAGCTGGGGTATTTGGTTCGGTGTAGCTAACAACTGCTTGGCGTGGCGCGCTACCTGCAATTATTTTTATATTAAAGCCATAACCAAAGCTTAGGCCGGATTGATTTTGTCTTTGCCACTCATCGGTCGGCAAACTAAAGTGAAAGTTATCTTTTTTCGCACCTGAATCAGTCAGTTGCTCCGTTTTTAAAGTATTAAAGTAATCAATAACCCCTGACGTTAATGCAGGGTTGGTATCAATAATTTCGTCATACCATAGGTAGGTTTCGTTACTCCAAGAGCGTAGCCAGTTTTTTTCACTAATTGCTTGGCATTGACCTTTAAATTGCCCTGAACTGGCAAATACACCTGGAGTCCAGCCGCTATTATTAGTTGTTGGGTTGGTCGCATTGTCGCTACCTCCACCGCCACAACCTGTTAATACAGCGGCTAGCGAGCAAGAGAGTAATGTGTATTTAAGAGAAGATGGATTAAAAATGGCCATACGCATGCTCGTTTTTTAAACTGTTGAGCTAAATATAGCGGTTTTCATTTAGAGTTGATAGAGGCTTGCAGCATTTTTGTAACTCAAATATTGCCATGTAAGACCGTCGCTACACAGGCTGCGATAATGTTGCCATAACTCGTTGTAGTTAATATTAATTTGGCACAGGGGGAAGTTGCTAGCAAAGATCACTCTTTGCATACCAAAATGCTTTAAAATATGTTTAAAACATTGGTTTTGCTGCTCGCTATTAAGCATTAGTAATTCAAAACCTGAAAACTTAATCGCAACATTAGGCTGTTTTGCAAGTAGTTCAATTGCAGTTGACCAGTTAGCAAGGTTGTGTGCAAGCCCTGCGTGATTAATGATTATTTGTAAGTCACTAACTTGGTTGGCATAAGAAATGAGCCGCTCGGTGATGTTGAGGTTTTCTACTTCAAATTGGGCTTCAAAATGCAGCTTTAAATGGCTCAAGTGCCGCAGGTTATCGAGACAATGAGGGCTCAATAAGCGCTCGGCATCATGACCTTCAGTGATATCTCTAATGCCTACAAGAGAGTGATGTTCTAGCTGCTGAAGTGCTAGTTTAAATGCGTTATTTGGCTGGTTAATTGTTGCAAAGCTAATTGCTTTATAAGGTATAGTTTTAATATGTCTGGCTAACCAGTTTAATTCTTTAACAGGCTGGTTATTATTAAAGCCTGCCTCTATGTGCACTAAACCTGCGAGTTCAAAGTTAGTACTTTTGATCAGTTCAGCAGCGCTGATGGGCTGCTTTATTTTATCTAAGTTAGACCAAGCTGGTGGGTTCGCACCTTGTAGCCAAGTGTATTGACCCTCCAGCAAATTAAAAAAGTGCAGATGCGGGTCAATAATTTTAGTGCTCATTGTGCTGTGTAGCCGCCATCAATACGTTGTAAGCTACCAGTAATAAAGCTGGCATCTGCACTTAATAAAAAGCTTACCAGTGCAGCAACTTCATCGGCTTGACCTAAACGGTTGAGTGGTTGTAATGCGGCTTCTTCTGCAACAATATCGGCTTTGTTAGCACCACTTCTTTTACAATATGCATCAATTGCATTATGAAATAACGGCGTTTCTATAGTGCCAGGGCACACTGCATTAGCGCGAATATTAAAACTTGCGTAATCTAAGGCGGTGGTTTTAGCCATCGAAGCCAATGCATGTTTAGTCAGGTTATAAGCAAATGAGTTTTGTTTGCCAATAATGGCTTGGTCTGAGGCAATTAACACAATAGCGCCATCTTGTTGTACTTTCATAGCTGGTAATACGCTTTGTATAGCCGCGTACGCACCTTTAACATTCAGTGCCATTAACGCATCGAATGTCGCTTCATCGGTTTGCTCAATTGTGGCACTTAGGTGCTTGCCAGCATTTGAAACAAGTACATCAATGCGTTGTGTTTTTTCAATAATAGCTTGTATGCACTGGCGTACGGCGGTTACATTACTAACATCACATTGATGAAAAACACCACTCTCACTGGGCTCAATATCTAAGTTATGAACCTGATAGCCGTTAGTTAATAATCGCTGTACCACAGCAAAGCCAATGCCTTTAGAGCCACCGGTTACTATTGCAACTTTTGACATACATGTTCCTTTAATTAGCAATTAATGTGCGTGGCCGCAACCACCTTCAGCATGAACATGGCCATGAGAGATTTCTTCGCTTGTTGCTTCACGAACGGATACAATCTCAACATCAAAGGTCAGTGTTTTACCAGCAAATGGGTGGTTTA
Source organism: Pseudoalteromonas sp. Scap25 (assembly GCF_013394125.1). Taxonomy (GTDB): domain Bacteria; phylum Pseudomonadota; class Gammaproteobacteria; order Enterobacterales; family Alteromonadaceae; genus Pseudoalteromonas. The sequence goes on along the minus strand of NZ_CP041327.1, from coordinate 2,991,684 downwards.
AATCACAATCAGCATTAAAGCGGCCTACTTTTACGATAGTCACTTGATGGCGACCCTGATTTGATTGCACCATTGCAGTCATACCTGGCTTCCACACTTTTACATCGCCTTGTAAATGCTTAAGCGGAATGCGCTGAATTAAATCATCAACACGCTCGCCGTATGATTCACTTGGAGATAACGTTACGCTAAATTTATCACCAGCAGTTTTACCTTCAAGTGCGGTTTCTAAACCGGGTAGCATGCCTTCGCTGCCGTGAATGTAACTTAATGGCGCGTCGTTAAGGCTACTTTCTATTTGCTCACCGGCTTCGCTAAGGGTGTAATGAAATTCAACGGCCGAATTTTTACTGATTTGCATGCATGTCTCTTTAAGATTTAAATAAATTAAAAAGCAATTTTACGCGAAATACTGCGCTTTAGAAACTTAACGGGGATGATTTAATGTATTTTGTAAGTCGAGTAACAGATCTTTTTTAGCCGGTGTGGTTTTAGGTGTCGCAGCTTGGGGTATAAATAAAACTAACTGAGTCCCAGGCTTTAATACGCTAGATGCTGATAACTTATTCCAACGTGCTAAATCGCTATGAGCAACGCCATACAACTGACTTATATTCCACAGGTTATCACCGGGCTTAACGTGGTAATCTACCTCGATGGTTGGAATGACGGTCTCTTTTTGTTCCAAGTAAGGGCTTATTTTATAGTTAATAGTGAGTGATTCAGGTAACGTTTGAGGCTCTCCTAAAATAAGTTTTTCGCCAACACCAATAAAGTTATTTTGCTTATTATTGAGCTGTTTTAGTGTCTTTAAAGGCAAGCCAAAATGCCTAGCAATACCGTATAGTGTGTCATTTTTTTTGACTATGTATTCGCCTGCAAAATTGGCTTTAAAAAAACGGTTTTTTAGTAAAGCTTGTTGCTCAATAGGAAGCAACAAAGTATGCGGGCCATGGGGGGAACTTTGGTTTTTTAAATAACCTCGATTGAGGGCATGTAGTTGCTTTACACCCATGCCAGAGAGCTTGGCCATAATTGAAAAGTCGAACTGTTTTGCCACATTTAACGAGGTGGTCAGTGCTTTGTAAGGAAGCTTTGGCCGTTTAAACTTTGCTTTAGGGTGCTTTACTAAATAGCTTAGTGCTAACAGTTTTGGTACATAGTCAGCGGTTTCTTTTGGTAGGGTTAATGCCCAAAAATCAGTTGATTTACCTCTTTTTTTATTGCGCTTTATAGCGCGTTTAACTCGGCCTTCACCGGTGTTATAGGCCGCAAGTGCATGCAACCAATTACCATCAAAACGTTTATGTAAATAGCTTAAGTAATCTAGTGCTGCATCGGTTGAGGCCAACACATCTTGGCGTCCGTCGTACCATTGATCTGATTTAACCCCGAAATGATGTGCAGTTGCTGCAACCAGTTGCCACACACCCACAGCATGTTCACTTGAGCGGGCGGTAGGCCTAAAGCCACTTTCTACAAATGGCAGTAATGCCAGTTCCATGGGGAGTTGCTTTTGCTCTACTTTTTTTACTATATGGTATAAAAAAGGCTCTGCACGGCGAGACACTATTCTTAAATAATTCGGTTGTTTTAAATACCAGTTAATGCGTTTTTTTAACGCTTGATTTTGCTCAACCGGTAAATGTAAGTTATCAGCAATATGTGCCCATAAGTCAGTCGGTTGAGTCGCTTTAAGGGCTTTGGGTATTGTTTTTTTATTAATAACTTTGTTGGTGTTTGTAGAGGTCGGCATGATTGATTGTACGGCTTTTTGCTCTACAGGTGCAGAAACTGCAGGCGCAATGATCTCTGGCTGTGTGGTTTTACAGCTACATAGCAATACAATGGCAAAGCATAAGATCAAGTGACGCATTTTGTTCCTTTTTAAAAAATATATTTCCATATTTTAACACAATCCATTGTGTTCAGTTATTGACTGTTTTTAGCGCGAAGTAATCCCGATTGCAAAAATAAGTGAGTTGATTTTATATCAAGTGAGTCTTGTTGGTAAGGTTTTAGTACTTCACTTGGGAATTTTTTTTGTAATTGCTCAATACTGGCTTCAGGGTTGTTTTTAACCTGCTCCGTAATTGCTTCTAAAAACGTGAGTGACTGTTTTAATTTAACTTTATCGACTAAATTGCCATGGCCAGGAACAAAAAGTGACAGCGAATTATTATTTATATATTTTTTTAATAAACTTTGCCATTGTTTAAGCTCGCCATGCCCAGGGTAGGGAAGCCAGTCAATGATATCTCCACCTATTAAGGTTTTACCCTTGTCAGCAAGTAATGTTAAATCGCCATTAGTATGTGCCTGATGCGGGTTGATAGTTAATACATAATTTCCTAAATCTAATGTTTTAGGCTCACTAATACTCATTTTTGGTGGTGTTAGTTGATAATTCTGCCAGCGAAATAAGCGTGTTTTAGCACGAGTGAGCTTTTCTCGCCATTGAGCTTGCTCAGCATCGGGTAAGGTGGCTAATCGCTGATAGCTCAGCTCAATGCTTTTTTCGAACCCCTCTAGCTTATCTGTTAATGCTTGCTGATAACGCGAAAAGTCGTTAGCGACTTGTTGGTGAGAAATCAGTTTTGCGTCTGGGAAGTAATGCTGCATAACCGCCATGCCCAGTAAGTGATCGTCATGAAAATGAGTGGCAACTAAGTAACATAAAGGCGTCTTTAGCTGTTGTTTTAGTTTGGTAACCAGTTGTTCTACTGCTGCAAAGTTACCACTGGCATCTACCAGTAAGGCACACTCACTGCCCTGAATTAACACTTGGTTAGAGTCGTAAAAACGTAATCTATCTGGCTGCTTGATAAATTGAATATTAGCCGATAACGATTGCCACTCAACTGCTGCATTGCTTTTTGCATGTATAAATAGGCAGATTAAAAGCAGTAAGCACTTACCTATTTTTTGAGCTTTAGTTAAAAGTGGTTGCATCTTTTTCTCTAGCTATATTTTGACGGTAAAAACAATAAAAGCGCAAAATGCGCTTTTATTTAGTGTGTTCAGAGTTTGAGCTTAAGTATTGACTCAACTTATCAATCAATTGATCTTGATGCTCAAGCTCAACTGATTTTTGAGTTTTTGCTTCAAGCAATTCGTGGCTTAAATTCAAAGCAGCCATAAGTAATGCTTTTTGATCGTTTCTGACTGTTGAACGTTGTTTCATTTGTTCAACTAAATCATTCAGATTTTTGGCGGCCGCTTTTAGTGCCTCTTCTTGCCCAGCCGGACAAGCAAATTGCTGCTCTTTACCAAGCAATTCAACAGTGACTCGCTGGTTTTGCAGCTCAGACATTAGCTTGCCTGTTGTGCGCTTTGTAATTTATCTAATAATGATGACAAGGTGGTGCTTGCATCTTTTTGTTTTTCTTCATTTTCAAGGGCCTCTAACTGTAATAACTCATTTTCATCAAGCAGTTTACTGTTTTGCTCTTTAAGCTCTGTAATATCAGTTTGCAACTGATTATTACGGGTAATTAGTTGGTCGATCAGTTGTTCGAGTTGTTGAAGAGTATTGTTGTTCATAAATGCGCTCATATAACTGTAATTAATGTCATGCAAATGTAAAGCAAAGTGTGTTTATTTGCCAGCATTTACGCTGGTTTTAGGTGATTTTTATTCTATGTTAAGGGATAATTCATGCTATTGGCTTTTTCATTCAGAAATGGTTCACGTAAACACCCGCTTTTGCTGTGACGATTGCCAAAGCAGTGTGCTTTATGGTTCACTAATTTTATTAAACAGCGTATGGCGAAAATAAATAATGCTTAGTTACAGACACTCCTTTCATGCGGGTAACCCTGCCGATGTACTTAAACATTTAGTGTTAGCGCAAGTGCTGGGTTATCAAACAATAAAAGATAAGCCGCTTGACTATATCGATACGCATTCGGGTGCTGGTTTTTTTGAGCTGTCAGCACCAGACGCGCAAAAAACCCAAGAGTACCAAGATGGCATAGAAAAACTTTGGCAACATACCAGTCAGCACGGTGCCTTAAATGACTACATTGAGTTAATAAAATCGTTTAATGAAAGTTCGTCTCTGGCGTTTTACCCAGGTTCACCAAAAATCGCCGAACACTTTTTGCGCCGCCAAGATAAGGGCTGGTTTTTTGAGTTGCATCCGCGAGATTTGGTATTACTTGAAGAAAACATGCAAGGTAAGCGCTCTATTCGAGTACGCGGCGAAAATGGGTTTGCGGGCTTAATTGGTTTATTACCGCCAGCTTCGCGCAGAGCCTGTGTGTTAATAGACCCACCTTATGAAATAAAAGACGATTACAATACGGTCGTACAAACCATTGTCAAAGCCCACCAACGCTTTGCGACGGGTACATATATGATCTGGTATCCGGTTGTAGACAGAGAACGTATTGATAATATGGAGCAGGGTTTAATTGACGCGGGAATTAAAAATATTCAATTATTTGAATTAGGTACTGAAGCAGATACCGAAGTACATGGTATGACCGCCTCTGGAATGATAGTGATAAATCCACCATGGAAACTGAAACAAACTATGGATGATGTGTTACCTGAACTAGTAAGCTTGTTGAGTAAGCCAAGTGGTTTTTACCGTAGCGAGCAGTTAGTCGCCGAATAAAAATAAATAAGCCCAGTTTAACTGGGCTTATTTATTTGCTTAGATGTGGGGTATTGTTACGTTCTTAATCAAAAGTAAACAGCGTTAAAGGTAGCAAGTTGGCTGCCTGCCTCATTTTGTAATACTAATTTTTCACCATTAATTTGCCATTGCGTTGCTGCCTGAAGCACAGCCGCCATCGCGCTTTCTTGTTCCATATTGTCATGACACATTTTTTGCGTGGTAGCTAACTGCGTAAAAGTCACTGCTTGCTTCGATACTTCATAACCGCCATTAAAGTTATTACATCCTAAAAAGCCGTATACAGTTTTGTCACTATTAAACTGAATAAATGGCTCTTTGGTATTTACTACAACAGGGTTGCCGTCGATTGAAACTGCTTTGAAGTAGGTGTTTACTAAGTCAACGTCTGGCTTTGGCGCTACTTTTGAAACAATAATCTCTAAAGGCTCTGATGAGGCCGTATTATCAAAAGGCGGGTTACTCGTTGTGCTGGTGTATAGCAAGTTTCCTTGATTATTAATGGTTGCACGCACGCTATAGCGGTGAGTTGGGTCAATCTTTTCAAGGTTATACTCAAGCTCTACTTTATAAGGCGGTGCGCCTACTAAATCAATTACCTGCTCAGAGATAACCGTTGCTGCCACATCCATTTTTGACACATCAACCAAGGTAACGGTTAGCTGTGAATTAGGCGCAATTAGGCTGCGATCTAAGTAACTAACTTGCACAGGTAAGGTGGTCATTGTTTGCGCCACAGCACTATTTTGCTGCGCTGCGTCATCGTTACATGCGCTCAGCATAAGTGTGCCACTTGCTAGAAAACACAAGCCTGCAATCGACTTTAACATTGAATTAGGCTTAGATGAGAACATAAGAGTTCCTTGATGGAGTATGGTATAAGGTCGCTAGCATACGGTTGAATTGCTTAATCATTGCTTAACTAGCAAATAAAGAAAGTCGAGATATAAAAAAAGGCGCTAGGCGCCTTGATTTATTACTTATTTTTTTACGTATTTAGTTAAAATTACAATACGCTGTCCATCAACACGTCCTTCAATATGTTCAGGGTTGCTGGTTAAGCCAATATTGCGCACGGCTGTACCGCGCTTTGCTGTTAAGCTGCTACCTTTCACATCTAAATCTTTTATTAACGTGACGGTGTCGCCAGCTTGTAGTACTACACCATTGCTATCAATGTGTTTAATATCATCATCTTCAGCAAGCGCTTGCTGCGCCCATGTTAATGTGTCTTCTTCAAGGTAAATCATATCTAGCGCGTCTTGTGCCCAGCCGTTATCAGCTGCTAACTGAGTCAGCATGCGATAAGCAACAACTTGTACCGCAGGTGTTTGACTCCACATACTGTCATTTAAGCAATGCCAATGGGTCGGGGTTAAATCGCTATTGCCTTCAATTTGATCTTTACATGTTTGACAGATGTAGATGCATTTATCTGAATGAGCTTCGGTAACAGGAGGAACTTCGTATACAGTTAGGTCGTCTGTTGCTGCGCAGAGTTCACATTGGTTACTGCTACGTTCTATTAAGGCTTGTTCAATGCTCATATAAGGGACTCTTTCTTGTGAGTTTATAAAAAATTAATAATCGCATTATACCTTATAACCATAACCTTTGGGTATGCTTAGAGCAGTTGTAAACTCAAAAACCCTATAAAAAATGAGGATACTAATAATTCTGCTCTAGGGTTATAAATTTAGTCTTATTTGTTTGTTTTTAATCTAATTAAAATTGCAGCAAGTCTTTAAAGTTTCACTATACTGGTTAAATAATAAAAAATAATGATGACATCACTGTTAAGTAGGAAGGTTAATGCCAAATAATCTAGAGGTAAAAAATTCATCTATTTTGGTTACTCAATATATTGCTAGGCAACCAATTTTTGACGGTGATAAAAGTATTTTTGCTTATGAATTGCTCTATCGAGATTCAGTTAATAATGCTTTTCCTGTAGGAACAACTGACGGGCAAGCCACTGGGCGACTTTTTTTTAATGCGTTAATGCTGGTTGGCATAGAAAAGCTAACGCTCAATCAAACTGCGTTTATTAATTTATCGAGCGAGGGGCTTTTAGAGGATTTGCCTAAATTATTACAGCCTGATAATACTGTAATTGAAATTGTTGAGCGTACTGAAAATATAGAGCTTGTTGTTGAGAGAGTGATAGAGTTAAAAAAAGCAGGATATGTATTTGCGTTAGATGACTACGACTCACATGAAAAATGGCAACCATTACTCAGTTTGGTTGATTATATTAAGCTTGAAGTTGAAGAGCCTGTAATAAAAACCAGCATGTTGCTGAAAAAGCTCAAACGCAATTTTCCTAATATTAAAATAGTGGTTGAGCGAATTGAAACCTATGATGAATTTAGGCAGCTTAAAGAGGCTGGATGCGATTATTTTCAAGGGTTCTTTTTTGCACATCCAGAAATGTTAAGTTACAACAGTATCGAACCTCTAAAAATGGCTGTTTTAGACTTACTGCGTTGCACATCCCGCACAGATTTAGACTTTAATGAAATTAATCAACGCATTTCTAAAGATGTCGGTTTGACTGCACGCGTCCTAAAACTAGTGAATGCTCGCTCTGCTAATAAAAATTTAGTGATAACGTCTATTCCTCAGGCGGTTGTGTATTTAGGGGAAGATTCTATTAGAAAGTTTGTACGAGTATTGGCGCTAAGCGAGCTTGGCTCAGACAAGCCCAGTGAACTTACTCGTTTAGGCTTATGTCGAGCGCAGTTCATGCAAATAATTTTAGAACCAGGCGGAAAAGTCATTGCAGAACAAGGTTATTTAGTCGGCTTAATGTCGGTGCTTGATGCTATTTTAGATATGGAGCTGGAAGCTATTGCTAAAGAGTTTAGTTTAGGGGCTGAGTTATCCGGTGCACTATTAAGTTTTGAAGGCATGATGGGTAATTCTTTACATTTAATAAAAGCGGTAGAGGAAGATAATTGGCAATTGGCTAAAAAGTTGTTAGAAACTATTCGCCCAGCCTCGAATATTGAGACCGTATTTAGCGCCATGTTGGATGCACGCCAGTATGCGGATGAACTATTGGCCACTATTATTGAGCAAGACTAACGTATAACGTTTGGGTATGATTGGCACATATTGATTTTACTTAGTATTACACCATGCGTTTATTTTTACCTATTACCACTATTTTAATTGCCTTAGCTTTATTAATTCCCGGGGTGACTCAGCCCGTACTGAGTATGGAAGGTAAAATTGATAAGTCTAAACTTGCTGAGGCGGGCATCGAAATGTTGGCAGATGAAGGGAATCAAAACACCCGTAATATGCTAATGATGATCTCGAGTATGTTGGGGTTAGATAAACTTGAAGGCGAGATCAGCGCTTATCAAAAAACGCGCAGTATTTGGGGCACCGTTAACGAACTGGCCGATAACAAAAACTACTTAGTGGCGATACTAGTGGCGTTTTTTTCAATGGTAATCCCAACAATTAAGCTGCTGCTTCAATTGTTGTATTGTGTGCTGAAGGAGACTTCGTTTAAGCACAATCTTGGTAAGGTGATTATCGGTTTAAGTAAATGGAGTATGGTGGATGTGTTTGTTATTGCATTAATAGTGGCTTACATGGCTGGTAATGCAAACGCGAACTCAGAAGATTTACTTAATATGCATGCTGAGTTTGGTACTGGCTTTTGGTATTTTACCGGCTATTGCTTGTTCGCCATTGCGGCCAGTAGCTTCATAAAACCAGTAGTAAAAACCAGTTAATTATTGAGTTTTAAACACAGTTCCCATAAACTTTAAACGTCTATTTATTTTTAGGTTAATTCATTGCAACGTATTTACTGTATTTTACTCACGCTAACTTTGTTACTCACCTTTGTGGGTCAAGCCGTTGCGTCTGTATCTATGGTATGTGATATGCCGCATACGAACATGGCAACCCATGCATCGATGCAGCATAGTGAGATGGCTATGAGTGACGACGCTGATACAACAACCCTGTCTATGGATTGCTGTAGTGAGCAAAGCACGTTAACCCAAGATTGCAGTTGCCCGATGAGTGCTTGTAGTTCGCATTCAGCCTTGCATGTAAACTCACTATTTATAGCCTCCAAATTACCCTCTGAAAAAGTGCAACATGCTGTAATACAGCATCAAGTTAACTTTGCACGTTCTCTTTACCGTCCTCCTATGCCTGCATAATCGCAGGGTAGGTGTATTTAAAATCTAGTTATTTAGCTTTTTGTCATCTATCTGCTTATAAATTTAATCGTTTTCATTCGTTATTTTTAAATTTAAGTGGAGCAAGTGATGAATCACTTCGCAGTATTAAAATCCTTGTGTATAAGTAGCTTGTTGAGTATTAGTGTCTCTGTACACAGTGCTGAACTAGGTTTAAATGAGGCAATAAACTATGCCTTAAACCATGAGCCTTGGCTTAAAGCCAGTAAGCAAAAACAATCATCAATTGAAGCAAAAAGTATTGCCGCAGGAACCTTACCTGATCCAGTGCTTACATTAGGGTTAATGAACCTACCAACTAATGGTTTTGCTTTTGATCAAGAAAATATGACCCAATTTAAAGTGGGAATTAGCCAATCACTGAGTCGAGGCGATAGCCTAGCACTTCAACAAAAGGCTCTTTCTCAGTCAGCTGCAGCAGAGCCTTGGCTGCGCAAAGATAGACTCGCGCAAGTAAAAACCATAGTTACTGAGTCATGGTTTAATGCTTATAGAGCGCAGCGAAGCATTGCACTAATTGAGCAAGATAAAGCCTTGTTTACTCAGCTCATTGATATTACAGAATCAAGCTATGTAAGCTCGGTGGGTAAAACACGCCAACAAGATATTATTCGAGCGCAATTAGAGTTAACCCTCCTTGAAGATAAATTAATGCAACTGGAGCAACAGCTACAAGGAGCTAAAAAGCGGCTAACACAATGGTTGCCTATCGATATGCTTAGCCAGCCTGTCAGTGATGACTTTTCAGAGCTTACAGCATTAAAAAACTACACCGAGTTAGAGTATCAACAACTGATGGCCATGCTATTAAAGCACCCTGCAATTATGGCAATGGATAATGCAATAGTGGCAAAGCAAACTCAAATAAGTGTGGCTGAGCAAGGCTATAAACCTCAAATTGGCGTTAATATGGGGTACGGTTACCGCGATGATATGCCAATGGGCGGCTCGCGAGCAGACCTTTTCTCTGTGGGTATAAGCATTGATTTGCCGCTGTTTACCGATAACCGCCAAGATCAACTTGTAAATGCTGCCATTGCTGATAGCGAAGAGGCTAAAACACAAAAATTAATTGCCCTTAAAAAGCTACAAGGAATGTATTTTAAGGAAGTTAGCCAGTTAGCAAGGCTTCATCAGCGCGCCGAGCTTTATCAAACCAAGCTGCTACCGCAAATGGCCGAGCAGGCCCAAGCGACCCTGAATGCCTATACCCGCGATGATGGTAACTTCTCAGATGTAATGCAAGCGCGTATTAGTCAATTAAATGCCAAGATAGACGCACTAAATATTCATGTTGATCAAAAGATTATTATTGCAAGGTTAAATTATTATGCCAGTGCTGATGATATCAGCTTAAAAAACACACCACTGCAGGAGTCGACCTATGAATACTAATTTAAAATTATCACTGGTGGCTATATGCAGTGCGGCATTAACTGCGGGGGTTTTATTAAGCTTACCTAGTGAGCACTCTATGCCAACTGACAGTAAAGCCAGTAGCAAAAAAGAGCCGCTTTATTGGGTGGCTCCTATGGATAGTAATTATCGCCGTGACGAACCTGGTTTATCGCCCATGGGCATGGATTTAGTGCCTGTTTACGAAGAGCCAGACAGTGGCGCAAATGAAGGGCCTGGCAGTATTAAAATTTCACCCACTGTGATTAATAATCTAGGTGTGCGCACAGCGCCTGTTGCGTTTGCAGCACTTGAAAATGAAGTTAACACCGTAGGTTATGTGCAATACAACCAAGACCAGCTAATTCATATTCATCCGCGCGTAGAGGGATGGGTCGAAACCTTATACGTTAAAGCCGCGGGCGATCAGGTTAAACAAGATGAGCCACTTTATACCTTATATTCACCACAGCTAGTGAATGCACAAGAAGAGTTTGTGTTAGCGTTAAAGCGCAATAATCCGGTGTTAATTCGTGCCGCTAAAGCCCGTTTAAAATCACTCAATGTGTCTGATGGCTTTATTTCACGTCTGCAAAAAGGTCAGCAAGTACTGCAAAACATAACGTTTTATGCCCGCCAAGGTGGTGTTGTTGATGAGCTTAATATTCGTGAAGGATTTTATGTTAAACCTGATACCTCAATGATGAGTATTGCTCAGCTTGATGAAGTATGGGTTGAGGCTGAGGTATTTGAGCGCCAAGCAGAACTTATTCGTGTTGGTTTGCCTGTAACCATGACACTCGATTATTTAAGTGGCCAACGCTGGCAAGGGCAAGTGGATTATATTTACCCTACCTTAGATGCTAAAAATCGTACTTTAAGAGTACGTTTGCGCTTTGATAACCAAGGCCATCAGTTAAAGCCTAATATGTTTGCTCAAGTCAGTATTCATAGTCAAGTAGCTGAAAAACAGTTAATCGTACCTAAAGAAGCTGTTATTCGCACTGGTAGCCAAAACCGTGTTGTAGTTGCACTTGGGGAAGGTCGTTTTAAATCGGTCGAGGTAACTTTAGGGCGAAGTGATGCGGCTAATACCGAAATTTTATCAGGTGTTATGGCAGGCGATGAAGTGGTTACTTCAGCACAGTTTTTAATTGATTCAGAGTCGAGTAAAAACTCTGACTTTAAACGTATGCAAGCAGTTTCGCATAACAGTATGCAAATGAGTGATGCCAACCCAAATACGGCAACTGTGAATGGAGTAATTAATAGTATTGATGCTAATAATCGTATTGTGAATATCAGCCGTGAGGCAATTGAAAAGTGGGGCCGAGGACCTGCAACAATGGACTTTATACTAGCAAAAAATGTAATGACTGAGATGCTCAAGCCTAACGATGAAGTTACTTTTACCTTTAGCATTGAGCAAGGTGAATTTGTGATTCATACAATAACGCCTGTGCATGCTACGCACAGTCAGCATCACTAGGAGTGGTTATGATTACTGCAATTATTCGCTGGTCTGTTGTTAACCGTTTTTTTGTTTTGTTACTAACCGCAATACTGATTGGTGGTGGCTTGTATGCTGTAAAAAATACGCCTGTAGATGCCTTACCCGATTTATCAGATGTACAGGTTATTGTTAAAACCTCTTATCCTGGGCAAGCGCCGCAAGTAGTGCAAGATCAGGTTACATTTCCTATAACCACGGCAATGCTATCGGTACCTGGGGCGCAAACAGTACGCGGTTTTTCTTTCTTTGGCGACTCCTACGTGTACGTTATTTTTGACGAAGACACTGATTTATACTGGGCACGAAGTCGTGTTCAGGAATATCTAAGTCAAGTATCTGCCCGTTTGCCTAGTACGGCAATTGCAGAGCTTGGCCCCGATGCCACCGGCGTTGGCTGGGTGTATTTATATGCACTCACTGATACCACCGGTAAGCATGGCATCAGCCAATTACGCAGTTTACAAGATTGGTTTTTAAAATTTGAACTGCAAACTGTACCTGGTGTGTCCGAAGTGGCATCGGTAGGCGGCATGGTTAAACAATACCAAGTAAACGTTCAGCCCGATAAGCTTCGTGCTTATGGTATTCCGCTAAGCCTTATTCAAACTGCCATTAAGCAAGGTAATCAAGAAATGGGTGCATCGGTAGTTGAGATGGCAGAAGCTGAATACATGGTCACCAGTACTGGCTACGTAAAAAGTGTTGCTGATTTAGAAGCCATTCCTTTAGGTATAAACGCTAACGGTACTGCGCTACAGTTACGTGATGTTGCTAATGTGCGTTTAGGTCCGCAAATGCGCCGCGGTGTTGCCGAGCTTAATGGCGAAGGCGAGGTGGCAGGTGGCGTAGTGGTTATGCGCTTTGGTGAAAACGCGCAAAAAACCATAGAGCTCGTTAAAGCTAAATTAGAGTCACTTAAAAAAGGGCTACCAGAGGGGGTTGAAATTGTACCTGTGTACGACCGCTCTCATTTAATAAAAGACGCAGTTGATAACCTCACCTCTAAATTAATGGAAGAGCTTATTGTAGTGGCTTTAGTGTGTGTGGTGTTTTTATTTCATGTACGCTCATCTTTGGTGGCTATTATTACCTTACCGTTAGGCATACTCACCGCTTTTATTATTATGTACTGGCAGGGAATTAACGCCAATATCATGTCATTAGGCGGGATTGCTATTGCGATTGGTGCTATGACTGATGGTGCGATTGTGATGATTGAAAACATGCACAAGCATATGGAGAAAAAACCGCTAACAGATGAAAACCGTTGGCAAGTGGTGATTGACTCTGCCAGTGAAGTTGGGCCTGCGTTATTTTTTAGCTTATTAATCATTACCGTGAGCTTTATGCCGGTATTTATTTTAGAAGCTCAGGAAGGGCGAATGTTTGCGCCATTAGCGTACACAAAAACCTATGCAATGGCAGCTTCTGCTGGATTAGCAATTACCTTAGTACCCGTGCTGATGGGTTATTTCATTCGGGGTAAGGTGATCTCTGAAAATAAAAATCCAGTTAACCGTTTACTGGTAAATAGTTATAAGCCGCTGTTAAATCTAGTATTAAAATTTCCGAAAAGTACCTTGCTGATTGCGCTAGTTATTACTTTAATGGGCTTTTATCCGATAAATAAAATAGGCAGTGAATTTATTCCACCTCTTGATGAGGGGGATCTAATGTATATGCCGACTACTTATCCAGGAATTTCAATAGGTAAGGCGCGCGAGCTATTGCAGCAAACCGATAAATTGATTGCCACTGTGCCCGAGGTGAAAACCGTATTTGGTAAAATTGGACGAGCGGAAACGGCAACCGATCCGGCACCGCTGACCATGATTGAAACCTTTATACAGTTTAAGCCTAAGGATCAGTGGCGCGAAGGCATGACCACTGAAAAGCTCAAACAAGAGCTGGATGCTTTAGTTAAGTTTCCTGGGCTGACGAACGCTTGGGTAATGCCAATTAAAACACGGATAGATATGCTGGCTACAGGGATTAAAACCCCTGTGGGTATAAAAGTCGCGGGCCCTAATTTGAATGAAATTCAAAAAATAGGTCAACAAATAGAGGTATTACTTAAAGATCTTCCCGGTACGGCGTCTGTTTACTCAGAGCGTGTAGCGGGTGGGCGTTATATTAAGGTAGATATTAACCGTGAAAAAGCAGCGCGCTACAGTTTAAATATTGCTGATGTGCAACAAGTAGTCGCAACCGCAATTGGTGGCATGAACGTGACTGAAACGGTTGAGGGTCAAGAGCGCTACCCTGTAAATCTTCGTTATCCGCAAGCGTACCGTGACTCCCCTGAAGAACTGATGCTTTTACCTATTGTTACTCCAACGGGTCAACGTATCGCACTTGCTGATGTGGCGGATGTATTTATTAGTGATGGCCCGCCTGGGATAAAAAGTGAAAATGCCCGTTTAAATGGTTGGAGCTTTATTGATATTAAAGATACAGATATTGGTAGCTATGTAGCAAATGCTCAGCAGTTACTAAACGAGCAGCTAATTTTACCTGCTGGATACTCTATAACTTGGGCTGGGCAATACGAATATATGGAGCGTGCCAAAGCCAAACTGAGTTATGTGTTGCCGCTGACCTTAGCCATTATTGTAGTATTGCTTTACCTTAACTTTAGAAGTTTCACCGAGGTATTTATTATTATGGCGACTTTACCACTGGCGATGATAGGAGGTATCTGGCTAATGTACTTAGAAGGCTTTAATTTCTCTGTTGCTGTAGGAGTCGGCTTTATTGCCCTTGCTGGGGTGGCCGTAGAAATAGGCGTTATAATGTTGGTTTATTTAAACCAAGCCTATAAAGCGCAGGTAGAGGCTGCTTCTAAAATGGGTAAAAGCTTGAGTACAGAGCAGCTTAAACAGGTGATACTAGAAGGTGCGGGTCTACGAGTACGTCCGGTAATGATGACAGTGGCAACCATAGTTATTGGCTTATTACCGGTGCTTTATGGTACAGGCACGGGCAGTGAAGTAATGAGTCGAATAGCCGCTCCTATGGTCGGCGGTATGTTTAGCGCCATTGTTTTAACATTGCTGGTATTGCCTGCTGTGTATTTATTGTGGCGAAAGCGCAACCTATAATATTTACACTGATTATGTAACTTGTACTGAAAATATCAGTACAAGTTAGGCAATCTTTTCTTTATCTACTGATTTTATTGCATTTCTTATTGGCATGATTCACGCATCTATTTAATCAATAGTTTTAAAAAGTAAGGAACGCACATGCAAGTTAAAACAATTCAAGAAGTGTTCGATTGGACCGTTCAGTTTCATACACAAATGGCGGCTAATTTTTTTAGCGTAAGGGATTTACTTGGAGAGCATAACAAACAGTTAATTGATTATTGTGTTGAGTATGAAAAAAAACTTGCTGAGGATTTAATCGGGTTTAAAGCAATCACTGAAATAAATACTTTAGATACATACTGTTATGAATATTTTTCAGAGCACTCAGAAATCATTAGCTTTACTGATTTAGATCGCAGTAATGAGCTAGATGAAATAGCGATTCAAGAGTATTTATCTCAGCAGCATCAAAAAGTATTAAATGCATATAGTTATTTGGCAGATAAAGCGCAGTCACCAGAGGCTCAAGAAAAGCTAGAGGAGATCTTACAGCTCGAAGAGCAAGGTCTGAAGCAGATGATGCAAAGTATTAACCGTCATGTAGATATGTAGCACTGGGTGTTATGCATAAAAAAGGCGCTATAATTAGCGCCTTTTTCGTGTTCATACTAGTAGGGCTGATTTAGCTTTGCTCTACATCCACTACTAAGTCACTTGTAATTGACTCAAGTGCATTAATAACTTCTTCTTTATTTAATCCGTTAGGTAGGCTCACGGTGGCAACGGCACTAAATATTGGCACTCCCCAATTTGGCGCACTTTGCTGCCTAGAGTTTAAGTTTGTAATATTCGCGCCTTTATGGCGAATAACACTTGCTAGCTCTTGCACTATACCAGGGCGATCGTTACCAGTGATCACAAAATTAAGCTGCTCAAGCTCTACTGGCTCAATTTCAATGTTGCCCTTTTCAATGCGAACATCTAACTTAGGAAGCCCATTGAGCGCATTTTGAAATGTCTGTAAATGTTCTTCAGCCACTTCAACCTGTATAATGCCTGCAAAGTGACCGAGTAAGTGACTCAAGTTACTACTTAACCAATTGCCGTGGTTTTCTAATATAACCGATGAAATACTTTCTACTAAACCGGGGCGATCTTCCCCTAAAATAGTTATTACCAACTGCTTCATAATAGTTCTCTTTTTAAGCCCAAATGAAAAAATAAATGCATAGGCATTAAGTGATGCGATCTAATGTATTTGATTCTAAATGTATGTAAAAGCTAACCACAAAAGGATTGTTACATCTTAGGAGGTTACTTTATTATTGTTATATTAGATGCCCATTGAGTATTGTCTTGGATAAATAGTTTGTCCAATTAATAATTGATTTAGTTCATTAATAACGCAAAAATAAATATAACCACTAAAATAAATAATTCTTTAGTATTATTTGAAGTTGTAATTTTGCCTACAACCTGCTCAAAAAGCTGTAAATTTAATCTGCAAAGATGAACAGACTCTCTATAAGTAAAGAATTATTACGACTGTAACATTACTGTCACTTTGATGAAATATAATGCGCCCAACGTTAAGATATAAGGGTGTTTTGATGACTTCAAATCCGAATAAACCGACTTTTAATACGGATCGAAGCCGTCTATTTAAAGACCGGTTTGCTAAGTTTGGTATAACCGCAGGCGGTATAATGGTATTAATAGCGCTGCTATTGATCTTCTTTTACCTTCTTTATGTAGTGCAGCCCATTTTCGAGTCAGCCAAAGTTGAAAAGCGCGCTAGCTTTAATGTTGCTAATGCTGAGCAAATAGTAGGGCTTGGTGTCGAGGAGCAAACTGAGGTTGCATATTTACTTGATGATCAAGGTCAAGTTAACTTCTACAGTGTTGATAAAGCACAGTTTGGTAAAAAACTAAAAACACTTAATGCCACTTTATCCGCGCGGGTAAGCAGTTTTGCAAACAGTGCTCCTTTTCAAGGGCATTATGCGTATGGTTTAGAAAATGGCACCGTAACTATTGTCGCGCCTAAGTTTTTAGTCACCTTCCCTAATAATGAGCGTAAGCTAACTCCGCGTTTAGGTTATCCACTAGGAGAAATGGCACTCGAAGTTGATGAGCAAGGTACAGCTATTAAGCGTTTTGCCTTTAGCCATTATGAAGACAAAACAGCCGTTGTGGCACTTACTGCCGATAAACGTGTGGTATTTAGTAGCTTTGTAGCCGAAGAAAATATGTTTACCGGTGAAGTTGAATGGCAAGTGGAACGCACCGAGCTTAACGTTGATGGTCGCGTAGATGAGCTATTAATGTCGCCAGATACCACCCGCACATTTGTTCGTTCTGCCAATCAAATTTACGTATTCGATACCCGCTACCCAAGTGAAGTTGAGCAAATTCAATTATTATCTGCCAATGAAGAAAACGCGAATATAGTGTCATCGCAACTATTGGCTGGTGCAAACTCACTGATGTTGGCCAATGATAACGGTGAAATATCCCAGTGGTTTGAAATCAATACAGACTCAGGGCGTGAATTTCAAAAAATCCGTTCGTTTGAAACTACCAAACAAAGCAAGCTGAATATTTTTACTGAATTTTATCGTCGTACCTTTTTTACAACGGGTCAAAATGGTGAATTAGGGCTTTATTACACCACCAGTGAAGCAAAGTTATGGCAAGGTAAAGTCAGTGATGGTGAAATTGAACAGTTTGCTATTGCTCCGCGTTCAAATGCGGCGCTAATTTTAGCTGATAACAAGCTGACGGTTTTAGAAATTCATAACGAGCATCCAGAAGTAACGTGGTCAGCGCTTTGGCAAGAAGTATGGTACGAAGGCTACCCAGAGCCGGGTTATATTTGGCAATCTACTTCTGCCAGTGATGATTTTGAATCGAAGTTTTCACTAGTGCCAATTTCATTTGGTACTTTAAAAGCTGCTATGTACGCAATGTTATTTGCTGTACCTATTGCTATTTCAGCCGCTATTTATACTGCTTATTTTATGTCGAGCGAATTGCGCCGTGTGGTAAAGCCAACGGTTGAAATAATGGAAGCTCTGCCTACGGTAATACTCGGCTTTTTAGCTGGCTTGTGGTTAGCGCCTTTAATTGAAGAGCACTTGCCGGCTATTGTTGGTTTGCTGGTGTTACTGCCATTGGGTATTTTAGCAACCGCTTTAGGCTGGAATAAATTACCTGCGGTTATTCGCCATAAAATCCCTGAAGGCTCACATTCAATTTTATTAATACCAGTGGTGTTATTTATTGGTTGGTTGTCGTTTGCGATGAGCGAAAGTATTGAGTTATGGATGTTTGATGGCAATGTGCGTCAATACCTAACTAATGAATTAGGCATGACCTTCGATCAGCGTAATTCATTAGTAGTGGGTATCGCGATGGGCTTTGCGGTTATTCCCACTATTTTCTCAATTGCCGAAGATGCGGTATTTAGTGTGCCTAAACATTTATCAAATGGCTCGTTAGCATTAGGTGCTACGCAGTGGCAAACCCTAATTCGTGTGGTGTTATTAACCGCCAGCCCAGGTATTTTTTCTGCAGTAATGATGGGATTAGGCCGTGCCGTAGGCGAAACTATGATTGTACTTATGGCTACCGGTAATACCCCAATTATGGATTGGAGTATTTTCCAAGGCATGCGTACCTTAGCCGCTAATATCGCCGTCGAAATGCCTGAGTCGGAAGTAGGGAGTTCGCATTACCGAATTCTATTCTTAGCCGCCTTTGTATTATTCATATTCACCTTTATTTTCAACACAGTTGCTGAGTTTGTTCGTCAGCAGCTGCGTGAAAAATACAGCTCAATGTAAGTGGAGAAACACGACATGGTAAAGCAGTGGTTTAGGTCTGGTTCTCCTTGGATTTGGATGACCGGTGGTGCTGTCAGCATCAGTTTAATTTCAGTAATTGGTTTACTCGCCATGATTGCATGGAAGGGACTAAGCTTTTTTTGGCCATCTCAAGTTATGCAGTATGAGCTTGAAGGTTCAATTGCTAAGCAAACCGTTATTGGTGAAATTTATGACCGTGAATTAGTACCTAAGTCGCGCTTAGCGGCAACGGGTATTGATGTTTCTAAATTTGAAAAAGACGAGGTTGAGCGTTTACTGATTAAAACAGGTAACCGTGAGTATGTTGATTTAGATTTTCGCTGGATACTCGAAACCGATATTAAACAAAGTTCAGCGCCCAAAGCGCTCGCGGTGTTTGAGCGTAGTAAAAACGGTAACTTTTATGGGTATGTAGAGAGCGTCATTAAAGATGGCGAAACGGTAACAGCTGATAAAGTTGAAACCTTACATGACCTTGTAGAGCGTGCGGTTGACTTAAACGACGAAGCGCTTGATTTGCAAAATGGCGACATAGGGCATATTAACTATGAGCTAGAGCGTTTACGTTTACAGGAAAAAGCCTATTTGCTTGATAATGAGCTAACCGACGAGCGTGTTGCTGAACTTGCTCAAGCGCGTGCTGATTTACGTACGAAATATGGCGAATTAGAAAAAGAGCTATTTGCACTGCGTAAACAAGCTAAACGTGACCAAGTAATCGTAAAAGATATGCGTGGTGAGGTTGTTACAATCCCGCTATATCAAGTGTTGGACGTATGGTTTCCAAACGACATGGGCTTTTTTGCTAAACTAGGTCATTACTTTGTGCAGTTAGGTAAGTTTGTTTCAGATGACCCACGTGAAGCCAATACCGAAGGTGGCGTATTTCCTGCTATTTTTGGTACGGTATTTATGGTGATGTTAATGGCTGTGATTGTAACGCCATTTGGCGTGGTTGCTGCTATTTACTTACATGAGTATGCGGCTAAAAACGCAATTACTAAAATGATCCGTATTGCGGTTATTAACTTGGCGGGTGTTCCGTCTATTGTATACGGCGTATTTGGCTTAGGTTTCTTTGTTTATATGGTTGGTGGTAGTGTTGACCAATTATTTTATCCTGAGTCATCGCCTACCCCTGTATTTGGTACTCCTGGCGTGATGTGGTCGGCACTTACCTTGGCTATATTAACGTTGCCTGTGGTAATAGTGTCAACCGAAGAAGGTTTATCTCGTATTCCTAGTACAGTACGCGATGGTTCATTAGCACTGGGTGCGACTAAGGTAGAAACGCTATGGCGAATCATTATTCCTATGGCCAGCCCTGCAATTATGACGGGATTAATTTTAGCGGTTGCTCGTGCTGCGGGTGAAGTTGCACCGCTTATGCTGGTGGGTGTGGTAAAAATGGCGCCAACGTTACCGCTTGATGGTAACTTCCCATATATACATTTAGACAGAAAGTTCATGCACTTAGGTTTTCATATTTACGATGTTGGCTTTCAAAGTCCGAACGTTGAAGCGGCGCGTCCGCTGGTATATGCAACGGCCTTTTTGTTAGTGTCGGTTATTATTACCCTTAACATCACAGCCATTGGTATACGTAACCATTTACGTGAAAAATTCAGATCGCTTGAGCATTAATTTAGTATAGGTAACAAACATGATTACAGTCGCTCCAAAAGTAAACCAAGCAAAGCCAAGCTTGAAGTTAGATTTAAATAATTTAACAGACGAACAAAAAGCGCTAGAAATTAAAGATCTCGACCTTTACTACGGTGATAAACAAGCACTGAGTAAAGTAAATATGAATATTCCTAAAGGCCAAGTAACAGCATTTATCGGCCCGTCAGGTTGTGGTAAATCAACCTTATTACGTTGTATTAACCGCATGAACGACTTGGTTGATATTTGTCGTATTGAAGGCGAAATCATGCTGCATGGACAGAATATTTACGATAAAAGCGTTGATGTTGCAGCCCTTCGTCGTAATGTCGGCATGGTGTTTCAGCGTCCAAACCCATTTCCAAAATCAATTTATGAGAATGTGGTTTACGGCCTTCGCCTGCAAGGCATTAAAGAAAAGCGTAAGCTAGATGAAGTGGTAGAGCAATCGCTACGTGGTGCGGCTCTTTGGGATGAAGTAAAAGACCGACTGCACGATAGCGCATTTGGTTTATCGGGTGGTCAGCAGCAACGTTTAGTTATAGCCCGCTCTATTGCGATAGAGCCTGAGGTATTACTACTTGATGAACCAACATCAGCACTCGACCCGATTTCAACCTTAGTAATCGAAGAGCTAATTAATGATTTAAAGAATAAGTTTACCGTGGTTATTGTTACTCACAACATGCAACAAGCGGCTCGTGTTTCTGATCAAACAGCGTTTATGTATATGGGTGAGCTGATTGAGTATTCAGATACTAATACTTTATTTACGACGCCTACGAAGAAAAAAACAGAAGATTATATTACTGGTCGTTACGGCTAGTCGGGTTAAAACGCGAAAGCAATGAATTATTAAAGAAGGTCATTATGGAACACAACATTAATAAACATATTTCTGGTCGTTTTAATCAAGAGCTAGAAGATGTTCGTAACCATGTACTAAGTATGGGTGGATTAGTTGAGCAACAACTTAATAGTGCGCTTGATGCAGTAAGCCAAAACGATGCTGTATTAGCACAAAAAGTACGTGAAAACGACTATAAAGTTAATGCAATGGAAGTCAGTATTGATGAAGATTGCACCCGTATTATTGCAAAGCGCCAACCTGCAGCCAGTGATTTGCGTTTAGTAATTGCAATAGCAAAAACCATTGCTGATTTAGAAAGAATTGGCGATGAAGCTAAGCGAATTGCTAAAGTTGCACTAGACTCATTTACTAAGGATCAACAAGATTTATTAGTAAACATTGAAAATATGGGTCGCCAAGTATCTAAAATGTTGCATGACGTTTTAGATGCATTTGCACGTATGGATGTGCAACGCGCATTTGAAGTGCATAAAGAGGATGCTAAAGTAGATAGAGAGTATGAAGCAATTACTCGTCAAATAATGACCTACATGATGGAAGATCCGCGCTCAATTCCAAAAATTATGGATTTAGTATGGTCTGTTCGCTCATTAGAGCGTATCGGCGATCGTTGTCAAAACATCGCTGAATATGTCATTTATTTTGTAAACGGCAAAGATATTCGTCATACATCTCAAGAAGATATTGAAAAATCACTGTAGTGATACGAATAACCAAAAAATATCAAAGGCAGTAATACACTGCCTTTTTTATTTTTTGTAAATAATTGAATGAGAAAAAGCGTTCACAATCTAGCTTAATGCTGTAAAATTCAGGCTGAACAGCATATTGAATTGATTAAAGGGTCAGTTATGCCAACAAATTTTTTAGGTGTTTTTGCTAAATCCCCTATAAAACCAATAGAAGAACACATCAGGAAGGCTCATCAAGCTAGCGAAAGTTTGATACCTTTTTTTAATCATGTTTTTAAAGAAGAGTGGCAACAAGCAGAAGAGCTACGTTTAACCATTCGTAATTTAGAACGTGAAGCTGATGAAATGAAAAGAACTATACGTTTACAACTACCTGGCGGGCTATTTATGCCAGTAGAGCGTACAGATCTGCTCGAATTAGTAACCCAACAAGACAAAATTGCTAACAAAGCAAAAGATATTGCTGGGCGTGTAATTGGTCGTGAAATGATCATACCAAAAGAGATCCAAGAAGACTTTTTGGCATATGTCACTCGTTGTGTCGATGCAACTAAACAAGCATCTAAAGCGATCAATGAATTAGAAGAATTGTTAGAAACGGGCTTTAAAGGCAGGGAAGTAACTCTGGTTGAAAAAATGCTCGTAGAATTGGATGCCATAGAACAAGACACGGATGAAATGCAAATTAGAATACGCCGCCAGCTACGTAAAGTAGAAAGTGAGCTAAATCCAGTTGATGTGATGTTTTTATACAAAATCATTGAATGGGTCGGTGAGCTTGCAGATATTGCAGAGCGCGTAGGATCACGTCTTGAGCTGATGTTAGCTCGTTAATTTAAAATCAGTTCAAACACGAAAGATTAAGGTTACACAATGGATATCATTGCATCTTACGGCACGGTATTAATTTTAATTGCCGCAGCAGTCGGCTTTTTTATGGCTTATGGTATTGGCGCAAACGACGTTGCCAACGCGATGGGTACATCAGTAGGTTCAAAAGCACTTACTATTAAACAAGCGATTTTTATCGCGATGATTTTTGAATTCGCAGGTGCTTATTTAGCCGGTGGTGAAGTAACATCAACAATTCGTAAAGGAATTATTGATGCTGCCCCATTTGCCGACATTCCTGAACTGATGGTTCTAGGTATGATCGCTTCTTTATTTGCCGCGGGCAGTTGGTTATTAATGGCCTCCTTTTTAGGCTGGCCGGTATCGACTACTCATTCAATCATTGGCGCGATCATTGGTTTTGCTCTTGTTGCTGTGGGCACTGAGGCTATTCAATGGGGTAAAGTTGCTGGTATTGTAGGTAGCTGGATTGTAACGCCGGCGATATCAGGTTTCATAGCTTACTTAATATTTATGAGTGCGCAAAAGCTGATTTTTGATACCGACGCTCCACTTAAAAATGCAAAGCGCTTTGTCCCAATATACATGGGTTTAGCTGGCTTTATTATGGCACTAGTGACCATTAAGAAAGGCTTAAAGCACATTGGTATTAATTTAGGTACCGTTGAAGGTTTTGCTATTTCTATTGGTATAGCGGTACTGGTTGCTGTTATCGGTAAAATTGCTATTTCTCGTTTAAATATCGATCCTAAAGCGGATAGAGAAATGCAGTTTAACAATGTAGAAAAAGTATTTGCGGTACTTATGGTACTAACCGCTTGTTGTATGGCATTTGCCCATGGTTCTAACGACGTTGCTAATGCAATTGGACCTCTAGCAGCAGTTGTAAACATTGTTGAAAACAACGGTGAAATTGCTAAGAAAGCCGCTATTGCTTGGTGGATATTACCACTAGGTGGTTTTGGTATTGTTGCCGGTCTTGCTATTTTAGGCAAAAAAGTAATTAAAACCATTGGTGAAGGTATTACTCATTTAACACCAAGCCGTGGTTTTGCTGCTGAATTAGCCGCTGCCTCTACCGTTGTTATTGCATCGGGCACAGGCTTACCTATTTCAACCACACAAACCCTAGTAGGTGCTGTGTTGGGTGTAGGTATGGCACGTGGGATTGCCGCACTTAACATGGGTGTAATAAGAAATATTGTAGTTTCTTGGGTAATTACATTGCCAGTTGGTGCTGCCCTTGCTATTGTTATTTTCTACGTACTAAGAACCGCCTTTGGGGTTTAATAAAAAGTACTTAAAAGACTTTTAGCTTGAAAAGATCTCAATGCCCTTGGTGTTGGGGTCTTTTTATTTGTGGAAAGAAACATGACCAATCTCCCTAGTATTAAACAGCTGCAGTATTTATTAGCAGTACATCAACATCAACATTTTGGCCGAGCAGCAAGTGCCTGTTTTATTGGTCAGTCAACGCTCAGTACTGCGATTCAAAACCTAGAGGAAACTTTAGGATGTCAGCTTATAGAGCGAGAAAATCGCAGCCTAATGTTTACCACTATTGGTGAAGAGGTGGTTGAGCGTTCAAGAAAAATAATCAACGATACTATTAGTTTAAAAGAGTTAACTAAAAGCTTTTTAACACCGCTTAGTGGTACATTAACGGTTGGTGTTATTCCTACGATTGCGAGCTTTATTGCAGCGCCTTTGTATCACTTTTGTCAGCAAACATTTGTAGATTTAGAGTTGGTATTGATTGAAGACACCAGCGATAAGTTGCTTGATAAGTTAGAGCATGGGCAAATTGATTTAGCATTATTAGCGCTGCCTTACGAAACTGATAAATTTCATACCCAAGTATTAGCACAAGATCACTTTAGTTTAGTGCACCATAAAGATTACACGCCAGCCAAAGGCATTGAAGACTTTAATTTATTACCAGAAGCCAGTGTATTTTTACTTGAGCGAGAGCATTGTATGACAGGGCATGCGCTCAGTGCGTGCCATTTAAATCGCTCTAGCTGTATAAATCCCTTTGAGGCGGCTAGCTTACATACTTTATTGAGTATGGTTGAGTATAAACTTGGCGTGACGTTTTTACCGCAAATGGCGATTAATGCAGGTATTTTAGAAAACAAAAACATGCTAGCTACGCCATCGCAAGGTGATGCCTATCGCGATATTGGTGTATTGTGGCGTAAAACAACAGGGCGCATTCGTGACTTTAAATTGTTTAGCCAACAATTAGAGGTCTTTTTGAAAAAGCAGTGTAGTGTTGATTTTAAATAGGTAAAAAAAGCGTATTTTAATTAATACGCTAAATAACACGGGGAATTATAGAGGCTGCTTATGCTGGCTGTGGTAGCTCTCTAGCGGCGGTAAAAATAGTAAGTAAACCCATACAACAACATTAAAGTACGGGACCAGCCCAAGCACTGTGAAGGTTTTTACAGGGTAGCCTTTAATCTGGGCATACTTGTAACATTGAAGCGCAATAGCAAAGTGTATAAACAATAATAACGTGATTAGTTGCGTCATAAACGTCCTCCTCATGCCCCTATGTCCACCTTTAACAGTATAGACATCTAGACGATAAGAAATAAAGATGTCACGTAAAATCAAGGTAATCACTTAATTTTCATGACATTGTGCTGCCGATAAGCAAAGTATAGGTTAGATGGGCAAATTTGAAAGTAATAAATTGCTTAAATTTGTTTATTAATGTTTATAGTGACGTGAGGGTGTCTTGATAAAAAATAGGGTTGTTTTTAATTTTTTCTAACTCAATCAGTACCTTGTCAATTGGTACAGGGCGAGCAATAAAGTAGCCTTGCCCATAGTCGATACCAATTTCTTTAAGTGCAAAAAACACTTCTGCAGTTTCTACATATTCAGCAACAGAGCGCTTATTTAGTGAGCGACTGATGTCATTTATGGCCTTTACTAGCGCTAAATCAATGGAGTCATTAAGCATATCGCGTACAAAGGAGCCGTCAATTTTTACGTGTTGAGCTGGTAATTGTTTAAGGTAATTAAAGGTACTAAATCCTGTGCCAAAGTCATCAATTGAAAAGTGGCAACCTAAATTATTTAGTCGTTCAATCATTTTTCGTGTCGCCGCTAAATTATTAATACTGGCCGATTCGGTTATTTCAAAAATAATTTTCGCAGGAGACACTTGATACTTCTCAAGGGTCGATTCTATTAATGGCAGTAAACGTTCATCTAAAAATGATTGTGCCGATAAGTTTATTGCAATCTGAAGAAGCTCTGGATGTGCAGCAACACTCGCAATGCTGTTACGAATAACACATTGGTCCATTAAAAAGGTATCGTTGAGCATTTCCAATGAGGGAATAAATTGATTAGGGTAAATAAGTTCGTCGTCTAGCTTTAACCTTAGCAGTACTTCAAAGTAGGCAACCTGATTTGTTTTAAAATCCCAAATGGGTTGATAATGAAGCTCTATACTGTCTTGTTGGAGTGCTTGACGTACCCCATGGCCCCACTCTAAACCCGTTTGCAGCGCATTATTCTCACCATCTTGTTTTGAATAACAGTGTACTAAGTTACGGCCTAAATTTTTAGCAATATATAACGCAATATCTGACTGCTTTAAGCATTCATTTGGATCGCAGTTATCAGCGGTAATTTGGGTTAAACCAATCGAGCAACTAATTGAATAGATTTGCTCTTCAGATTTAAATTGGTTGCCTTCAATGGCACTACAAATCCCTTCTGCAATTAAATGTGCATCCAATAAATTGGTATTTTTAAGTATCACCGCAAACTCATCGCCACCGACACGGCAGATTAGATGCTCATTACTAATATTGGCAATAAATAGCTGCGCCACTTCTTTTAAAACAATGTCACCTTGTTGGTGGCCTTTGCTGTCGTTTATTATTTTAAAGTGGTCAAGGTCAATATAAATAAGCGCGTGTTCAATATTTGTATGGGTGTTTTCGCTCTGGCAAATATAGTTAAGCTGTTGGTCAAAATAATAACGATTGTGTAGCCCTGTTAAGGTGTCATGCAGGGCTAAATGGCGCAATTGCAACTCTGCTTGTTTGCGCTCATGAATGTTATCGAGTGTGGCGGTGATAGTGGCGTTGTTGCTGCTATTTTTTATTAACTGAAGCCGACATTCTACCCACACTGAGTTACCATTTTTTTGGCTCAGTTTAACTTCTATTTTTTGTTTGTTCGCGCCACCTTGTAAAATATCATCAATGGTTGATTGTAATGACTGTTTATATTCTGTGGTACAAAACGCAGTGAGTGGTTGTTGTAAGGACGACTTAACTCCAAAACCACTTAGAGATTCCCACGCCGGGTTTATAAAGCGAATACTTCCTTGTTGGTCTAGTTCAAGTACAACCGTGTTCAGGTGCAATAAAATACGCTGATGCGCTGAAAATAGGTCACGATATTTTACTTCACTAATGCTTAATTGCTGCACTTTGTTAGCAAACTCAGCATAGCTCACCATAAAATCTTCACGACGCGCTGCATGATCACAGACTTTATTTAAAAATGAGGGATCGTAAGGGGCGCGAATAAAGTCGGTAACGCCAGAAAGTAATAACTGCTCAGCGTAATCAGCATCGTTTTTATCAATAATAGTAACAATGGCTTGCTGAGGGTTATGCTGCAAAATCTTTTCTACTAATTGATTTGAACTCTCAGCTTGTGCTGCAGTGGCATCGAGTAGCACGATAGCAAACGGCTGTTGATTATAGGCACTGAGCGCGGCTTTTTCGTTAGTAACATGAGTAATTGCAAAGTTAAGCTTTAATTGTTCACTCATGTCGTATGCTCTGCTGGTAAAGGGTTCTAATAACAACAGGTTTAAGCGACTGCTTTTTTCTAAATGACTCGACAGCACATTTGCTAGTATTTGCGGCAATATATCTTGGCGTTCAAAAGGCAGTACTGCATCTATGCCATAGCTACGTGCGGTAGTTTCGGCGATACGCTCACAATAAATGGGCGGAATAAGTAAAATAGGCGTATTTTTCGGCGTGTTAAGTAAACCAGAGCGGATCATACGTGAAAACCGCCAGCCATCAATTTTACCTACATCTAATCCGGTTATGATTATATTTACGCTTTGGTTCTTTAAGATTTTTAACGCATCTTGGCTGTCTGAGGCTTCAATAAACTCAAACACACTAAGCCTCTCCAGCGTGGCACGTATAGTCTGGCGCTCATCATTACTTGCATTTAATATTAGCAATTTAAGCTGTTTTGCCACTTAGGTACCACTCCGAGAAATGCAGATCGTAAAACTATAAGAGTAATGATATTTAGTGCTAAGAACAAGCGTATTTATTATAGAGCGGCCTTAAATCTAACGATCAATCTTAAATCTATTTGTAGTAATAATTGACTTAATTTAATAAATAAGTTTATTGAGCAATACCATTATAGTGTAATTTAGCACGTACCTTGTGGTTGTTTAAGTATAGATATACACTTGGCGCGATTTTAAATGATGTGGAATTCTAACAATGCGCGTAGCTGATTTTAGCTTTGACTTACCTGATGAATTAATTGCTCGTTTTCCAAAAGCAGACAGAACTAGTAGCCGTTTATTAAGCTTAGACGGGCCGAGCGGTGCTGTTGAGCATAAAATATTTAGTGACATTCTTGAACTGGTTAACGAAAACGACTTATTGGTTTTTAACAACACCAAAGTAATACCTGCGCGTATGTTTGGTCAAAAAGAATCAGGAGGTAAGGTTGAGGTGCTGGTAGAGCGTGTATTAGACGAACACCGGGTTCTTGCGCACATTCGTGCTAGTAAATCGCCAAAACCGGGCAATGTACTCATTTTAGAGGGCAAAGCAAAAGCCATTATGGTGGCACGCCACGATACGTTATTTGAGCTTGAGTTTGACCGCAGTGAAAATGTGCTCGACATTTTAAATGATGTTGGCCATATGCCGCTTCCTCCTTACATTGATCGCCCAGATAATGAAGCGGACCGAGAGCGATACCAAACAGTATATGGTGAAAAGCCAGGCGCCGTAGCTGCACCAACCGCAGGCCTTCATTTTGACGATAAACTCATGGCTGCGCTTGAAAATAAAGGCGTACAAATGGCGTTTGTTACCTTGCATGTTGGTGCAGGTACATTCCAGCCAGTTAGGGTTGAAAGTGTTGATGAGCACATCATGCACTCTGAATATATTGAAGTACCGCAAGCTGTGGTGGATGCGGTTGCAAACACTAAAGCTAAAGGCGGGCGTGTGATTGCGGTAGGTACAACTTCAGTTCGCTCACTAGAGTCGGCAGCAAAAATACATGGCGGCAAGTTAGATACTTACTTTGGTGATACCGATATTTTTATTTTCCCAGGTTATCAATTTAACGTTGTTGATGCCATGGTCACCAACTTCCATTTACCTGAATCAACCCTAATTATGCTGGTCAGTGCCTTTGCAGGGCAAGACAATATTATGGGTGCTTACAATACTGCGATTGAACAACAGTATCGCTTTTTTAGCTATGGCGATGCGATGTTTTTGACCCGTAAATAATTTACAGCGTTATCGGTTTTTATTTTACTCCTAAGCACAGTGAATTTATCACTGCTAATAGTAATAGGGTGGTAAAAAGGGTAGAATCGAGCGGTTAAATTATAGCTTGTTGGACTGTTTTTCCGACACAGAGGATATTATGAAATTTGAATTAGACTGCACCGATGGCAAAGCACGCCGCGGTCGCTTGATTTTTGACCGAGGTGTAATAGAAACACCAGCGTTTATGCCTGTAGGCACTTATGGCACGGTTAAAGGCATGACACCTGATGAAGTTAAAGCAACGGGTGCACAAATCTGTTTAGGCAATACATTTCACTTAATGTTGCGTCCAGGTACTGAAATCATCAAACAGCATGGTGATTTACACGATTTTATGAACTGGGACTTCCCAATTCTTACTGACTCAGGCGGTTTCCAAGTATTTAGCCTTGGCGCAATGCGTAAAATCACTGAAGAAGGCGTAATGTTCCAATCGCCAGTTAATGGTGATCAAATTATGATGTCGCCAGAGAAATCAATGGAAGTGCAGCGTGATCTTGGCTCAGATATCGTGATGATATTTGACGAATGTACGCCATATCCTGCCACTGAAAAAGAAGCCAAAGACTCTATGGAGCTTTCTCTTCGTTGGGCTAAGCGCTCAAAAGAAGGGCATGGCGACAACCCGTCAGCATTGTTTGGTATTATTCAAGGCGGTATGTATCCTGAGCTTCGTGCACAATCACAAGCGGGCCTTGAAGAGATTGGTTTTGATGGCTATGCACTTGGTGGTTTATCGGTTGGTGAACCTAAAAATGAAATGATTAATATTCTTGATCATTGTGCTTATAAAATGCCAGAAAACAAACCACGTTATTTAATGGGTGTAGGCAAGCCAGAAGACTTAGTTGAGTCGGTTCGTCGTGGTATTGATATGTTTGACTGTGTAATGCCAACGCGTAATGCACGTAATGGTCACTTATTTATTACAACGGGTACCATTAAAATCCGTAACGCAGTGCATAAAACAGATACGGGTCCACTTGATCCAGAGTGTGATTGCCATACCTGTAAAAATTATTCGCGCGCCTACTTGCATCATTTAGACAAATGTAACGAAATTTTGGGTGCACGACTAAACACTATCCATAACTTACGATACTATCAACGTGTTATGGAAGGTTTGCGTAATGCTATTAGCGAAGGTCAACTAGAGACATTTGTCCACGATTTTTACGCTCGCCGAGGCCAAGAAGTGCCAGAGCTAGCTGATACAACAAATTAAAATTTAAAAATTAAAGAGGAAGTATTATGAGTTTATTTATTTCAAACGCGCATGCAAGCGCTGGTGCACCTGCAGCAGGCGGTGGTATGGAAATGCTAATTATGTTAGCGATTTTTGGTTTGGTTTTTTACTTTTTAATTTACCGCCCGCAAGCAAAGCGCGTAAAAGAGCATAAAAGCTTAATGAGTGCGATGGCAAAAGGCGATGAAGTGCTAACCCAAGGTGGTTTAGTGGGTAAAATCGTAAAAATTGCTGAAGATAAAGACTTCATCGTGATCTCATTAAATGAGCAAGCAGAAGTAACAGTACAAAAATCAGCAGTATCTGCTGTATTGCCTAAAGGCACAATGAAGTCGCTATAAAAATAATAAGGACGACCCCGTGTTAAACAAGTTTCCAATTTGGAAGTATTTACTTGTTTTAGCTGTGTTAGCCATTGGCCTTTTATATGCTTCACCAAACCTGTATGGCCGCGATCCGGCCATACAGGTTTCTGGCGCTAAAGGCACCGATGTTGACCTCAGTGTTGTAGACAAAGTAAACGCAATCCTCAAAAAAGACAACGTAAGCGCTAAATCGACAAAGCTTGAAGATGGGCAAATTCTTGTTCGTTTTAAAAATGTTGAAGACCAACTAAAAGCACAAGACTTACTGCGTAACTCGCTAAGTAACGATTATATCTCAGCGATTAATATGGCTCCTGCACAACCGGCTTGGTTAAAGTCGCTGGGCGGTAATCCTATGAAGTTAGGCCTAGATTTAAGTGGTGGTGTACATTTCACCATGGAAATCGATATGGTCACTGCGGTGGATAATCAGTTAGAGCAGATGGAGCAAGATTTCCGTAGCGACCTGCGTGAAGAAAAACTACGTTATCGGAGTGTGCGCCGCGTAGCTGGTTCTGAGCGCATGCGTGTAGAAATGCGTAACGAAGAAGATAAAGACGCTGCAGAGCGCTTTTTAGAAAGCCGTTACCCATTAAACGTTTACATTGATGATAGCAGTAACGATAACGCATTCTTTGCCACTATGAGTGAGCTAAAGCTAAAAGAAATTCGTGACTATGCTATCAAGCAAAACGAAACTATTATTCGTAACCGTATCAACCAAATTGGGGTTGCAGAGCCAAACGTACAGCGTCAAGGTGCTGAACGTATTATTGTGCAATTACCAGGGATTCAAGATACCGCTCGCGCTAAAGAAATTTTAGGTGCTACGGCAACGCTTGAGTTTCGTGAGGTTGACGAAAATGCTGACATAAGCGCCGCTGCTCAAGGTCGTATCCCACCGGGTACTGAAATGATCATGAGCCGTGATGGTTATCCTGTGGTACTAAAAAAACGCATTATTCTTGAAGGCAGCCATATTACTGGTGCGCAGTCAGGTGCAGATGAGTACCAGCGTCCACAAGTAAGCATTAAACTCGATAGTAAAGGTGGGGCAAAAATGAATGCCTTTACCAAGCGTGCTATCGGTAAACGTATGGCTACCGTGTTTATTGAATACAAGCCATCAGGTAAAAAAGACAGTGACGGTAAAGCACTTCCGCCAATTAAAGTGGAAGAAGTTATTAACGTAGCAACCATTCAAGCGCGTCTTGACCGTTCATTCCGCATTACCGGTATTGATAACCCAGCTGAAGCACATAACTTAAGTTTACTACTACGTGCGGGTGCACTGGTTGCGCCTATTCAAATTGTAGAAGAACGTACGGTTGGGCCAAGCCTAGGTCAAGAAAACATTGAAGCAGGTATGACCGCTGTAGCTCTTGGCTTTGCGTTTGTACTGGCCTTTATGCTTATTTACTACAAAGGTTTTGGCCTTGTTGCGAATATTGCACTGGCTGCCAACTTAGTACTTATTATTGGTGTTATGTCATTAATTCCTGGTGCAACGCTTACCTTACCGGGTATAGCTGGTATTGTACTGACTGTTGGTATGGCAGTTGATGCGAACGTACTTATATTTGAACGTATTCGTGAAGAGCTAGCCGATGGCCGCAGCCCTCAACAAGCAGTTCATTTTGGTTATGATAGCGCCTTTAGTACTATTTTTGATGCCAATATCACCACATTAATTGCGGCGATTATCTTGTTTGCTGTTGGTACCGGTCCTGTTGCTGGTTTTGCGGTAACCCTAGCAATTGGTATTTTAACCTCTATGTTTACAGCAATTATAGGTACCCGTGCGGTTATCAACCTATTTATTGGCGGTAAACGTGTTGATAAACTTTCAATTTAAGGAGCAGACATGCAAATTTTAAGATTGGGCGGAAAAACCCTTCGTTTCATGTCTCTTCGAAAAGTGGCAATGGGCTTTTCTACGCTATTAATTATAGCGTCGCTGACGTCACTTTTTGTTAAAGGCTTAAATTTCGGCTTAGATTTTACCGGCGGTACAGCGGTTGAGGTGGGGTTTTCGCAACCAGCCGATCTGAAAAAAGTACGTAATGTACTAGCTGAAAATGATTTTGCTGATGCATCGGTACAGCTTTTTGGCTCAAGCCAAGAAATACTGGTCCGTTTAGCCCCTCGCGGTGATGATGTAAAAGCAGAAGTAATTGGTAACCAAGTAATTGCTGCCCTTAAACAAGCTGATGATAGCGTAGTAATGCGCCGCATTGAGTTTGTAGGTCCAAGCGTAGGTGAAGACTTAAAAGAGCAGGGTGGCCTTGCCATGTTAACTGCACTTATTTGTATCTTAATTTATGTGGCGTTTCGCTTTGAATGGCGTTTTGCTGTGGGCGCAGTTGGCGCGCTTTTACACGATGTAATCATTACGATTGGTTTATTCTCGGTGCTTGGTTTAGAGTTTGACTTAACTATTTTGGCAGCAATACTTGCCGTGATAGGTTACTCACTAAACGATACCATTGTTGTATCAGACCGTATTCGTGAAAACTTCCGCAAAGTGCGCATTGACGACACGATTGAAATTATTGATATCTCGCTTACGCAAACACTTAACCGTACCTTAGTAACCTCAATCACTACTATTTTAGTACTGATTGCGTTATTTGTATGGGGCGGTCAAACCATTCATGGCTTTGCTACTGCACTACTATTTGGTGTGTTTATTGGTACTTACTCTTCAGTTTACGTTGCCAGCTCGGTGGCTATTGCCATGGGCGTAAGTAAAGAAGATTTAATACCAGAAGTGATTGAAAAAG
Organism: Pseudoalteromonas sp. Scap25; assembly: GCF_013394125.1. Lineage (GTDB taxonomy): Bacteria > Pseudomonadota > Gammaproteobacteria > Enterobacterales > Alteromonadaceae > Pseudoalteromonas. The sequence continues at coordinate 2,957,892 of NZ_CP041327.1, read as the reverse complement.
AAGGCGCTGATTTAGATCCAATACCTTAATTGAGATTAAATTATTCTTAAAACAAAACCGCTCCTAGTGAGCGGTTTTTTATTGCCTCCTATATAAGTCACATAATAGTCATACTCAGTTGGTATTTTATTGCTCTTATTAAATTTTTATTTGAGCTAGTAGTGACTGAGCAACGACAAGTCTTAGAATCAATTTTACAACAAGGAGCAATAACAACCTTGTTCCAACCTATCTTCGATATAGCTAAGCAATCTATTATTGGGTATGAAGCGCTTAGCCGTGGCCCTAAAAATGGTCCATTAGCCATGCCAAATAAGCTATTCGAAGCGGCTCATAAATACCAATTGATTTCAGAGCTTGAGCTTTTATGCCGTTCTCGCGCCATTGAAAATTTTGTAAAACTCAGTCTGCAAGGGAAGTTATTTTTAAATGTCAGCCCAAAAATTCTACTCGATCCGAGCCACCCTAAAGGCGAAACCTTACATTTAATTGAACAGTTTGGTCTTGCTGCCAATCGAGTGGTGATTGAAGTAACTGAACAAGAAAAAGTAGATGATGGCTTTTTACTGTTAAAAACCATCGCTCATTATCGAGAGCTAGGCTTTACTATTGCTATTGACGATCTCGGTGCAGGTTATTCAGGACTAAAGCAATGGTCGCAGTTATGCCCAGATATTGTAAAAATTGATCGTTACTTTATTGATCATTGCGATCAAAGCGAAGTTAAAAAAGAATTTCTAAAATCAATTATGGTGTTAGCACGGGCAACAAATACAGCGGTGATTGCAGAGGGAATCGAACGTTCCGAAGAGCTAGATTTAGTTAAAAGTATAGGCATAAGTCATGTTCAGGGGTTCTTGTTAGAAAGACCGAGTCAACAGCCAAGTTATGACTACAACTGTAAACAGTTACAATCGCTCACTTCGACCCAAGCCGCCTCAAAGTTTGAACAATCAATGGCAATAGGTGTGCTTGCTGTTGCTCAGCCTGCTATTAGCAGTCATACGCGTTGTAAAGAAGCTCATGCACTTTTTGAGCAAGACAAAAGCATAATCAGCTTACCGGTATTAAATAGCAGTCAGCAGCCAATAGGGCTGTTACACAAAGATCAGCTAACAGAAGTGTTTGCCGCGCCTTATGGGCATGCACTTTATGATAAATGTGAAGTCACTGAGTTAATGGATAAACAACCTTTGGTGGTTGATGAAAATCAAATGCTTGATATTGTCTCCCAGCAAATAACAGAGCAAGACTTTGATATTCGTCGCCATATTGTTATCACCTGCAACAATAAATATTTAGGCTTGGCACCGCTCAGAGACATACTAAAGCACATTACAGCAGAAAAAATCCGCCACGCTCAACATGCTAACCCTTTGACCATGTTACCGGGTAATGTAGCAATTAGTGAGGTAATAGAGCAGCGTCTGCAACATAAACAGCCATTTTCACTAGCCTACATCGATTTAAATCACTTTAAACAATTTAACGATTTGTATGGCTATGCCAGTGGGGATAGCGTAATAAAACTTCTGGCCGATGTGACTGTAAAAGCGTGTGCGCACAGCGCTAATTTTGTCGGGCATATTGGCGGCGATGACTTTATGGTGGTGTTTGAAAAAAAAGATGCGGTGGAGATTTGTAATACTATTATCTCGCAATTTGAACTACAGTCACGCGTGTTTTTTACGCCAGAGCATATTGCTGGAAAAGGGTATTGGGCAACTAATCGAGAGGGCGAAAAGCAGTTTGTACCTTTACTTACATTATCGATAGGTTTAGTTGAGCCTGATCTGCAGCAGTGTAAAAATAGTCATCAAGTAGCGGCATTAGCGACAGATGCTAAAAAAGAAGCAAAACGTTATCGTCACAGCTACTTATTTATATGTAATCGAAGAAGGCCTGCTCCCGCTATTGTACGTTTATCCAATAGTAAAAAAAGTGGCTAACAAAAAGCAAAAAAGGAGCCTAGGCTCCTTTTTTTAGTACGTAATTACGATTAACGTAATAACGACTCAGATAATACTGGGCGCATTTCGCGAACAATCGCCTGTGTTAGCTTAGGTGCACCACAGATTACGTTACCGCTCACGTTGTAGTTATTACCGCCAGCAAAATCAACAATCATGCCGCCAGCTTCTTTAACTAATAGCTCGCCTGCTGCTGTATCCCAAGGTTTTAAACCAATTTCAAAGAAGCCATCAACACGACCTGCTGCAACATACGCCATATCTAGCGAAGCAGAGCCTGCACGACGAATATCAGCCGTGTGAACAAATAACGCTTTAAACGCTTCAGAGTATGCATCTAAGTGATGCTTTTGTTTGAAAGGAAAGCCTGTAGCAAGAACAGAACCAGCAAGTTCAACAGTTTTAGATACACGTAAACGTTTGCTGTTTAACTGTGCGCCTTGACCGCGAGAAGCAGTGAAAAGCTCGCCACGAATTGGATCGTAAATTACGGCTTGGTCTAAACGACCTTTAACTTTAAGTGCAATAGATACTGCGAAATGAGGGATACCCTTGATGAAGTTAGTTGTGCCATCAAGTGGGTCAACAATCCATTGGTAATCAGCATCCTTACCTTTGTGTTCGCCTAACTCTTCACCAACTATGCAGTGATCAGGGTAAGAACGTAAAATAGTGTCACGAATTACGGCTTCGGCTTCTTTATCAATGTTAGTAACTAAATCATTGGTGCCTTTTTGTTGCACTTCAACTTTTGATAAGTCTTCACTTGCACGAAGAATAAGTTTGCCTGCGTTACGCGCAGCGCGAACCGCAATGTTTAACATTGGATGCATGGTATTACCTTTGGGTTGTAAAAGAACGTTTATATATTTAAGCCGGCGTATTTTAGCGGTTTTTGCCATAAAGTAAACCATAAAGCCTAAATACTTATGAGTGTTTTTTGTACAGCTATGATCTTTCGATATATTTATTGAAATAAAAACAAGCAATAAATTTGTAAATTAGCGCTTTACCTAAAGTGAGCTTGAGGTTTTATGATGTTCTATATTCAATTAACAGGAAGAAAATTATGAAATTAGAACACGTAAATTTAGTTGTCAGTGATATAAACGCCATGCTTAAGTTTTACCAAGCAGCGTTTCCCTATTGGTCAATTAGAAGTGAGGGAGAAGGAACCTGGTATGGTAAAGCAAGGCGCTGGGTACATTTTGGTGATAACGATCAATATATTGCTATAAGTGATCACGGTGAAGGGAAAAACCGTGACTTATCAGGGCATCAAATTGGTTTGGCACACTTTGCTTATATAACCAATAACTTAAATGCAGTAATAGCGCGCCTAAAGCATGCGGGCTTTGAAATAAGTAAGCAAGGCGCTGTAAATCCATTTAGAAAGAACATTTATTATATTGATCCCGCAGGGTTTGAGGTTGAGTTTGTAGAGTACATGAGTGATGTACCTAGTGAGCGAAATAACGACTTATAATATGAATGAAGCCAACAATTTTGGCTTCATTAAATGTTTAGCATATTTAATAATGTTTACCATTCATGCCAAGTTGAGTTTTCAGATCATTTGCAAAGCTAATAAATTTTTCTTTAATAGTGCGTTTAACTTTAACTTCCACAGAGCCTAAAACAGTTTTTCCTTCAATTTGAATCGTTGGCCCTTGGCGTTTATTGAGTGAAACTGTTTTATTTTCAAAACTGCCTAAAATACAAAACATTTTAGAAACTACATTAACGTGCTCAGGTACATATATTTCTTCGCTGCCGAGGTAACAATTAACGTGAATAGTGACATGTTGGTGGGTAAAAATAGCATCCGTAAAATCAAGATTGATTGACCCCATGTAGTTTTCTATATAAATTTTTTGAGGAACGACCCATTGGCCGCTTCGTTCACTTGAGCCAAGAATGCTTCTTAATGTGAGTGGCTCTTCACTCCCCTTATGCTGCGCACCATAGTTAGGTGAAAACTGCGAGTGCTTTTGCGCCTTATATTGCTGATCAGTATTTAAGGTTAAATCTTCAACAAGGGCCATAAGCGCGTTATTGTTACTCGCTGCCATTGCATCGTCTAAGCGCCTTTCAAATGCTTCTACAGAAATGACACCATGGCTGTAATTATAAATGAGTTGATCAATTACTTGCTCACGAACTTGCTCGATAGGGCGGTCTTCAATTTTAACAGACATTTAAATTATCCTTTTAAGGTTGCTGGCTATTTCAGAGCAAGCCTTATACCAAATATTAATTTATTTAAAATCAGTGCTTTATGTTTTTTGTTTCTTCGTTTTTTATTATATTAACGACAGATTAACCAAATATACAATTATTTAGTAAGTTTCGCTATTCGAGAAAGTTTTACGCAATGGTCTGTAAATGTTTACTTTGTAGGTTTAAGTCAGCATTGGCTTGTTTTGACTAAGTCATTGAAATTAATGCGTAAAAAACATTGGCCCGATGTTCGCATTAGTTAAAGTGTCTTTAATCAAATGGAGAACGATTATGAAAACATTTAATAAGTCTATGATTGCAGCCCTAGTATTAGGAACAACCGCAATGGGCGCTCAAGCAAGCAGTTGGGAAAACGAAAGCAAAGATGCTTGGATTGATGGAAAGGCAGAAACAGTACTGCTGATGAACACCAATCTAAACAACTTTGATATCAACACGGACGTAAAAAACGGCAAGGTAATGCTAACAGGTAAAGTAAACAGCGACGTAGATAAAGAGCTTGCTGAAGAACTCGTGCTAAGCCTAGATGGTGTAACTGACGTTGAAAACAGTCTAACTGTGGTAAAAAACACCGACATGAAGAAGCATGATTCTAAAATGATGGGTAACGACACGGAAAGTGATTTGACCGATGCCAAAATCACAACAGTTATCACAACGCGTTACTTATTTGATTCTGAAGTAGGTGGTACAGACATTGATGTTGATACCGATAATGGTGTAGTAACTCTTAAAGGTTCAGTTGAGTCTGATGCTGAAAAGCAATTAGCGATGGAAATTGCTAAAAACGCAGAAGATGTTCGCGAAGTAGTTGATGAATTAACTGTTATTGCAGAATAATACACTATACTAAAAGCCCAGCCCTGCTGGGCTTTTTGCTTTGCTAACATTATAAGGATTAAATTATGGATATCATCAGAATTATTTTTTCTATTTTATTACCACCACTGGGTGTATTTTTACAGGTGGGGTTAGGGATGCACTTTTGGTTAAATATTTTGCTAACCTTGCTCGGCTATTTCCCAGGACTAATTCATGCGATTTATATTATCGCCAAAAAATAACGCCATATCGCAGTAATACATTTAATACTGAGTTGCTAATTGCCATCGTAAGGTATGTGTATTAGTTACTCAGACTACTATTATTTAATGAGTTCGTTTCCTCGAAGTCACCATCAATAAATCTAAAAGCCTACTATTTGAGCAGTTAGCCCCTTGATTGTTAAAATAAAGCTTTTTGCTAGTGACAAGCCCCTAAAAACTTTTTATACTGCAACCCGCTTTAGTCGCTCTGTGGCTAAACGCTTCAAAAATTAACTGTTTACAGTTATACAAAAATGGCCCCTTAGCTCAGTTGGTTAGAGCACACGACTCATAATCGTTAGGTCCCCAGTTCGAGTCTGGGAGGGGCCACCACTTTTCAAAGCCTTTCAAGTAAATAGAAACTCATTTTCCTAGTTTATAAATTCATTTTTGTTATTTCTATCGTATTTTTACCAGTGCACTGATTTTTGTATTAATTCTATTGAATACATTGCAATAAACACAGTTGAATCTACTATTAAAGTGTTATGGGGTTTTATTATAAAAATTTTTACTTAATAACCTTTAATATCGCTACTGTTAATTGTGTGCAGTATATAAAATTTCGCTTAGTTACTTCTTAGGTGCTCTATGTTATTGAAACGAAAAGTATACCTCAGTCTTATTCTGGCTGTTGTTGCTCCTTTAGCAATATCTACTCTAATATTTTCCAATAGTATTCGCTCAAATACAGAAGAAAAGCTAGCTAAAGTAGATCTACCTACAGCGCTTAGTGAAGTGAAAAGCCAAATTGAATTGGAGCTTTCGACACCCATTATTGTAGGCAAGGAAATAGCGCAAAACTTATTTGTTCAACAATGGATGAATAATAATGAAGATGCGCAAAGCCGTGGAAAATTTATTGATTACCTCAAACATATAAAAAATAAAAACCAAGCCAGTAACGCATTTATTATTTCTAAAAACTCCCGCAACTATTACACCGATGAGGGTATTTCCAGACAAATAGACAGCAGTGATACTTGGTTTGATTTTTTTTTAGCATCGGATAGGCCATTTGAAGTTGCGCTCGACATAGATAAAGGCAGCTCTGAGGTAATGGTATTTATTAATTATGCCATTGAGTTTGATGGGCAACGACAAGGAATTGCCGGAATAGGCCGTTCGCTCGATTCTATGGTGGATCTCATAAGCGAATATAGAATAGGTGAGGGCGGTATAGTTTATTTGGCCTCTGGTAGTGGCGAGATTATGCTGCATGGTGATAAAACTAAAATAGGTCAATCAGTTGACTTGGCGCCGATTAAAAATGGGGCAATTCAAAGTAAAGTAATTGATGGTGATGACTATGTTGTTTCAAGTACGCCAGTAAACTCATTAGGCTGGCACTTAGTCGCTGAAATTCCCCAAGAGCAATTATATGGCCCAATTAATAGCGCTATTAGTACTAATATCATTTTTGGTGTAATTATTGCGCTTGTAGGTTTAGCGTTAGCACGCGTGTTGGTAGGGCAAATATTTAGGCCAATCGAAAGCATTACTGCAGCAGTGAATGCGTTAACAGAAAAAGATGGCGATTTAACGGCGCGACTTCCTACTGACGATAATAATGAAATTTCCGATTTAGCGATTAAGTTTAATCTGTTTTTAGAGCAGTTACATTATATGTTTAAACAGGTTTCTGAGTCGGCAATTCATGTTAAAGGTATTTCCCAAGATGTACTTGAGCAAGTACAAGGAGCGGCTAATTTAGCTGAGGTACAGTCATCGAGTACACAAACGGTGGCGGCAGCGGTTAATGAGATGGAAGTTACGGTTCAAGATATTTCTGGCAGTGCCAGCAATGCGGCAGATATTGCTACTAAAACCGAAGAGACTACACATAAAGGCGTTGATTTTGTGCAAAGCACAATTAAACAAATGGAGCAGCTGGAAGCATCGATGGCCAATTCTGTGGCCTCAGTGTTAGAGCTCTCGACAGAGATTAAATCAATTTCTCATGTATTGGATGTTATTAAAGGGATTTCTGAGCAAACTAACTTATTGGCGTTAAATGCGGCAATTGAAGCGGCGAGAGCTGGCGAGCAAGGGCGTGGCTTTGCAGTAGTTGCTGATGAAGTGAGAACGCTTGCACAGCGTACTGCGGAGTCTACAGAGCAAATTAATGAGATGATTGCTTCGTTAAATGCTAAAGCTTCAAGCACGGTAACTGCGATTGAATTGGGTAGCAAAAACACCTTAGAAAATGCCGAGCGATTAAAAGAAACAGGCCATACATTAAATGGTATTTCACAGGAAATTGTACTGTTAAGCGAGTTAAATAACTCAGTGGCTACCGCAACGAGAGAGCAAACGTTAGCAACCTCAGAAATTAGCCAAAATATTGTGATGATTTCCGACTCGGCAGAGCAAACCAAAGAAAATATGAAAAAGTCAGAGCAGCTTTGTAGTGGCTTAAATAAAGAGTCGAATATTTTAAGGGATTTACTAGGTAAGTTTACGCTTTAACCGCGGTTTTATAAAAATTAGCAGAGCGGGGATACCATCATAGTTATAGAGCACTTGCCTATAACTATGATGTTTTAACAGCGGTTAATTTTTACGATAAATCTCGTGATTCATTTCGTAAATATTAACGCTTAAGCTATCAGAAGCTCTACAATATGTTTGTAGGCACGCTAGTAACTGCTCACTTAGTTTTTGTTTTTGCTCAATAGAGCGCCCAGCCATAATATGTACTGCAATATGAATAAACCCCTCTTTACCCACACCTAATTGGTAATGTTGATACGCAATAGCACGAGTTTTTATTGTTTCTAAATCAAATAAGCCACTTTCAAATGTTGTTGTGTGGATTTTTTCCACTAGAACCTGAGGCAATAAAGGCAGATCTTCTGAGTGTTCAATAATAATGTGTGGCATTTAGCGTATCCTCTTAAGATTGGTTTGTTTAATTATACCAAACGGGTTTGTACGCGCTAACCCTAGGAAGCTTAATTTTTTAAATTTGGTTTAAGCTGTTACCCTTATGGCAAATATTGATGGTTGATACGTTTTATATCAATTTGTGGTGACTTATACGAAGAGTACACCAGCCAGTTTGCACTCGTAATATAAGTTAAGCCAGAAGTACGGCTAAATGCGCGCTCAGGAAGCTTTATTACATCATGGTGATCTTTTTTTGAGAGGTCGTAATAACTTAATCGGTAATCACCTTGTTTTACATTAAAATAGTAAATACGTGATGTCGCTAAGGTATCGCCTTCAAAAAAATACCACGAATTATGATTTGATAAATTAATATCGCTAACCAGTAGTTGCTCAGTTTGGCTTTTAGGGCCTTTGATCCATAGTTGATTGGTTGCTTGGTTGGCAAAAATTAAAGCGCCTTGCTTGTTTTCATAAGCGTATAGCGTGGGAGCCTCTACAGCTTGTATAAGCTTATTAGTGCTTAAGTCTAAGCGATACACGTGCTGATCATCAGAAACTAATACGCTTTTACTATCTGCAGCCCAGCTCGGTTTACCATGATCGCTAAAGCCCGTAGGTAATAATCGACTGGTTTGTTTATTAAAGTCATACAGGTATAACGCATGACCACTAGGATGCGAGGCAACAAAAACAATATAATCACCATCTGGCGACCATACCGGGTTGTAAATATTGGCATTGAGATTAGTGAGCTGCTTTCGAGACGTACCGTCTTTTTTTGCGGTCCACAATTCCATTGAGCCCGACTCATTAGAGACAAACGCGAGTTTGTTTCTGGTTTTATTGTAATTAGGAAAGCGGGTACTAAAATGGCTCGATAATACTGGGAAAGGAGAGCTTGCAACCGCATTATTAACCTCTAAACGCATTAAAGCCGAGTCTATATTCCACTGATGAAAATACAAACTGCCATCACTGGCAAATTCTGGGTAGCTTAAGCCATCTATGCGGGCATTAATCATTTGTTGTGTTTTAAGGTTGTAAAAGTACCCTTGGCGTTTACCTTTTTTCACACCAGAAAAAACGAGTTGCGCTTTAGAGGGGTGCCAATCAACGCCTCTCATATCAATGAACCCAGTGGTTAGTTGCTTTGCATTACCTGTTTTTATGTCTATTAAAAATAGTTCTTCAAGCCCCGTTGGTAAGTTACGCGATACTACAAGTTGAGTTGCATCTGGGGAGAATACAACCGACTCATCGGTATATTGGCATGCTGAAATACAAGGTATCTGAGTAACTGTGTATGGCGATGAGGTTAAATCAACAAGGTTAAGTTGAGTCAGAGTATTTGTTTGATCTTCACTAATATAAACCAGTTGTGTGCCCGGGGCATTTATGTCTATATCGGTACTCGCTTTGTTACCACACTTCCCTAAAATCGTGGTATTTCCTGAGGCAATATTTTGCTGAATAACCTCGCAGCCTTGACCAGAGATGCGGCGATAATAATAAATAAAAGTTAAGTCGGGGCTAAATACCGCTCGACCTTCAATGAATGGGGTGTCGGTAAGAGCGATGGCTGCTTGTTCGGGTAAATGTAAATCACGCAAGTATAAATTAGCTTTATGACCAGGGCGGCGCCAAGAATATGCTAAAAAATGACTGTCGCTGGATATAGCGGGGAACAACTCTCGTCCTGGGCTGGTGGTAATGGTTTCAACATGATCGTATAACCGCTCTGCTTGTTGCGATAGCGCAAGTGGCTTATTTTCATCGCTAAAAGCGCTATAACCCCAGACACCAGCGAATAACAAGACCACGATAGCCATGACTACAGCGAAAATATATTTAGGGCGAGTAGAGGATGTATTAATACTGTTCTGCGCGTTTGGCATTATCGGTTTTTGCACTAAGCGATAACCTGTTTTACGCAGTGTTTCTATGTAGGTGTTGTCGGGGTCAAGCTCTTTAAAGCTTTTACGAAGGTGCCATATGGCATTAGTGAGCGCTTTCTCACCCACATATTGATTACCATCCCATACGTTTTCGATTAGTTGTTCGCGACTCACCGCATTTGGATAACACGCTACTAAGTAGGTCAGCAGCTCTATAAATTTAGGTTGTAAAATACAGGCTTTATCAGCACAAAACAGCTTATTTTCAAACGCCGATATTTGGCAATTTCCAATTGAAAAAGGCTGTTGAGTATTCATAGTATGTGTATTTAAACCTCTTCCTAGTATGAGTTATTAGCGATGTTTGTACGTGTTGTTTAATGCAAAGTAACACGATAATTAGTTAATATTCAATTTTACAACATTCTAACACAATAAATATAAGTCCATGATTATAAATAAATAGATATTAAATAGATGTAAAATAGGGATATAAACGAGACACCTCTCATTGTGCTTTTATTCACGATTACTTACAACCTGTTATTAGTAAAACAAACCAATTAGTACAAAACAGATTTAATAACTAAAAAGTTAATAAAAAAGCTACTAATGGGATAATAAAAAATGAGGGAAGTCTGTGAGTAAAATATCAACCAAAAAATGCGCTTTAGCACTGGCTATAACAGCGAGTTTATCTGGACATGCAATAGCAAATGACGAGGCTATTGCTCGTCAATCAACCGCTAAAGCAAGCGAAGAAGTGGTACAAGAAGTACCAGAGAAAATAACAGTAACAGGCTCGCGTTTAAAGCGTGATAGCTTTTCAGTTACGACTCCGCTGGTTACCATGGACAGAGCATCAATTCAGGATACAGGCTTAGGCAATCTTTCAGATGTATTAATCGATAATATGCCTGCACTGAGCCAAAGTATTGGTAACACAACCAGCCAATCAAGCATTTCGGGTACTGGTTTATCAACAGTCCAGCTTCGTGATTTAGGCGCTAATAGAACGCTGACATTGATTGATGGCCGCCGTGTTGTCTCTAATAGTTACGGTGGTAATTATGTCAGTTTAAATACTATTCCTAGTGGCATGGTAGAGCGCGTTGAAATTATCAGTGGTGGTGCATCGGCCACTTATGGTGCTGATGCGGTTGCTGGTGTAGTTAATATTATTACCCAGTCAAAAAAAGAAGGTTTTGAATTTCAAGCCCGAGGCGGTGAAACAACAGATGGTGGCGGTCGCGAGTTTACGCTTGATTTAAACTACGGAACGTCATTTGCTGATGATCGCGGTTATGTATTTGTTAGCTCAAACTGGGATCGTGATTTTGGTATGACCTTTTACGATCGCGACCGAGCGCAAATAGAAGCGGCGCATAGTTACGATGATGAGCTGATGTGTAATCAAATGTACACTGCTGATGGCTATCAGTGTATGAGCGGTATTACACAAGCTGATTGGGCAAGCAAAAGCGATGGTACCTTAGGTGGTGTATTTTTAGAGAATAATAATAACGACACTCAGTTTTGGTACGACGGTCAAACGCTACGTGATGATTGGAAAGGCAATGAAGAAATTTATGGTATTAATTCACAGCAATACGTCATGCTTGATGTGCCGAGTGATAACTTTTCGACTGCAATAAAAGTCGATTATGATGTAACAGACGACATCATGAGTTATTTCCAAATTCAATACAGTAAGAGTGGCTCGTTCAACGATAAGTCACCAGAAGATGAATACGAAGGGGCTTACGTACCTCGCTACGACCCAGTGACAGGGGATCCTATCGATGATATTGCGCCAGGTTATATTCCTATTGATAACCCATATGTGCCACAAGAAATTATTGACAGTAACCCATACAAAGACCGTATTTATTGGGATCGCCGTTTTGGTGAAGTAGGTAATATCAGCACTGATAACGACCGTACGACTATTCGTACCTGGGCTGGCCTGCAAGGTATGATGTTTGATGATACATGGGATTGGGATATTTCTGCCGGATATGGTCAATTTAAACAGCATCAAATCCGCAGTAACGAGTTAAACACGGTACGTGTTAACCAAGCCCTGCAAGCTGAAAAGCTAGCCGATGGCACTATTCAATGTAAAGACGCCGAAGCGCGAGCGCAAGGATGTGTCCCACTTAATTTATTTGGTGAAGGGTCTATTACCCCTGAAATGGCTGACTGGATCCGTACAAATCCAATTATTGATACGAAGATTCAACAGTATACGGTAATGGGTTATATCACCGGTGATTTATATGAATTACCAGCAGGCAATGTGTCTGCAGTATTTGGCGCAGAGTATCGTAAAGACTCGCAAAGCCTAGATACCAGTGATGATATGAAAGCGGGCGGTATTACGTTTAACGTTGTGCCTTCTTTTTATGGTGAAGTAGAAGTGTATGAGGCGTTTGCAGAGCTTGCAGTGCCACTGCTTAAAGATGCGCCATTTGCTAAAAGCTTATCGGCAGAAACATCGTTGCGTTTAGCAAATTACAGTATTGATAATATCAGCACCGTAGCCAGTTATAAGTTAGGATTATTGTGGCAGCCAATTGATGGATACATGCTACGTGCTAACTATGCGCGTGCACAGCGTGCCCCAACTATTACAGAGCTATTGTCACCTCCTCGTGGCGATTTTGATTCATTTGATGATATTTGTGATGGCTTAACGGCAGCATCAACAAACCCAGGGCACGATAACTGCCGTTTAGAGCCAACCTTGGCACAAAAGCTGGCTGATGATCCTGACTTTGAATTTGAAAGTGAAGACAATAACTATTCACCAAATACGGGTAATCCAAACTTAAAAGAAGAAACAGCCGATACCTATACCTTTGGTATTACTGTTTCACCTGAGTTTTTAGATGGCTTTAACTTAGCGGTTGATTACTACGACATTGCCATTGTTGATGCAATTGATGAAATAAGTAACGAAAACATCATGCGTGAATGTTATGACTCAGAAGCGTCATGGGGTAGTGATAACGAATACTGTAACGATATTACCCGTAACGACGAAGGTAACATTGTAAAAATACTACAGCGTGAATATAACTTAGATGAGTTAACAGCGCGCGGTTACGATGTAGTTGCAACTTACAAATATGACATAGGCAGCTATGGTAACCTGTCATTTAAGCTTGATTACAATCACATTATTGAAAACTCACAAACCTATGAAGGGTTAGATGGTAACAGTGTTACTTCACAGTATGCAGGTTATGGCCGTTCAAAAGATAAAGCCGCTATGTCGATTGTATGGAAAATGGATGACTTACGTATCCGCTGGCGTACGAATTACGTAGGCGCATTTAAAGCAAGCCAAGAAGATGAGAAAGACTACCTTGAGTATGTTGCTGCAAATGATGAGCGCTGTGCTGAGGGCGATGCCGGTTGTATTGCTAACCCTGAGCCACTGGCATACCAAAACTACGGCTCATTTTTAAAGCATAGTTTATCAGCGTCTTACACTATGGCATTGACTGATAAGAGTGACTTACGTGTATTTGGCGGGATTAATAATGTATTTGACGACAAAGGGGCATTTTACCCAAGTGGTCGAGGGAACTTCTATAGCCGTTACGGCGGCGGTGCAGGCCGCTATGTTTATCTAGGTGCACAATATAGCTTTTAATAATTTTTAGCTGTATTTGTTTGCAAAGGCACTCCTTCGGGCGTGCCTTTTTTATTGCTTATAAAATTTGTTTTATCGCAGTGAAAGTGTTTAGTATAAGACATAACTTAATTTTAATATGAACGAAGGACTTGCTATGAAGTATCTCAAAATGGGTAGTCTAATTGCGTGTTTAGCAGGGCTTACAGGGTGTTCTGATGATGTTGCTTCAGTGAGTTTAGGGCTGTTTACCACTAAAGATGTGGTGGTTAACTCACAGCAAGACCCAATTGTTACAGGGGTTACTTGTCATATTAGTCACATTGAGGCTAATTTAGACTTTTCAGACCCATCAGATATGTCGATTGCTTGTCGCCAAACAGGGCCAATTACCGCAGACCAATTACAGTCTATTGACCGTAGTAAGTCGGGTGAAGTCGTGTTTAAATCATCTAAGAGTATTTTGTTTAAGTCGTTAAAAGTTCGTCGCATTTATGATGCTAAAACCCATACGTTATTGTATTTATCGTACTCAACGAAAGAATCTACGGGCAGTCATCATCACGCGCTTTCTACGGTGCCTTTATACAATACACAAGCATGGCAATGGGCGAAGGGGCAAGAATAGTTTATGTTAACCCTATTTAAATCAAAGCCCTTATTGGCAGAACAAGAACAACAGTGGCTAGTTGATACCTTTATTTGGGCAGCAGAAAACTTTGACCTGAATTTTTTTACTAAGCACAGCCAAATTATTTTGCCAACGGTCGAGTTTTTTCCTGATTCTGTTTCAAGCATTGAAGAAATGGCCAGTAAAGTGTTTGCGCGTGTTAAACACTATGCTGGTATGGATGAGTGGCCTATAACACTTGTTGCACCGCAACAATTACAACCTCAGGTGTTTCCACATTTTGAATTTAGTGAGCATCTACGTGGTGAGCACTGCCATTTAATGGTGCCACCAAGCCATACAATTAATGTGTCGTTTAACCCCAACCAAATTAATCAGCCACAAGATTTAGTAGCTAGCTTTGCAGGTACTCTTGCTACTATTTTAATTCATCATGTAGGCGTATTACCTCCAGGTGGTAAAGAGTTCTTACCTCAAGCAACGGATGCTTTAGCGTGCTTTTTAGGTTTTGGGGTGATGATGAGCAATACCGTGTACCAGTTTAAGGGGGGTTGTGGCTCATGTTACAACCCATATGCCAATCGCGAAGCCACGCTCAGTGAAACCCATACTGTATTTATGCATGCTTTAGTAAGCTACTTTAAGCAAGATAAACACTCTAAAAAACATTTAAAACCGCATTTAAGAGGCCAATTTAAAAAAGCGCAAAAAGAAATAAAAGCGTTGGTTAATCAGTCGGCTAACCCATTGTTGTTGGCTTTTTCGCCAGAGCAAGCCAGTTAATTATGATCTATATTGATGAGTTTTTATTAATTGCCATTGCTCACTTTTTTGCAGTGGCCAGCCCCGGACCAGATTTTGCTGTGGTACTTAAGCAAAGCGTACAGTACGGCAGGCATAATGCGCTGTGGACCAGTGCAGGTGTAGGCGCAGCTATTTTATTACACATAGCTTATTGTGTGTTGGGAGTCGCGTTGGTGTTAACTCAATCGCCTTCGCTGTTTATGGCACTTAAATATATAGCTGGTGCTTATTTAGCGTATTTAGGTGTGCAGGCGCTACGCGCTGCTAAACCTTCAAACACCTCATCAGAACAGACTGCAAAACCCAGCCTTGCACCTGAGTCATCATGGCGTGCGTTTCGGCGTGGTTTTTTTACCAATGCATTAAATCCTAAGGCTACGCTATTTTTTATGTCGTTGTTTACCTTGGTGATTAGCCCAACGACACCGGTAATAGTGCAAGTGGGGTATGGTGTTTATATGGCGCTTGCTACCTGGGCTTGGTTTTCTATTTTGTCGCTATTGTTATCAAAAGCACGGGTGCGAAACTTTTTTCAACAAAGTGGCTATTGGTTCGATCGTGGCATTGGCATTATTTTAATCGCACTGGCTGTGCGAGTTGTTATTTGATAGACCCTAAGGAATAGTATGGCGTTATATAATTTTTCGTTTGGCTCCAATATGTCATCTAATCGTTTATTGGCACGTTTACCTAACGCAAAACGTGTGGGTACGGCGCTTTTAAAAGGCTATAAGTTAACTTTTAATATGGCCTTTGCTGATGGTTCAGGTAAATGCACTATTGTGCCCACCAACGAACCCGATGCAGTTGTATATGGGGTGGTGTATCAGCTTAATGAGGCCGAAAAAGAGATCTTAGATAAAATTGAAGGCCCTAATTACGACTGTGTTGATTTAACCGTGAGCCTTTTAGATGACGATGATATTAATGTGCACTGCTATATAGCAAACACACATGACGACACACTGCTACCTTATGATTGGTACGTGCAGCATGTATACCGAGGCGCACTTGAGGCTGGCGTACCCGAACACTACAGTCAACGCATTTTAGCTTACCCGAGTAAGCAAGATACGAATAAAGCGCGCGCCGAAATAGAATTTGCGGTTCATCAAGATTAAACAAAAATAATAACCTAAGGTAACACTATGAAACTAACAAAATTAGCCACAGCCGCATTATTGGTTGGCTGGGCGTTCACGAGCTCTGCAGCGGTTGATACCGATAAAATTTCAGAGGTGATCAACGCTTCAATGACACGGTTTGATGTACCCGGAATGGCCGTTGCTATTGTTGAAAATGACAAAGTTGTATTCGCTAAAGGCTTTGGTGTTGCCAACCTCAATACAAATAGCAAGGTGAATAAAGACACTTTATTTGGCATTGCTTCAAATACCAAGGCATTTACCAGTGCAGCACTGGCTAAGCTGGTGGATGAAGGCAAATTAAGCTGGGATGATCGCGTAATTGATCACCTACCCGAATTTAGATTGTATGACCCATACGTTACCCGTGAAATGCGAATTCGCGATTTGCTAAGCCACCGCAGTGGGTTAGGGCTTGGTCAAGGCGATTTAATGATTTGGCCAAGTACTGATAAATCGGTAGCCGATATTTTATCGGGGCTGAAATATTTAAAACCTGCCAGCAGTTTTCGTAGCCAATATGCGTACAACAATCTAATGTTTGTTACCGCTGGTGAAGTTGTTGCCCGTATATCGGGGATGAGCTGGAACGACTACATTGAAAAAAATATTTTACAGCCGCTCAATATGAGCAACTCACGGGCTGGCTTTTCGCGTATCGCTAAAAATAACAAAAACTGGGCAATTGGGCACATCCCAATGGACGGTAAATTACATCCTTTTTTTGTTAATTACCTTGAAGATTTTAGAGGGGCAGGCGCCATTGCATCAAGCGTAAATGATATGAGCCAATGGCTTCGTACTCAACTTGCTGGTGGCAAAATGCCTAATGGCGAACAGCTATTTAGTGAAAAGCAGCAAGCACAAATGTGGCACCCACATATTACCTCACTGGCATCTAAAAGTGCCTATGAAGCGTATCATCAGCAGTTTAGAGGTTATGGATTAGGCTGGAGTATAGAGGATTACCACGGCGTTAAGAAGCTGGCACATGGTGGTGGCATTTTAGGTATGGTCTCGCAGGTTACTCTTTTGCCAGAGAAAAATGTGGGAATTGTGATATTAAGCAACCAACAAGCGTTTTCTGCATTATCGGCGGTGACTCATGAAGTACTTGAAGATGTACTAGAGCTTGAAGATAAAGACTGGGTTGAAGATTTAGCTAAAAAGCATTTTGCAGGTAAAGAAAAAGCCTATGCTAACGCGGCTCCATCAGTGCCAGCAGATATCCAGCCGGCATTGCCAACCATTAATTACACCGGTACTTTGCATGATGATTGGTATGGCGATGTAATAGTTGAAGAGTTAGATGGCAAATTACGCATTGATTTTACCCATACAAAGCGCCTCAAAGGTGAATTGGAGCATTACACAGGTAATACCTTTATTGTTAAGTGGGACGAAAAGTTATTAGAGGCAGATGCCTTTATTCGTTTTTCTGTGAGTGCAGATAATCGCGTAGAATCAGCGAAAATGAAGGCGGTTTCAACGCAGGTCACCGATTTTAGCTTTGATTTTAGAAATCTCGACTTAAAAGCTAAATAGCCACTATTTTGGTTAAATAGTCGTTTAGTATCAACCAAAGTCGCAAAGCCACCCTAAGGTGGCTTTGTTATACTCGTCAAGCAACTTATCTTTGGAGTTAGCTATGCGCACTGCGATTATTTCTCACCCCCACTGTCGTAAACATAAAATGATTGACGATCATCCAGAGTGCCCTGAGCGTTTGGATGCGATAAACGACCGTTTACTTGCAAGTGGACTGGATGTCGCTATTGAGCAAAAACAATCGCCTAAGGCCTCACGTCAGCACTATTTATTGGCGCATAGTGAACAACACATTAATCATGTAGAAAGTATGATCCCAACCGAAGGGCTTAGCGATTTGGACGGTGATACTTGGTTGTGCCCTGATTCATTGAAAGCAATTGAACGCGCCGTAGGGGCAGGGTTACTCGCTGTCGATGAGATTTTAGAGGGTAAGTTGGATGCCGCGTTTTGCTCAGTACGCCCGCCAGGGCATCACGCTAATCGCGACAGCTCCTCAGGCTTTTGTGTGTTTAACAACCTTGCGATTGCGGTTAAATATGCACAAAGCAAAGGGGTTAAACGTATTGCCATTATCGATTTTGATGTACACCATGGCAATGGCACCCAAGATATTTTTATGGATGATGAAAATGTGTTGCTGTGCTCGTTATTTCAATATCCATTTTATCCAAATACTGCCATTAAAAATAACGCCACGTTGGTAAATTCACCTTTGCCTATTGCTAGTGATGGTACTGATTTAAAGGTACTTTATGAGCAACAATGGCTACCAAGATTAACAGAATTTAAGCCTGAGCTACTTTTTATAAGCGCTGGATTTGACGCGCACCTTGAAGATGATATGGCCAGTTTAAAGTTTGTTGAAAGTGATTATATATGGCTCACTGAGCAATTAGCGCAATTTAGCCAACAACATGATTGCTTAGGAATTATCTCTTACCTAGAGGGGGGATACTCACTGTCTGCCCTCGGGCGCAGCGCGATTGCACACGTTAAAGCCTTAGTTGATTTCGGCGAGTAACCTAAATGCCTGTTCAGGAGTAAGCTGCTCTATTTTACTGAGGCAACATTGCCCTTCTTTTGCTAAATATTCCTTTACCAATTGCGCTAATTGTATTGCACTGAGTGCATTATGCGCATCGCCATTTAAACCTTGATAGCCACTTACTTTATCTAAAATAACCACGTTTTGCTGCTCATGCTGGTCCATAGTATAAATAAAATCATGTAACTCATCGGCATGCTCTAATAGCTCAATCTCATTATTATAAATAATAATTAATGGGTAACTGATGCTCATATATTGTCCTAAATCAAATTGTTATTTACTGAATAATTTATAATCGTGCATTGGTTTAATTTTGGAAGTAAAAGCAATGCCCCACACTAGCCGCTATCAAAAAGTATGCGATGTTTTTACCAATAAGGTGATCGCCTGTACTAAGGATACCCCTTTAATTGAAGCGGTGAAACTAATGCGTGCGCACAATGTTAGCGCTATTTTTGTTAAACATCAGCAGCAAATAGTGGGGGTGTGGACTGAAACTGATTGCTTAACGCTTAACTTTTCTGATCAGACTCTTAGACAAGTAATGATTGAAAAGGTAATGTCGAGTCCGGTATTGAGTGTACCCAGGCAGCAATTATTAACCGATACCGCCATGGTGTTTAATAAGCATGGCGTAAGACACTTACTGGTAACAGATGCGAATGATAACCCAAGCGGGGTGATTAGTATTACTGATATTGTGAGTAATCAAGGATTAGAGCATTACCTGCAATTTAGACCGATAAACGAGCAATATAATAAAAATATTAGGGTAGTCCCCAGCTCATTAGCAATTAATGACGCGGTTAACTTAATGCGCGAATACGCTGAAAAAGTGATTTTAGTCTTTAATGAAGATGAAAATGCCCATGGCATTATTACCCAACGTGATTTACTAAAGCTCATCACCGAGCAGCATAACCATCTTGTTTGTTGGGATTTAGCGAGCCGTCCTTTGTATAAAATAAGCCCTCAAGACAGCCTTTTTGATGCTTACAGGTTGATGTCGGAAAGTAATATTCGGCATTTAGTAGTAAGCGAAAATAATCAAATAAACGGTGTATTATCGCTTGAAAACCTAATTAATGAAATTGAAACTGCGTATTGCTGCGAGCTTGAAAAGGTACTTCAGCAGCGAGATATTGCACTGCAGCACTCACAGCGTAATTTATTCTTAGCCAATAAAATTATCGACTCCTCCCTAGATGGCATCATGATCACCGACTCGAATGGAGTGATTATGCAAGTAAACCCTGCATTTACTCATTTAACCGGTTACAAAGAATATGAGGTGATAGGTAAGCGGCCTAATATGTTGAGCTCAGGGCGTCATGATAAAAACTTTTACATAAAAATGTGGGACTCACTGACTAAAACTGGGGTATGGCAGGGGGAAATTCATAATCGTAAAAAATCTGGCGATATTTATATTGAGTGGCTCAGTATTATAGAAATAAAAGAGCCAAGTCATAGTGATGTTATATACGCTGCTATTTTTAGTGACATAACAGAGCGAAAGAGTGCAGAAGAAAAAGTAGTGCAGCTAGCATATTTTGATGAACTAACCGGTTTACCTAATCGGCGCTTATTTAACGATAGGCTCTCTATGGCACTGGCCTCTGCTCACAGAGATAAACAAATGCTAGCGGTAATGTTTATTGACCTTGACCGTTTTAAAGAGGTAAATGACAGCTTGGGCCATAACGCCGGTGATACCTTATTAAAATTAGTCTCTGAGCGCATTATTAACACCCTTAATGAGGGGGATACACTGGCACGATTAGGGGGAGATGAGTTTATTGTTTTGTGTGAGGTTGAAAGCGTAGCAGCTGTTATCAGACTTGCAGAGGGTATTTTAAATCACTTAAATACCCCCTTTAAATTGGAAGGATTTGAAGTGGGTGTTACCGCCTCTATAGGTGCAGCGGTTTATCCAGATGATGGCTTAGACAGTGAAACATTATTAAAGCATGCTGATATTGCCATGTATCGCTCAAAAGATGTGGGGCGTAATTCGTTTCAGTTGTTTCAACCCTCAATGAATGCCCGCTCCCTTGAGCGCTTAGCGATGATGAGCCGCTTTCAACATGCGCTTGAAAATGATGAGTTTGAGCTTTATTTTCAGCCTAAACAGTGTTTAAAAACAGGGGCGATTATGGGGGCTGAAGCACTACTGCGTTGGCAAGACCCTGATTTAGGCACTATTTCGCCAGCTCAGTTTATCCCGCTTGCTGAAGAGTTAGGTTTAGTTGTTCGTCTCGATTTATGGGTTATTAACCAAGCCGGTAAGGAGTTAACTCTTTGGCAAGCACAAGGAATGAATCCCGGACGTTTAGCGATTAATGTATCTGCTTGCCACCTAAGCCAAGGTAAGCTAGCTGATAACATTAAGGCCATGCTTACTCGCTATCAATTACCTGGGAGTTTACTTGAAATAGAGCTGACTGAAAGTAGCTTTATAGGTTCTTTTTCACAGGCAAAAGAACAGTTACAACAGCTTAAAATGTTAGGTGTACATATTGCGCTTGATGATTTTGGCACGGGGTATTCGGCATTAAGCTATTTAACCAAACTGCCCTTTAACACGTTAAAAATTGATGCCAGTTTTATTGCTAAAATTCCTGATGAATACGGCAATAGCCAAATTGTAGCGGCTATTATAGCCATGGCGACAAGTTTAGGGTTAGATGTGGTTGCTGAGGGAGTTGAGCATGCCTCGCAAGAGACACACTTAGCAACAATAGGCTGCAATATTATTCAGGGTTACCATTATTGCTATCCATTAACACGACAGCAATGGATAGCATTTTATAACCAAGCAGCAAAAGGTTATTCTGAGTCTACGCTCACTTCATAAGAGGTGAATTTTCGAATATTAATCACACCGGTATCAAAAATTAAGTACTGACCTTTTATACCTTGTAAAATACCGCTAACAACAGGGTTTTTATCAAAGTTAAATGAGCTAATTTTAGTTGGGTATTCACTAACTGGAAAATCAAGGTTTACTACGTCTTCATCAAGTTGTTCAATGGCGGTTGCGCCAAACAGCTCACTCAGCTCTGTAAGCTTTTCGCTTATTTGTGGAATAAGTTCAGCGGCCGCGGCTTTTAAATCAAGCGTGTCGTTTTGCCCTTTAAGCATATTACGCCAATTAGTTTTATCAGCAATAAACTGTGCCAGCGCTACTTCAACTAAGCCCGATTGCAAACGAGTCTGCACTTTAAAAATAGGTAAAGCTTGGGTTGCCCCTTGGTCAATCCAACGGGTAGGAATTTGTGTATGGCGAGTAATACCTACTTTTAATCCTGAGGTATTTGCTAGGTAAACATAATGCGGGATCATGCAATTTTCTTCGCCCCACTCTGGCTCGCGGCAGGTGCCTTGGTCGTAATGGCAGGTTTCCGGTTTCATGATACACATATCGCAACTGGCAAGTTTGCGCATACATACAAAGCAATGCCCCTGAGAGTAGCTCTTTTTGGTTTTTTTACCACAGTTAGAGCACAAAATTGTGCCACTAAAAGTAAGGGTCAGCTGTTTGCCAATTAAGGCATTTAAATCAACCAGCTGCTCACCTACAGGTAGATGATATTGAACTGGCTCTGTTAAGCTCGACTTTAATTTACGCAGTGTACCTTGCATCTTTTCTTGGCCCCAAAGATGTTAAAAAGGGGAGTTTAACATTTTTAGGCTGTATTGGCTTTTTAAGAAGTCTAAATAATTATCATAAGAGAGTGCTTTGGCATACAGGTAGCCTTGAGTACGGTCGGCGTTCATAGCTGTAAGTAGCTGATGAACCTCTTGAGTCTCTACGCCCTCAATCGTGATAGTTAGGCCCAGATTATGTGCCATATCTATGGCTGTTTGCACAATAACCTGATGCGCACGGTTATCAGTTAAATCAAACACGAATGACTTATCTACTTTAAGTTCGCTAAAGTGATAGTTAACCAAGTAGCTAAGCGATGAATAACCAGTGCCAAAGTCGTCGAGTACCACTTTAACGCCCAAGGTGGCAAGCTCCTCAACCAAGGTGACTAATGCATCTTGGTTTTCGACAAAAGCAGATTCAGTCAGTTCAAACTTTAATAAGTGAGGGGCAACTTGATATTTAATTAAAATATTCTCTACTTTTTCAGTCAAATTAGTAATGGCTAGATTTTTTGCACTTAAATTAATACTAATACTATGATTGCTTATGTCATCGGATGCCAGCTTTGCAATGTCTTTACAGGCTTGTTCAATAACCCAAATTGTTAATTCATTAATAATACCAGTGTGTTCGGCGAGTATAATTAGCTTTTCTATCGAAATATTTTTAAAGTCAGCATCTGGCCAGCGTAGTAGGGCTTCCGCGCCGTGTATACTGCACTCCTCTAAGCTCACTTGTGGTTGATAATAAAGTGCAAGTTGATCCTCTCTTATCGCTTGCTGTAGCTTGGCTGCAAGAGCAACGTCCATGGTAAAGTTGTCATGCGCAAGTGATGAGCTTACTTTGCTTAGGTTATGTTTAGCGTCGTGTAATGCTAAATAGCCTCGTTTTAACCAAAACTCAAAATCATCACGTTTACCGTAACCACTAATGCCAACACTGTAATTAAGTTGTAAGTCTAGACCTTTAATTTGATATGTTTTTGGTAACTTATTTAAGATCTGTTTGAGTAATTCTTCGAACGTGTGCTGACTCTGTTTTTTAGTAGAAATGCAGGCAAATACGCCACTGCCCAAATCAGCAATTTTAGCTGGCTGATTAATACCATTGTTGAGATGAAAAAACTCTCGTTCAAAGCTTAATTTGCATTCAAGCTCGTGAGCAACATGCTTAATTAGCTCATATCCTTGCGAAGAGGTAATAATGGTATTTAGCGAGTTAAAATGACGTATTTTCACCAAACATAAAGTGGTAGAGCGCTGCTGCGCCTTGAGTGCCATAAAGGCATATTTTAGCTTGGCGCTATTGAGTAGCTTGGTTTGTTGGGTATGTGTTGCATGATAAAGAACTTGCTCACGCTGGTAACGAATCCGATCAGCAAGTGCCATTGCCATTAGGACAATTTCACACAAAATGGCAACTAAAAATGCATGGCGTATTGAAAAACTATAGGAAATAACACCTGTGAGCTCTAGAGGTTGGATAGCTGCGCCAATGATCAGTGGTACCCACGAAAATACGTAAAACTTAGCCCAACGAAAACCACTTCTTAATTTGTTATAAATTAAAATGAAGCAGACAATATATTGCGATCCTAGAATTACAAAAAATATCGGCGCAGCTATGTTTTCGGGAATGAAAAAGCTCAATATACCGAGAACTAGCATCAGCCTTAATAAGCCGATGCTTAGTTTATAACGCCAGCAGCCGTCTTTGTGATAACGCAAAAATAGTGTACAAAAGGCGAGGGTAAAAATCGCCATGGTGTAGTTGACCACAATGACTTTTTCGTGAATAAATAATTGCCATTCAAGCGGCCATAAGTAAAAACCAAATCCGAGCACGGTTCCCATTAATGCAATAGCGCTAATAATGTAGCCAATATAAACCAAGTAAACACGCTCTTTAATACCAAAATAGAGCAATAAGTTGTACAGCGAAGCCATTAGTAGTACGCCAGCAAAAATACCCCAAATGCCTGTTTGAGAGCGCACTAAGTCAACAAATACAGTATGGCGATATAAGTGAATTGGGGTTTTACTAATCCCCACGGTATCTATTTTTATGACTAATTGTTGTTTAGATTGGCCATCAAGCTTAAAACGGATATGGGGAACGCTGTACTTAAATAAAGTAAGGCGCGGCTCTTTATCACCAAGCTTATAAGTTTCGAGTAGCTGGTTATTACTATTGAGCCTATATATAGTGAGGTGATCCACCATAGGATTATCAAAGTGCGCCACCACATCTTCTTCTTTGCTGCTTTTGTTTTCTAAATCAAGGCGTAACCAATAATTTTGCTGTTGAAAACTCCAAGGAATATCGTTAAATTCTTGCTCTGTAAATTGCGCTTTATTACTCATTACTTCTGCGAAGTTTTGTGTTTTACTCTTGTCTATGTAATATGCATGATCGAGGTAAACAGGAGTTATTTTATCTATGGTATAGCGAGATGGCATCACAAAGTTTGTTGCCAATGTGCTGATAATAAAAAAGATAAAAATTAGTATTACGACCGCTATCGCATGATAGCGCAAGGTTTTAAATTCCAATATTAACCTGTGCCCTGATTGTTTTTTTATAGTGTAGCAGTAAAAAGCGCAGATAATCTGCGCTTATAAAGTTTAATGAGTAAAACTCAATAATTATTTTTCACGAGCAATTGCACGATAGGCTATATCTGTACGGTATTCCATGCCGTCCCAGCTGATTTCATCAACCAGTTTATAGGCACGTTGTTGCGCTTCGGTAACGGTATTACCTAGTGCCGTTGCACATAATACTCTACCACCGGCAGTTACTACGTTATCGCCATCTTGCTTAGTCCCTGCGTGAAAAACTTTTTCGCCTTCAGGGTAAGTTACTTTCAGGCCACTAATCGCATCGCCTTTCGGGTAGCTATCTGGGTAGCCTTTGGCAGCTAAAACAACACCTACAGCAGCGCGTGAATCAAACTCAATGGTAGTTTTATCAAGCTCTACACGGTTAGCAGCTTCAATCAGCTCAACTAAATCTGATTGCAAACGTAGCATCATAGGTTGTGTTTCAGGGTCGCCAAAACGACAGTTATATTCAATTACTTTTGGTGTGCCGGTGTCATCTATCATTAAGCCTGCATATAAAAAGCCAGTGTACGGGTGGCCTTCGCTAGCCATACCTTCTACCGTAGGGTAAATCACTTCATTCATAATGCGTTGATGAATTTCATCAGTCACTACCGGTGCCGGAGAATAAGCGCCCATACCGCCAGTATTTGGGCCAGCATCGCCATTGTAAGCACGTTTATGATCTTGGCTAGTTGCAAATGGCAGTACGTTTTCACCATCAACCATTACGATAAACGACGCTTCTTCACCTTCTAAAAACTCTTCGATGACAACGCGGCTGCCAGCTTCACCAAAGGCATTACCCGCAAGCATATCGCGAATGGCTTCTTCAGCCTCGTGCTCGTTCATGGCTACAATCACGCCTTTACCGGCCGCTAAACCATCAGCTTTTATAACAATCGGTGCGCCTTTCTCTTTTAAATAGGCAAGCGCAGGGTCGATTTGTTCAAACGTTTGGTAATCAGCAGTTGGGATAGCATGACGTGCTAAAAAGTCTTTAGTGAACGATTTAGACCCTTCAAGCTGGGCTGCACCGGCGGTTGGACCAAAAATAGCTAAGCCGTGTTCACGAAACTTATCAACAACACCTAATACTAGCGGCACTTCTGGACCAACAATGGTTAGCTCAACATTATTTTGTTGTGCAAAGCTAAGTAGCCCATCAAGATCTTCAACGTTAATTGCTACGTTCTCAAGTTTTGGCTCAAGGGCTGTGCCCGCATTACCTGGAGCAACATAAACAGTGTTTACTTTTGTATTTTGAGCGGCCTTAAACGCAAGTGCGTGTTCGCGGCCGCCGCTGCCAATGACTAATACATTCATGGCGAATATCCTATTTAAAGCGGTTTTTTAAATTTCAGCGTCATACGGTCGCTTTCACCTATGGCTTTATATTTAGCGGCATCTTGCTCGCCAAGTCTAAGGCTCGGTGGAAGGGTCCATACCCCTTTAGGGTGATCGGCTGTATCAAGAGGGTTTGCATTAATATCGCTTTTTGCTTCAAGTTCAAAACCTGCTTGTTCAGCAAGTGCAATAACCACACTCTGCTTCATATAACCTGATGACTTTTGCATTTCATCGGCTTGCTCTTCGGGTAGGCGATGTTCAACTACGCCTAAAGTGCCGCCAGGCTTAAGTGCTGTATAAAAAGACTTAAATGCATTGCTTGCTGCGTCTTTGTCTTTACTCATGAACCAGTTATGGACATTACGAAAAGTAAGTACCATATCGGCGCTACTTGCAGGGGCAATATCTAAATGAGTAGAAGGAGCAAACTCAGTAAGTTTAACGTCACTAAAGCGGGCATCTTCAGCGATTTTAGCTTTAAAGCCAGCAAGAGAACGTTGGTAGTAACCTACCGATGAATCAGCAGGAAAATGCGCGGCATAATAGGTGCCTTGCTCTTTTAATGCTGGCGCTAAAATTTCACTATACCAACCACCGCCAGGCGCAATTTCTACAACAGTCATTGTTGGTTTAAAGCCAAAAAACTCGAGGGTTTCTACAGGATTGCGGTATTGGTCGCGTTCACTGCTGCGCTCGCTTGCTTTAACTGCATTTGTTAATGCTGAGTCGTGGCCATGGTTGTGTGCTAATGCCATTGTTGAACTTAATGACAGCGTGGCAACCAGTAGAGATTTTAGTGCAAATTTCATCGTCTAATCCTTCACATTATAATTGTTAGTCATGGTTATAGAATAAGCAGAATACGTGAATTTGATGCAAACAAAAAGAGCTAACTGAAGCAGTTAGCTCTTTAAGCGATTAATGGCGGAAATGGCGCATACCCGTAAACACCATTGCCATACCAGCTTCATCAGCTGCGGCAATTACTTCTTCATCGCGCATTGAACCACCCGGTTGAATAACCGCGGTAATACCTGCTGCGGCTGCAGCATCAATGCCATCACGGAATGGGAAAAATGCATCTGATGCCATAACTGAGCCTTTAACTTCAAGGTTTTCATCAGCGGCTTTAATACCGGCAATTTTAGCTGAGTAAACGCGGCTCATTTGGCCTGCACCAACACCAATAGTCATACCGTCGCGGGCATAAACAATGGCGTTTGATTTAACAAATTTAGCCACTTTCCAGCAGAACAGTAAGTCTTTAAGTTCTTGCTCAGAAGGCTGGCGCTTAGAGACAACCGTTAAGTCGCCTTGCGTTACCATACCTAAATCACGGTCTTGAATTAGAACGCCGCCATTAACGCGTTTAATGTCATGGCCTGTGCCTTTAGCAGAGAACTCACCACACTCTAATAAACGCACGTTTTGTTTAGCTGATACTATTTGAGCGGCTTCTGCACTCACGCTTGGTGCGATAATAACTTCAACAAATTGACGTTCAACAATCGCTTGTGCGGTGTTGGCATCAAGCTCTTGGTTAAAAGCAATGATGCCGCCAAACGCTGACGTTGGATCTGTTTTAAAAGCGCGATCGTACGCTTCTAAGATATTGTCGCCAATTGAAACACCACATGGATTAGCATGTTTTACAATAACACACGCAGGTACATCAAATTCTTTAACACACTCAAGTGCGGCATCGGTATCGGCAATATTGTTAAACGATAATGCTTTACCTTGTAGCTGAGTCGCTGTCGCCACAGACGCTTCAGTGATGTCGTTTTCAACATAAAACGCGGCATCTTGATGCGAATTTTCACCGTAACGCATATCTTGCTTTTTAGTGAATTGCATATTAATAGTACGTGGGAACTTAGTATCTTCAGCGGCTTCTTCTGTGTAATCAGGAACCATTTTACCGAAGTAGTTAGCAATCATACCATCGTATTGCGCTGTGTGCTCATAGGCGGCAATAGCTAAATCAAAGCGGGTTTTGTAGGTGGTTGAGGCGTTATTATTTTGCATTTCGCTGATAACACGGTCGTAGTCGCTTGCGTTAACAACAATCGTCACATCTTTGTGATTTTTAGCTGCTGCACGCACCATGGTTGGGCCACCAATATCGATGTTTTCAATAGCATCTTCAAGGCTGCAGTTTTCTTGAGCGACAGTGTTCGCAAAGGGGTATAAGTTAACTACAACGATGTCGATAGCAGCAATGTTGTTATCTGCCATTACGTCTTCATCTTGGCCACGACGAGCAAGGATACCGCCATGAATTTTTGGGTGAAGGGTTTTTACGCGACCATCCATGATCTCAGGGTGACCGGTGTGATCTGATACTTCGGTAACTTTAATCGCATTATCAGCAAGTAGTTTACAAGTGCCGCCAGTTGAAAGTATTTCAACACCTTGTGCTTCTAGTGCACGGGCAAATTCAACAATACCGGTTTTGTCTGACACACTCAAAAGTGCGCGACGTATAGGACGATGTGTATCCATTGTAGTTTGATTTCCTCAGTTAATGAGCTAGCTTAGAAGCGCGTATTTTAACTGATTACGACTCAAAAAACGACTTATAACGACCCATAAAGCGTGAGCATTTTGCAATTTCGTTAATAAATGTTGCATATAAAAAAAGCACCCTAAGGTGCTTTTTTAAGAGTGTTTTATAAAACACTCAGTGTATTGAATCAGCAAGCGCGGTAAAGCAATTACGGCATCAATACCTTAGGTATTAGTTCATACCGTATTTTTTAAGCTTTTTACGTAAAGTACCACGGTTGATACCTAGTAGAATTGCCGCACGAGTTTGGTTACCACGTGTGTAAGTCATTACTTCTTCAAGCAATGGCGCTTCTAGCTCAGAAAGAACAAGGTCGTAAACGTCTTGCACATCTTGACCGTTAAGCTGTTTTAAGTAGTGGTGAACAGCTTTTTTTACTGCATCACGCAATGGCTGCGGTTTCTCGTGTGACTGAACATGAGGGTTTGTGATAAATGGAGAAGTCACGTTTTGTTCGAACATTATAAAGTCTCTTTCTTTCTTAGTTAGCTGCTAGTGTTTTAAAGTATTGCTCTAATGCGACGACCTGTTCCTCGGAATTGTCGAGCGCATTAAATACTCGCCTAAACTGACCGTCACTGTCATGGGTTTGCAAATACCAAGATACATGTTTGCGAGCGATTCGTGCTCCCATTGGCTCACCGTAAAACATATGGAGGTTGGTTAAATGCTCCATTAAAATACTGCGCACCTCTGCAATAGCAGGTGGCTGCATATGTTCACCAGTTCGCAAATAGTGGTCTATCTCCCTAAATATCCAAGGGCGACCTTGGGCGGCTCGACCAATCATGATGGCATCTGCACCCGTATAGTCCAAAACCTGCTTTGCTTTTTCAGGTGATGTAATATCACCATTAGCAACCACAGGTATCGACACTGAACGTTTTATATCCCTAATTGTGGCGTACTCAGCATCACCTTTGTACATACATGCGCGCGTGCGCCCATGTACAGCCAGTGATGCAATGCCATAACGTTCAGCTATTCTTGCAATCTCTACACCATTACGGTTGTCCTGATCCCATCCAGTACGGATTTTAAGTGTTACAGGTATATCAACCGCATTAACGACGGCATCAATAATCTCTTCCACGAGTTCTGGAAACTGTAATAAGGCTGAGCCTGCAAGTTTCTTGTTCACTTTTTTTGCTGGGCACCCCATATTGATATCTATGATCTGTGCACCGTTTGCAACATTGAATTGTGCGGCCTGTGCCATAAGCTCAGGGTCTGCTCCTGCAATTTGCACCGCACGTATACCCGACTCACCAGAATGATCCATTCGGTTCATCGACTTTTCGGTTTTCCAAACCTTCGGATTAGACGACAGCATTTCAGACACAGCAAGGCCAGCGCCTAAACGACGACATAACTGTCTAAATGGTCTGTCTGTTATGCCCGCCATAGGCGCGACAATGACATTATTCTCAAGTTGGTATGAACCGATACGCACGATATTCAATAGGCCTCTTTTCAAGGGGCGCTAAGTTTACGGCTTTTTGCGCAAAAATCAAAGGCTATAAATTGAACAAAAGTGACTTTTTTTTGCTCTTTTCGTATTGACATTTGATAACCGTATGACGAAGCGGTTTATTTGTGTGAATTTTGAACGGTCGTTGTTTTTATAATAAAAAATCTTTATTTTTTATTATGTAAAAAAATAGTAAAGCCTGTTAAATACAGGCTCTAGAAACGACTTTTGAGTTAATACTCTAAACTTTTAAAAACGCACTATTATGCTTTTTTAATGCCACTGACTCGGGTCCAGTCGCCTTCAATGGCAATCTCATCAAGTTCAATAAAGGGCGCATATATATCGGCAACCGATTTTGCTTGCTCTTCTAAAATGCCCGACATGGCAATTTTACCGCCTGGTTTTAATAAGCCTAAAATCACACTATGAAGCTCACGCAGAGGTTGCGCTAAAATATTTGCCACAACAATATCGGCTGTAAATTCAGGTTGGTTTTCTGGTAGATAAACTTCAAGCTTGTCAGCAACGCCATTACGGTTAGCGTTATCTAAGCTTGCTTCTAGCGCTTGCGGGTCAATGTCTATTCCTATCATGCGCTCTGCACCTAGTTTAATTGCTGCAATGCCTAATATGCCTGAACCACAACCAAAATCGACTACCGTTTTGCCGCTTAAGTCTTGGCTTTCAAGCCACTTTAAACACAGCGCGGTAGTGGCGTGCGTGCCAGTACCAAATGCAAGGCCTGGATCAAGTAGCACATTGACTGCGTCTGGATCTGGAATATCGCGCCAGCTAGGGCAAATCCATAGTTTTTCGCCAAATTGAATAGGGTGGAAGTTATCCATCCACTCACGTTCCCAATCTTTGTCTTCGAGTTGCTCGATTTTGTAAACTAAATTGTCTTTGAGCTCATCATGGCGCTTTAATAACGCAACCACGGCGTTCATATCGTGATTAGCTTCGAACAGACCAATTACTGTGGTATCAGCCCAAAAAACGACTGTGCCAATTTTGGGTTCGTAAATAGGGGTGTCTTTAGCATCAATAAAAGTAACAGAAGCACTACCAGCTTCCATTAATAAGTCACTAACTGCATCTGCGGTTGCAGCATTGGCATTGATACGGATTTGGATCCAAGCCATGTTTATTTCCTTGAAATAGAAAAAAGGCCGCTACAGCGGCCTTTTGAGTTAACTCATAATGTAACGCTAGATTATTTAGCGTCTAAAAAGCTTTTCAGTAAATCAGAGCGAGAAGGGTGACGTAATTTACGTAGTGCCTTCGCTTCAATTTGACGAATACGCTCACGTGTTACATCAAACTGCTTACCTACTTCTTCTAACGTGTGGTCGGTATTCATATCAATACCAAAACGCATACGTAGTACTTTCGCTTCACGGGCAGTTAAGCCAGCGAGCACATCGTTAGTTGCGCCACGAAGAGACTCCATTGTTGCCGAATCGATAGGCGAATCAATAGTAGTATCTTCAATGAAGTCGCCTAAGTGCGAATCTTCATCATCACCAATTGGTGTTTCCATTGAAATTGGCTCTTTTGCAATCTTAAGTACCTTACGGATTTTATCCTCAGGCATCATCATGCGTTCAGCTAATTCTTCTGGATTTGGCTCACGACCCATTTCTTGTAACATTTGACGTGAAATACGGTTCAATTTATTGATCGTTTCAATCATATGTACTGGAATACGGATCGTTCTTGCTTGGTCAGCAATAGAGCGAGTAATTGCTTGGCGAATCCACCACGTAGCATAAGTAGAGAACTTATAACCACGACGGTATTCAAACTTATCAACCGCTTTCATCAAACCAATATTACCTTCTTGAATTAAATCCAAGAACTGTAAGCCACGGTTGGTGTATTTTTTAGCGATTGAAATTACCAGACGTAAGTTCGCTTCTACCATCTCTTTTTTAGCACGGCGCGCTTTCGCTTCACCAATACTCATGCGACGGTTTATATCTTTAATACGTTCAATGCTTAAGCCAGTGCTTTCTTCCATTGAAGAAAGTTTGCTAATACAGCGAAGTATTTCAGGCTTCACTTCTTCAAGTTTAGCTGAATGCTTTTCGTTAGCTGCAATTTCAATATCAAGCCATGCTGTGTCAGTTTCGTTGTTTGCAAAGTGCTTAACAAAGGTTTTCTTTGGAAGCTTTGAAACTTGTACTGCATGCTTCATGATAAGACGTTCTTGAACGCGAACTCGGTCCATCATTTCACGCATGTTATTAACCATGCGGTCAAATTGTTTAGGCACAAGTTTAAAGGTTCTGAACAACTCACCAATTTCTAAAATAGCGGCTTGAGATTCTGGATGAGAGCGACCTTTCTTATCGAATGTTTCACGTGCTTTAGTGTATAAATCACGTAAGTTTTCGAAATGGATGCGCGCTTCTTCAGGATCTGGACCTGTATCTACTTCTTCTTCGTCTTCATCATCGCTGTCATCATCATCGTCGCTGTCATCAAGCTGTTTTTCGCTTAATTCAGAACCAATGTTAGTGGCAGCAATTGGTGGTGCTTCGTCTGCATCAGGATCGAAAAAGCCAGAGATAATGTCGCTAAGGCGCATCTCTTCTGCTTCAAATTTATCCCACTGTTCAAGTAGGTAAGTGATCGCTTCTGGGTATTCAGCAACCGAAATCTGTACTTGGTTAATGCCTTCTTCAATACGTTTAGCGATAACAATTTCGCCTTCACGGGTAAGAAGTTCAACAGTACCCATTTCACGCATATACATGCGAACAGGGTCTGTTGTACGGCCGATTTCTTTTTCTACAGTAGCAAGGGCTGCAGCGGCAGCTTCCGCTGCGTCTTCGTCTGTCGTGGTTTCTTGCATCATTAATTCATCAGCATCAGGCGCGTTTTCGCTAACCTTGATACCCATGTCATTAATCATGCTAATGATATCTTCTACTTGATCTGAGTCGATAATATCTTGTGGAAGGTGATCATTAACTTCTGCAAAAGTTAAATAACCTTGCTCTTTACCTTTTTGAATCAGAAGTTTTAATTGTGACTGAGGAGTTGGATCCATAGAGATTGTTTCTTCCACTCTGATAAGTTGATACAACAGGCGCCATCATGGAGTTTGCTCAAAGGCTAACCAGAATAATGTGACGCAGTGAATAGCACAGTATAACAGCCTAAATCAAATCTGACTAGCTGTTCGTTGCTTTTAACGCTGTCATTAGCAAATGACATTCTAGTCGTTCATCGCTATTTAAGCCCTGTGTCTTGTCTTTTATTAATAGGGTCTCTAGTCGATAATTTAAACACTGATCTTCAATAAATTTAAAAGTATTTTGAAAAACAGTCTCTAAACGCTCTTCATTTATTTGATGTTGCCATGTAGCCAACTTAGTTAGTGGCTCATAGTCATCAGTGTCTCTAAATGATTCGAGAATTTGTGCAGTGGTAATACCATCTTTTTGTAACGCTTGATGTTGTAGGCGTAATAACAAGCCGATTCCTGCAATATTCATTTGTGCTAAATCAGGCAAGTAGGGCACGCTTTTTGCCAAATTAGGGTGCTGAACTAAAATGCCTATCGCTTGGCGCATCGGTGTAATTTTAAATTTACGTTCAATTGCCTGCTGCTGTTTTGGTGTTTTTAAGTGATTATTGAGTTGCTCACGGGTGCGACCAATTAATCTGCCAAGTTGCTCCAAGATATTTTCTTGATAGAACTCACTTGGGATTTTTTCAATTAATGGCAGTGCTGCACTGAGTAACTTAGCCTTACCGGAATCGAGCGTTAAATCAATCTCTTTACTTAGTTTATTAAACAGCACTTTAGTGAAGTCATCGGCGTTTTCTAGGCGCTGCTCAAAAGCCTCTTTACCTTCTTGTTGAACGAGTGAATCAGGGTCTTCACCATCGGGTAAAAATACAAAATGCAGTGCTTTGCCATCGTTTAAGTAAGGAAGTGCATTTTCCAGTGCACGCCACGCGGCATCTTTACCTGCACGGTCACCGTCGTAGCAACAAATAACTTTGTCAGTGGTTCTAAATAAGGTGTGCATATGCTCGCTGGTTGTCGCTGTGCCGAGTGCGGCAACTGCGTATTCTATTCCTTGTTCAGCCAGCGCAACGACGTCCATATAACCTTCGACTATAAGTATATGATCGAGTTTTTTGTGTGCTTGTTTTGCTTCATAAAGGCCATAAAGTTCAAAGCCTTTGTGGAATATTCGTGTTTCAGGAGAGTTTAAATATTTTGGCCCCTGATCTGCTTGCATTACACGGCCACCAAAAGCAATTACGCGACCGCGTTTATCACGAATAGGAAACATTAAACGATCACGGAAAAAATCGAATTGCTTACCTGGCGTTTTTTCAGATGCGAGCTTCAGCTCAACTAATTGCTCTTTTTGTTCTTGATTACGTCCAAGCTGTTGGCAGAGGCCTTCCCATTCGCTGGGCGCATAGCCCATCATAAACTTTTTAACTGTTGCGCCGCTTAAGCCGCGACCTTTTACATAGTCTATTACTGTTTCAGAATTACTATGATGTTTTAACTGGTGTTGATAAAAACGCGCTGCATGGAGCATTAAATCGTAGTCTGAACGTTTTTGTGCTGCGGTGCGTTCTGGGCCATTACTACTTCCTTGTTCGCGAGGAACATCTAGGTTAAGTAAACTGGCTAGCTCTTCAATTGCATCAACAAACTCAAGTTTGTCATATTCCATAACAAAAGAAATAGCATTGCCGTTAGCGCCACAGCCAAAGCAATGATAAAACTGTTTATCTTGCGATACAGTAAACGAAGGCGATTTTTCATTGTGAAAAGGACAGCAAGCTTGATAGTCTTTGCCCGCTTTTTTCAACCCTACCTTTGAGTCAATCAGGTCGACAATATCGGTTCGTGCCAATAAATCATCGATAAAGTTGCGTGGGATCTTTCCAGCCATTGTTTAAAGTACAGCCCTAAGGTAAATATAAAAGTGTTAAAAGCGAATTATAATACGCAGAGATTGGAACACAAATGCATATTTTTTTGAAGTGCTCTAAACGAAGAAACCGAGCTCAAGGCTCGGTTTACTTCAATCATACTTAATGTATGTGGGAGTATTAGGCAGTTAATCGTTGCTTAATTAAACCTGAGATTTTGCCCATATCGGCACGACCTTCGGCTTTGCTTTTGATTATACCCATTACTTTACCCATGTCTTGCATACCTGCTGCGTTAGTATCAGCAATAGCCGCGTCAATGAGAGCAATGATTTCTTCTTCACTCAATTGTTGAGGTAAAAAAGCTTCAAGTGCTGTAATCTCATTGGCTTCAATTTCAGCTAAATCATCACGCCCAGCATCTTTGTACTGAGTGTAAGAGTCGCGACGTTGTTTAACAAGCTTCACTATAACGGAGGTAATATCTGCGTCGTCTAGTGTTATTTGCTCGTCAATTTCACGTTGCTT
This sequence comes from Pseudoalteromonas sp. Scap25, assembly GCF_013394125.1. Classification (GTDB taxonomy): domain Bacteria; phylum Pseudomonadota; class Gammaproteobacteria; order Enterobacterales; family Alteromonadaceae; genus Pseudoalteromonas. The sequence continues at coordinate 2,921,900 of NZ_CP041327.1, read as the reverse complement.
GATTGCAGCAAGTACCATGCGAATAGGATTAAGACGTTGTTTGTCTTTAGCTCTCATCGCATCTTTTTGCGCATCTTTTAGCGTTATTAAAAGGCTCATTTATACAAGACCTAATATATTAGTATAATTTAACGCGACGAGCGTTATCACGAGAAAGTTTTTTCATGTGACGTTTAACAGCAGCTGCTTTTTTACGCTTACGCTCAGCTGTTGGTTTTTCATAGTGCTCGCGACGACGAACTTCTGAAAGGATACCTGCTTTTTCACATGAACGCTTGAAGCGACGAAGTGCTACGTCAAACGGTTCGTTCTCTCTTACTTTAATTACTGGCATTAAAAATTCACCTACCTAAATTATGAGCGTTGCTCAAGTTGATCAAACATTGATCAAGTGGTTCAAAAATGGTGCGGTATTGTAATCCGAAGCAACACCACATGTAAAGGATAATATTAACAGAAACCCGACCGCTAAAACAGTGTTAATTTATATACCGTTGGTATAGCCTGCAAAAAACTTGCCCAGCTTTTTTCTCTTTTATTAACAACCAGTTACTAGGTGCTTTAAACGAGCTTAACTCCGTTTCTACCTCAACGTATATCAGTGCGTCAGGGTCGAGCCATTGATTATTTTCTAATAAATCACAGCATGATTGGGCTAAATTTTTGCGAAATGGCGGGTCAATAAAAACTAAATTAAATGCCTCACTGGTGTTTTTGCTTTCAAGAAAGGTCAGGGTATTAGTATTGAGTACCTGTGCATTTTGCGCATTAAGGGTGGTAACATTTTGCGTTAGCTGTTTTGCTGCTAACGCATCAAGCTCTAAAAATGTGGTGTTTTTAGCAAAGCGAGATAGCGCTTCAAATCCTAAACCACCAGAGCCGGCAAAGCAATCGAGAGTGCGCGCATCGCGGGTGTCGTGCATTAACCAATTGAATACCGTTTCTTTTATTCTGTCGGTTGTAGGGCGCAAGCCTTGAACGTCTTTTACTGGCAGTTTACGACCGCGAAATTGGCCGCTAATGATTCTAATAAAGCCATCGGCTGATTTATGGGTGGTGTTATTTTGTGTGTTTTTTTTTCTCATTTAACTCACTAAAAATTGGTATCTATGATCTAGCTCAGATAATATTGCAATCATATCACGGCGTGTCATTTTTCAACTGCGCTAAAAGTGTTACTATTATGCACCCTCGAGGATAACGTGTTGCTAAAAAGCAATTATTTAGGCTTAAAAGCACGCTATCATTATCGTTAGTTTATCAGATTTTTATAAGTGGTTATTAGCAAGTATGGCAAAAAAAAGTAAATTCATGTCGTGGCTCGGTTTTGGCAAGTCAGATAAAAAACAAGCAGAAGCTGATAAACAACAAGCATTAGCAAACGAGCAGGCAGAAAAAGCCGAACAGGAGCGCTTAGCAGCAGAGAAGGCCGAGGCAGAGCGTTTGCAAGCTGAAGCCGAACGTTTAGAACAAGCCCGAATTGCAGCTGAACAAGCTGAAGCAGAACGTTTAGCGCAAGAGCAAGCTGAAAAAGCCGAACAACAAATAGCTGCCGAAAAAGCAGAGACAGAGCGTTTAGAGCAAGAAAAACAGGCGCAAGCACAACGCGCTGCGGCAGCAGAAAAACAAGCGATTGAACAAGCTAACGCTGAGCTATTGGCTAAACAACAGGCAGATGCCGAGCAGCAAAGACAAGAGCAAGCTCAACGTTTAGCAGAACAAGAAGCGCAAATGTTGTTAGAGCAAGAGCGTATAGCAGCTGAAAAAGCTGAGAATGATCGCCTAGAACAACAACGTATTGCGGCTGAACAAGCTGAGAATGAGCGTTTAGAGCAACAGCGCATTGAAGCAGAACAAGCTGAGAATGAGCGTTTAGAGCAACAGCGCATAGCAGCAGAACAAGCTGAGAATGAGCGTTTAGAGCAACAGCGTATTGGAGCAGAACAAGCTGAGAATGAGCGCTTAGAACAACAGCGTATTGCGGCTGAGCATGAGCGTTTAGAACAACAGCGTATTGCAACAGAACAAGCTGAAAACGAGCGCTTAGAACAACAGCGTATTGCTGCAGAGCAAGCTGAGAATGAGCGTTTAGAGCAACAGCGTATTGCAGCAGAGCAAGCTGAGAATGAGCGTTTAGAACAACAGCGTATTGCAGCAGAAAAAGCTGAGAATGAGCGTTTAGAGCAACAGCGTATTGCAGCAGAACAAGCAGAGAGTGAGCGTTTAGAACAACAGCGTATTGCAGCTGAAGAAGAGGCTGAACGCCTAGAGCAACAGCGACTGACCGCAGAGCTTGCAGAGGAAGAAGCAAAGAAAGCGGAAAAACCTAAAAAAGAAGGCTTTTTCTCTCGTCTCAAAAAAGGCTTACTTAAAACTCGAGTTAATATTGGCTCTGGTTTTTCGTCAATTTTTAGCGGTAAAAAAATTGACGACGAATTATTTGAAGAGCTAGAGACTCAGTTACTTACTGCTGATCTCGGTGTTGATACCACCATGAAGCTTATTGATAATTTAACTGATGCAGCCGATCGCAAGCAACTTAAAGATGGTGATGCGCTTTATGAGCTTATGAAACAAGAAATGGCAACTATGCTAAAAACAGCAGAGCAGCCTTTAGAAATACCAGCAGATAAAAAACCTTTTGTTATTTTAATGGTAGGGGTAAACGGCGTAGGTAAAACCACCACCATTGGTAAAATGGCCAAGCAATTCCAAAATCAAGGTAAGTCGGTCATGCTTGCTGCCGGTGATACTTTTAGAGCTGCAGCGGTAGAGCAGCTTCAAGTATGGGGTGAACGCAACAGCATTCCGGTAATAGCTCAACATACAGGTGCTGATAGTGCATCGGTAGTATTTGATGCTTTTCAAGCTGCAAAAGCACGTAATGTCGATGTGTTAATTGCTGATACAGCAGGGCGCTTGCAAAATAAAGATAACTTAATGCAAGAGCTTGAAAAAATAGCCCGTGTAATGAAAAAAGTAGACCCTGATGCACCTCATGAAGTGATGCTGACTATTGATGCTGGTACAGGCCAAAATGCAATTAGCCAAGTAAACTTATTTAATCAATGTGTAGGTTTAACAGGTATCACATTATCAAAGCTTGATGGTACTGCTAAAGGTGGGGTTATTTTTGCCGTTGCCGATAAGTTTAATATTCCTATTCGTTACATTGGCGTAGGTGAAAGTATTGATGATTTACGTACCTTCAAGAGCGATGACTTTATTGACGCGCTATTTAGTCAAGATGAGGACGACGCTTAATTTACCAAAAGGGAGCCTGCTCCCTTTTTAATTGCGAGGAATACCATTTTATTTTAGAGCCTAAGGCTAACAATAAATTGGCAATAATAAAAAATGATAAATTTTCAGCAAGTAAGTAAAACCTATGCCGGTGGACACCGTGCGCTTGAAAAAGTGAACTTTCATATAAAGCCTGGCGAATTGGCCTTTCTAACTGGTCACAGTGGGGCTGGTAAAAGTACACTATTAAAGCTTATTAGCTTAATGGAACGTCCTTCTGCAGGAAACGTGTTTATTAATGGCGTGGATTTAAATAAATTAAATTCCCGTCAAATTCCGTATGCACGTCGCGACATTGGTATTATTTTTCAAAATCATCGATTATTAGAGCGATATACGGTATTTGATAACGTTGCTTTGCCCTTAATTATTGAAGGGACTCACCACAAGCAAATTGCCAAACGTGTACATGGAGCGCTTGATAAAGTAGGCTTGTTAGATAAAGTGCGCTGTCACCCTTCTACACTTTCTGGTGGTGAACAACAACGAGTCGGGATTGCACGAGCCATCGTCAATTCGCCACCTATATTGCTAGCCGATGAACCTACCGGTAACTTAGACCCTGAATTATCAATGGAAATATTACGCCTGTTTGAAGACTTTAATAAACATGGCACCACGGTTTTAATTGCCACTCATGATTTGGGCTTAGTGTCACGGATGAAGTACCGCAGTTTAACGCTTCATGATGGACGAATGAGCCAAGATCCACTGGCTGAGGGGGGATTATGAGTTTACTGTTCAAAAGCCGTCAAAATAGTAATGATAAACAAAAAAAGTCAGTATTCTCTGGCGGTTACTTTTTTATTATTAATATTTTTCGCCAAGGTGTGTACAGCCTAGGAGAAATGTGGCGCACGCCATTGGCTTCAATGATGACCATTGCAGTACTCGGTTTGAGTTTAACCTTGCCCGCTACACTATATTTAGTGGTAAAAAATGTGCAGCAAGTGAGTAGTGGTTTTGAGCAAGCCAGCGAAATATCCTTGTTTGTAAAAGAAAATATGAGCGAGAAAGAAACGCAAACCTTAGTTAAACGCTTAGCGCTATATCCCGAAATACAAACTGTGACTTTTATTTCTCGCACTGAGGCTTTGGATGAGTTCAAAGAAATGTCTGGCTTTGGTCAGGCTTTAGAGTATTTAGATACCAACCCGTTACCGAATGTAGTTTTAGTCACACCAACACAACGACATAGCCAACCTAATGCAGCTAAGCAATTGCTTAAAAAACTTGAAGCCGAACGCGAAGTTGACTTTGGCAAGCTTGATATCGCTTGGCTTGAGCGCCTAAATGCATTACTAAGTTTGTTAAAAGAGAGTGTAATCACGATTGCGCTACTATTACTTACCTCAGTGACGCTAATTATAGGCAATACAATTCGTTTATCTATTATGGATAAAAAAGAAGAAATACAGGTGATGAAGCTAGTTGGGGCAACTAATACCTTTATACACGCTCCCTTTTTATGGACTGGCATTTGGTATGGTGTGATTGGCGGATTGTTTGCTTTTATATGCGTAGCATTAATGATGTGGTGGCTATCTGCTGCAGTAAGCAGTGTTGCAGGGGTGTATCAAACCAGTTTTACGCTAATAGGGCTTAGTCTTAATGAGTTTGGCGCGTTGGTATTACTTGCTACTAGTTTGGGTTTTATTGGTTCTTACTTATCGGTTAATCGTTACATCTCAGAAATAGAACCTGATAAGGTTTAGGGCTCTAATATAATTCTTAAAACTGTCATGTTTTAAGTTTAAAATAATAAAAAAGCCAAAGCAAAAAGGTTATTTTTGTTTTGGCTAAATCAATTCATAGGTTATTCAGTCGCCTAGCGTAGACTGACTTAACACTAAAAAAACCACTTGATTTATGATTCAAAAAAGTTTTAAATTCAAGTTAGCACTCTTACTAAAAGAGTGCTAAGATGGTTTCAAATGTTTATCACCGAGGTGAAAAATGAGTAAAGATTTATACGCAATGGCACTTACAGTTGGGCAACAAAGCGCAAGTATGGACGGCTACCTTCAAGCTGTTAGTACTATTCCTATGCTTAAAGTTGAGCAAGAGCAGGAACTTGCAAAAAGACTTCAGGAAGAAGGCGATCTTAGTGCTGCAAAGCAACTCATTATGTCGCATTTGCGCTTTGTAGCGCACATAGCTAAAAGCTACTCGGGTTACGGGTTACCTCAAGCTGATTTAATTCAAGAAGGTAACATCGGACTGATGAAAGCAGTAAAACGTTTTGACCCATCAGTGGGTGTACGTTTGGTTTCATTTGCCGTTCATTGGATTAAAGCCGAAATTCATGAGTTTGTGCTTAAAAACTGGCGTATCGTTAAAGTGGCCACGACCAAAGCACAACGTAAATTGTTTTTTAACTTACGTAAAAATAAAAAGCGTTTAGGTTGGTTTAACCAAGCTGAAGTGAGCACAGTAGCTAGCGAGCTAGGTGTGAGTGAAAAAGAAGTACGTGAAATGGAATCGCGTATGAGCGGCCAAGACATGGGCTTTGATTTAACTGGCGACGATAATGATGACGCGCCAACTAGTACTTACTCACCGGTACAGTACTTAACCGATGGTTCTGCTGATTTAGCTGACGACATTGAACAGCAACAATGGCAAGAACAGTCACATACGCGTTTATTTAGCGCTTTGAAAACTCTTGATGAGCGTTCTCAAGATATTGTTAGTGCTCGTTGGTTGTCAGACGATAAAGCAACACTGCAAGAGCTGGCTGAAAAATACAGCGTATCAGCAGAGCGTGTTCGCCAGCTGGAAAAAACAGCAATGAAAAAATTACAAAGCGCGATGAGTTAGTCGCACTAAAAAACTGATAAAGCCCTGCATGAAAATGCGGGGCTTTTTTTTAACTAAAAAAGCTAACTAAAAAGGTTAATAGAAAGTATCGTTTTTCTTGTTCTGCTTACCTCTAGTCACATCTATGTATCTTTTAATTAAATATACGCTATTTAAAATTAATGAATAAGTTTGGTTTTAATTTAAATACATGATTTTAGTTTGTTTTTAATTTGGGTATATGAAAATATTCGCGCACCTGAGCGACTTATCGCTCAAATCGTAGCCTAAATTAAGTCATTTAATTACTGGTTTGTTGCCTTTCAATTTCATTTAACGCGAGTATTTACACTCAATATGAACTCATATTCACTAAAGAAAAAAATCTTGCTATCGGTCGTTCTTGCCCTAGCCGTTATTATTTTATTGCTGTCGTGGAATAGCTATACCTCTCAAAAAGCGTTACTGCTAAAAAGCAGTATTGATAACGTAAGCCAATCTGGTAAGCAACAGGCTACGAGTATTGAAGATTGGCTAGCTAGTCGTCAGCAGATAATTAAATCGGTTGCGAATAAGGTTGAGGGCAACACGCTCAGCGCACTTCAGCAAGCAGCATTTTCAGGTGGCTTTCAGTTAACTTACTTTGGAGATAGTAGCGGAAAAATGACTGACTCTGATCCCAGTATTGATCGCACCGGCTTCGATCCGCGCACTCGTCCATGGTATAAACAAGCACTGCTTCAAAGTAGCACCGTAATTACCAAACCTTATTTAGATACCGCGTTTAATCAGTTGGTTGTTTCTATTGCTAAAACCACGCAAAGCGGTGTGGTTGCGGGGGATTTGTCGATTGAGACCTTGGTCGATAGCGTCAATACAATGTCTTTACCTGCAGATGGATACGCCATTATGATGCATAAAGATGGCACTGTGATTGCCTATAAAGACGCTAGAAAAGTAATGGCAGATATTACGCGTATTGACTCGAAAATAAATCATCAATTGATTTTATCTAACAGCCAAAACGGTGAATTCACTCCTGTTTATTTTGAGGTTGAAGGCCGAGAGAAGCTAGTTTGGGGTGAAAACATTAACAATACAGATTGGCAGTTGTTGTTTGTATTGGATAAACAAACTTTAGAGGCTCCGCTTATTAGTTTATTGCTGACTCAATTAGTGCTGGTTGCGGTAGCACTTTTACTGAGTGTGTTGGCTATTTCATGGCTATTGGGTGTATTGCTCGCACCTTTGAGCCGAGTATCGCAAGCTTTATCAACAATTGCAGATGGTAACGGTGATTTAACTCAACGTATAACTGTTGATACGCAAGATGAAGTTGGGGTTCTGGCTGATAGTTTTAATCGTTTTGTTAGCAGCCAACATGAACTGATCAGTCATATTCGTCAATTAGCTACTGACTTAGACTTTGATGCAGAGAAAAGCTTAATCACCAACCAAAGCAGTGTCAGTGAGTTGCAGCGTCAGCAACAAGAAGTGGCTATGGTTGCTACCGCGGTCACAGAAATGGCGAGTGCAACCCATGAAATTGCCGCTAATGCAGAAAACACTGCAACCGCATCGCAACAATCGGCACAAAGTAGCCGTGAAGGTAAGTTGTTAGTTGATAAAACCAGAAACACGATTAATTCACTCGCGGGCGAAATAGACCAAACTACCACAGTTATTGGTGAATTAAGTTTGCATGCTCAGGCTATATCGAGCATTTTAACTACCATTCAAGAAATTGCTGAGCAAACAAATCTCTTAGCGCTTAATGCTGCAATAGAGGCCGCCCGTGCGGGAGAGCAGGGGCGTGGTTTTGCAGTGGTTGCCGATGAAGTGCGCGTGTTATCAAGAAGAACACAAAACTCTACAGCCGAAATTTATACCACTATAGAAACCTTACAAAACACCACTAAAAAAGCAGTGAGCTTGATGGACAGCAGTAAGGGCTATGCCAACAATAGTGTGGATGATGTAAATGCTGCCGCACACGCACTAGAAGAAATTACTTTGGCGGTAAATGAGATTTCTGATATGGCGGGTCAAATAGCGGTTGCAGCAGAAGAGCAAACGCAAGTGACCAATGAAATTACTAGAAATACGGTTGCTATTAAAGATGTAACCGATGAAATAACTACCTCAGCTACCGCGCATTTAAGCCAAGCCGAAGTATTAAAAGACAGAGCTACAGATCTAAATGCCAAGGTAGCGACATTTGTTTTATAAATACCATACTTATAATTGAGTTAAATTAACTGTTGGGGTAAGGCGTTCGCTTACTCCATCAGTTTAATGAAATGGCTTGTTGTTGGGCTATTTGTACATACTTACGTTCTACCAGCTGTGATACTGGTACCAGTTCAAATCCTTGCTCGATTAATTGCGGCAAAGCTTGGCGTAAAAAATCGATAGTTTCGGGGTAGGGGTGTGCTATTGCAATGGCAAACTGATATTTAGTTGCTTTTGACTTTAGCTCTTCTAGCCTAAATTGTAGCTGCTCAGGGGTAGTTATATTATCTAAAAATACATGCCGACCAATATTTTCTACCCCCAAAAAGTTAGCTGCATTTTGCGCCTGGCTTAATTCGGTTGTTCGGCTATCGAGAAAATACAACTGACGCTTTTTAAGTACTTCCATGGTCCACTTCATTGCTTGGCTTTGCTGAGTGAGTGCAGAACCCATATGATTATTAACCCCTTTAACTTGTGGCAAACTCGCCAGTGCATTACCGAGTGTTTGTTGAAGTTGTGCTTTATCCATATTTAAAGTAAGTGCCCCAGGGCCTAGCTTTTTACCATTTAAAGCTTGCATAGGCACATGCAACAGGAGCTCTTTATTTGACTGACTAGCAAGGGTTGCAAATATTTGAGAATAGGGGGTATGAGGCAAAATTGAATAAGACAATTGCCCAGGTAAACTTAGGAATTCTAGGTCACGTTGATGATAACCTATGTCATCGATCACTATGGCTATTTGTTTGGCTTTAACACCATAGGGTGCAGCAAATAGGATTAAAAAAAGCCCAGCTAACACCATTAAATTTATAATTTTCACGTTTTATAATTTTTATTATCTTTAAATAGTTTACCGTTTTTATTGCATGCTAAGTAGCTGTTTTGCTTTTACTAACTGGATATCGGCTAATTCTTCAGCGTTAAAAACGGTGTTTTGTTCTGATTGTTCATTTTTTATTATAACGGCTTTATTTGTTTGTGGAAGTGTTGTTTGATTAATCGCCACATTTGGAGTTACGCCAATCCCTTCAATAGACTCTCCCAGTGGCGTAAAGTAACGTGCGGTGGTTAGTTTTAAGGCGGTATCGCCGTCGCCTAATGGAATAAGTGATTGTACTGTTCCTTTACCAAACGACTGACTCCCTACTATTTTTGCACGTAGATTTTCTTTTAACGCTGCAGCCAGTATTTCTGCTGCTGAGGCTGAATTTTCATTAATCAGGACAACAATCGGAGCACCTTTCAAAATATCGCCGCGTTTAGCGTAAAAAGATTGATTCGAATCATAAAAGCGCCCTTTGGTCGTTACAATTAAGCCATCTTGAAGAAACAGGTCTGCTACCGCAACTGCACTCTTTAAAGTGCCTCCCGGGTTATCTCGTAAATCAATAATTAGGCCTTTTAATGAATGGCCATAATGGTTTTGCATGGCGGCTATTTGCAAGGCAACTTCATGCAAAGTGTGATTAGAAAAGTTATTAATAGCGATATAACCGCTACCTGAGTCAAGTAGTTGCTTGTTTACACTCGTTAGCTTAATTTGTTTTCTACTGAGATTAAATATTAGCGGTGTTTGAGTGTTATTACGGGTAATACTTAGCTGTACTTTACCGTTAGCACTGTCTTTGATGTATTGTGCAACTAAATCAATCGGACTATTTTCTACATAGTGCTGATTAACGGCAGTAATTATATCGCCTGAGCGAAGTCCTGCTTGTTTGGCTGGTGAATTATTAATTACTTTAACAATCGTGGTGCGTTGCTCGATGCTTTTTACTTCTATACCTAGGCCGGTATAGCGACCATTCGTGTTATTAAATAATGCATTTAGCTCATTTTTATCTAAATACTTAGAGTAGGCGTCGAGCTTAGAGTATAAGCGTTCAAATTGAGACGAGTTGTATTCAATATACTCACTGTTTTGCAGTGCTAAATCATCAACGTAGTAGGTGTGAATATTAAACAGTATTTCATTTATTTTTTGGCTTTCTAAGTCTTTAACCGAGCTTGCATAGGCTGTATTTATAAAGCCAAAAAACACTAATAAAACAAATAAGATAAAACAAAAGCAGGGTGCACGCTTTTTCACAGAGGTTTTTTGTTGGCAAATGTGTGTGTTTATCATAACTGCCTCTAACAGGATGCAGCTATTTTGATATTAAATACGCCTGCACCATTTTATGGGATTAACAGCACGTCCTTTATGACGTATTTCAAAGTATAGACCAGAATCGGCTTGTCCACCGCTTTGCCCAACTAATGCAACACTTTCACCTTTTCTGACCATATCACCCACGTCTTTTAGCAAGGTTTGTGCGTGTCCGTATAAGCTCATAAAACCTTGACCATGGTCAAGTACGATTACCCAGCCATAGCCTTTTAACCAGTCGGCAAATACTACTTGGCCATTATCAATGCTATTAACTGAAGTCCCTTCAGATGCAGAAATTAATACACCTTTCCAGTTTATTCCGCCGTGCTTACGTTGACCAAACCTATGCGCTAATTTTCCTTTGCTCGGCCAGTTTAATTTTCCTTTATTACGATTTAAGCCAAGTAGTTCAATTTTTGTAACTTTTTCTTCTTCAAGTTCTTTGATAGTGGCGATCAGAGTTTGTTCGTTTTCTTCTAAATAGCTAATGGAATTTTTGGTTTTATTTAACTGCTTTTTTAGGTTTTGTAAGCTTGCTTGGCGCTCATTTTTAGCCCCAAGAAGTGCTGCTTGTCGTCTTTTTTGTTCTTCAAATAAAGCAACGAGCCTCTCTTTTGTTTTCGCAAGCTCAGCTTGATTTTTTGCAATCTCAACTTGCAGTGCTTTAAGATCATCAAGTTGCTTTATACGAGCTTTATTCAGGTAGTTATAGTAGCTAAGTGTGCGTTCAAATTTGGCGGTATCTTCTTGGTTAAGTAGCATTTTTGAATAGTCATCGCTACCTGCCATATAAGCACTTTTTAACTGTGCTGCTAAAATACGTTGAAATTGGGCTTGTTGTTTTTCAAGCTTTGCCGCGCGTTGTTGTTGCTCTGCTTGCTGTTGTTGTGTTTTTTTAACGGATTGCTCAGCCATATTAAGTGCTTTAGCGTTTTTCGCTATAGCTAGCTCATGTGTTTTTAGTTTTTGCTGCTGTTTAGCTATTTCTTTTTGCTGTTGTTGAAACTCAGCTTGGCTTTGCTCTAAAGCAACTTGTACTTGGGATAGGTCTTTTTTGGTACGATCTTCATTAGCCACTGCAACGCCAGTGGCTAATGAGTTTAGTACACATATACACGCAATGATGCGGCATGCGCTTTTATTCATAAATTATTTCAACACCATAATTGGCGAACCGGTCATTTCTGCAGGTTGTTCCAAACCCATTAAATGCAGCATAGTAGGTGCAACATCGCTCAAGGCTTTACCGGTATGCGCTTGTGCGTCACGACCTACATAAATAAAGGGTACTGGCTCGCTAGTATGTGCTGTGTGCGCTTGGCCTGTTTTAAGGTTTGCCATTTGCTCTGCATTACCATGATCAGCAGTTATTAGTGCTTCTCCACCGTATTCTTTAAGGGCATCAACTACACGACCAATACAGCTATCTACTGCTTCACAGGCTTTAACTGCCGCCTCAAATACACCTGAGTGGCCGACCATATCGCCATTAGGGTAGTTACAAATAATGGCATCATACTTTCCACTTTTTATTGCTGCAACGAGTTTATCGGTAAGCATTTGTGAGTTCATTTCTGGCTGTAAATCATACGTTGCTACTTGAGGAGATGGGATTAGCTCGCGAGTTTCGCCGTCAAACTCATTTTCGCGTCCGCCACTAAAGAAAAAGGTAACGTGAGCATATTTTTCAGTTTCTGATATACGTAGCTGAGTTTTACCTTGTTTCTCAAACCATTCGCCAAGTACGTTATTAAGCGGCGTTGGGCCAAAAGCCACTGGCGCATCAATATCAGCAGCGTATTCAGTCATCATCACAAAGGCACTAAGCTCGGGCGATTTTTTCTTATTAAAGCCGTCAAAATCAGGTTCGACAAAGGCGCGAGTGATTTCGCGTGCGCGGTCTGCTCTAAAGTTGGCAAATATAATGGTGTCGCCATCATTTACTTTTACAGATTCGCTACCTTTTGGGGTAATAGTACTTGCTGCTACAAATTCGTCATTTTCATCGCGCTCATAAGCCGCGTTAAGTGCGTTTACGCCATCTTCATAATCAAAGTCGCTTTCACCTAGGGTGATTAAATTATACGCTTTTTCAACACGGTTCCAGCGGTTGTCTCTGTCCATGGCATAGTAACGACCAATTAATGAGGCTAAACGGCCACATTTAAGCTCGCTAAACAAGGCTTCAATACGCTCAATTGATGCTTTAGCGCTGCGCGGGGGAGTATCTCTGCCATCTAAAAAGGCATGAAAGTACACCTCTTTAGCGCCGCGTTTTGCAGCCAATTGTATACTCGCCACAATATGATCTTCGTGACTATGAACGCCACCAGGGCTTAGCAGTCCCATAATATGAACGGCTTTGTTGGCATGAACAGCTTTATCAATGTTTTCAACCAGTGCAGGGGTTGTATCAAATTCGCCATCATCAATGGCTTTTGTGATGCGAGTAAAATCTTGATACACAATACGACCAGCACCTAAATTAACGTGGCCAACCTCAGAATTACCCATTTGACCACCAGGAAGACCCACATCTAAACCCGATGCTGAAATTAATGTATGAGGGCGAGTTGCCCAAAGCTCATCTAATACAGGGGTATTAGCAGCTAAAATGGCATTGCTTTGCTCATCTTCTCTGTATCCCCAGCCATCTAAAATCATTAATACCAGTGGTTTTTTATGCTCTGTCATAGTCACTCCTATTAGGGTCTGTTGACCTTTGCGGATTAAAATTTGTTCAAACTAGGGGCGGTTTAATCGCGGCGCTAGGTTTGTAACCTAGTGAGCTAAGTAAAAACCGAGCAACAAAGAGTAAATCGCCCCTAGGCAGAACCCTTCGGGCAGCACCTGTTTGGCATTGATGCTGCGTTATCGCCTATTTATGGGGAATAACCACACCACATAGGCTCTGCCTTACCTAAATACCAAACAGACTGCTGCAAATTTAACCTTGAAAGATCAACAGACCCTAGCGTTGCTAAAATACACGCTAACATTAATGCCAACATGCCAAGCTTAAGCATACCGTGTTTTATAGCTAGGATCAGCAATGAAAAGAAGATATTAAAAATTTTCAATGAGCTCACTCTCTCAATTGAATATTTTAAAGGGTTAGGTTATTTTTCAGTTAAAAGAGCACTACATTGTGGCTTACAAGCCTGCTTAAACTCGCATTTTTAGCTGATTTGGGTATACTTGCGCGGCTAATCCCTATTTTATTCAAGTATTGAATAGGCTTGTGGGGTAAGCTAAGCCTATGTGTAGGTAAAATTCAGAGTAGCCTAACAGTGCTCTAAATTGAATTACAGGTGAGTGACTGCTCATTGTGTAAGTTCAATAAATATGAATTAAATATCTAAAACACCCTGTTTTAGCATGTAACTTTATAGTGGAAGTCGAATGGATCAATATATTGAATTTGTCTCAAATCATCCAATTCTAAGCCTAGCTTGGGTTGCGATTGCGTTTCTTATTGTTAGTGGCGCAATAAAAAGTAAATTTTCAGCAATTCGTCAGATCAATCCTCAGCAGTTAACGTTACTTATTAACCGCGAAGACGGTCAGGTTGTTGATATGCGCGGGCAAAAAGAGTTTAAAACAGGTCATATTGCCGGTGCTGTGCACTTAAACCCAGAAAAAGCTAAAGAATCTGATTTCTCAACCCTTGAAAAGTATAAGAGCAAACCCATTATAGTGGTATGTGCTGCAGGCATGACTGCCTCAGGTGTTGCAACTGCAATGCATAAATCAGGCTATGAACAGGTTTATGTTTTATCTGGCGGTATGGGTGCGTGGCAATCAGCAAGTCTGCCAACAACAAGCGGTCGCTAATATCTCTTAGCTAAACCGATTAAGGATTAATTATGAGTAACGTTGTTTTATACACCAAAGGATATTGTCCTTTTTGTCATCGCGCATTAGCGCTGTTAGACAGCAAAGGTGTAGAATACACAAACATTGATATTGGCGTTCAGCCAGAGCTTCGCGATGAAATGATCGCCAAAGCCGGTGGCGCAAGCACGGTTCCACAAATTTTTATTAACGATGAACACATCGGTGGCTGTGACGACATGATGGCACTAGAAGCACAAGGTCACCTTGACGCTAAGCTGAGTGCTTAATTTAATTAATTATAATAAATAACAGGTTAGGAATAACAATGAACGAACAAAATCAAAACGCAGCAGCAGAAGCTGATGCAGGCGCACAGTTTACTATTCAACGTATTTACACTAAAGATGTGTCGTTTGAAACGCCAAATTCACCAGCTATTTTTCAAAAAGAGTGGGCTCCAGAAGTAAAATTAGATTTAGATACACGCTCTAATAAGCTTGATGAAGGTGTATACGAAGTTGTTTTAGCATTAACTGTGACGGCATCTATCGGTGAAGAAACTGCGTTTTTGTGTGAAATTCAGCAAGCAGGTATTTTTACTATTGCTGAAGTTGAAGAAATGCAATTAGCACACATGCTGGGTGCATTCTGTCCTAACGTGTTATTCCCATATGCACGTGAAGCGGTATCGAACTTAGTAAATCGTGGTACGTTTCCACAACTTAATCTTGCGCCAGTTAACTTTGACGCATTATTTGCACAGTACATGCAGCAACGCACAGCGCAAGCTGAGCAGGCTTCAGCAGACGCATAATTTATGAATACAGCAACATCAGCTGTTACTGTTTTAGGGGCGGGGTCATATGGCACCGCCCTTGCTATTTGTTTAGCCCGAAATGGTCACAAAGTGACTTTATGGGGACGCAATAGTCAAGACGTTGCGACGCTTGCAGCTGAGCGAAAAAATCAACGTTACTTACCTGATATTCCTTTTCCTGACACCTTAACTCTTGAAGCTGATTTACAGCATGCAACAGCAGCTAGCGATATTGTTTTAGTTGTTGTGCCGAGTCATGCGTTTGCTGACACGTTAAAGCAAATTAAACCGGCTTTGCGCTCTGATGCAAAAATAGCGTGGGCTACTAAAGGACTTGAGCCTGATACTGGGCGTTTATTGCAAGAAGTGGCAGTGCAAGAACTCGGTGAAGAAGTGCCATTAGCGGTGCTTTCGGGGCCAACTTTTGCTAAAGAAATGGCGAAGGGTTCACCAACTGCCATTTCGGTGTCATCAACGTCATCAGCATTTGCGAAACAAATTGCCGATTTATTACATTGCGGTCGATCGTTTAGAGTGTACAACAATGACGACTTTATTGGCATACAGCTTGGTGGTGCGGTTAAAAACGTGATTGCTATTGGTGCAGGGATTTCTGATGGTGTCGGCTTTGGTGCAAATGCACGTACCGCGCTTATTACTCGTGGTTTAGCAGAGTTATCGCGTTTGGGTTGTGCCCTAGGTGCGAAACCAGAGACCTTTATGGGGATGGCTGGTTTAGGCGATTTAATTCTAACCTGTACCGATAATCAGTCGCGCAACCGCCGTTTTGGTTTAGCCTTAGGTCAAGGTGAAAGTGTTGATGATGCGATTGCATCAATCGGCCAAGTAGTTGAAGGCTTCAGAAATACCAAAGAAGTGTATTTACTTGCGCAGCGTGCGGGCGTTGAAATGCCAATCACTGAGCAAATATACAAAGTGCTTTATGAGAATAAAGGCATGAAAGCAGCTGCTATGGCATTACTTGGTAGAGAACAAACTTCTGAGTAATAACACCAAATTTATTAAAATCAATTATTGCCTACCTTAAGTGTTATTCATAGTGAGCAACCTTAAGGTATTGGCAAATGTGCTAATCTTAAGGTTGCTTTAATAAAGCTATTACGACATATACGCTTAATTAGAGTAGTTTGTCATTATTTGATTGACGTTTATTTTGGCTAAACCTTTATTATAAATTTGTTGCCATTTTTGTCCTTCTGCATCGTTTCTAAACGCAATATATAGTTTTTTCTCTTCAAGTAAATTTGCGTTCATCGCAACTTTACTTGCAATGCTGGTAAGGGATTTATCTGTGCTCAGTAAGTACTTTAATGCATTAGCATCAATAACTGCTGCGCCTATTTATGGCCAACCACACTACATAGACTCAATCTTACCTCCAGATCAAACATGCAGCTGTAAACTTAACCTTTAAATGTCACTAGATCTTGAATAAATACAACTTTCAACAGTCTACTTGTCTCAGTTTTAGGTTACGTTTTAAAAACACTGGCAGAATCTTTTAATTGTGCCGCTAGCTCTTGCATATCCCGAGAGTAAGTTTGAACTTGTTCAATTTTAGCCATACTACTTTGTCCAGCCGATACCACTTCATTAATATTTTTACTTAAGTCCTCAGCAACGGTGCTTTGCTCGGTAACTGCACTTGAAATATGGCTCGACATTTGGGTAATTGATCCAATTGCGTCAGAAATATTTGCAATCAGCTCGCTCGCTGCAGTTGCGGCACTCATACTGTCTTGACTCATATTTTTACTAAGTTGCATGACATTTACTGCAGATTGAGAGCCTTTTTGCAAATTTTCAATGGTAGTATGGATCTCCGCTGTGCTTTTTTGTGTTCTACTTGCCAAAGAACGTACTTCATCAGCAACTACGGCAAACCCTCGCCCTTGCTCACCTGCTCGAGCTGCTTCAATAGCGGCGTTTAATGCCAGTAGGTTTGTTTGTTCTGCGATAGCCTGAATAACGTCAAGTACTGATACAATATCCTGAACAGATTCTTCTAAAGTACCTATTACTCTAGATGATTCATCAAGTTGACCGACTAAACTTTCAATAGAGTTAATAGAGTTTAAAAAAGCTTCATGAACTTTTTGTGCATCAATATTTGCAGTTTCTGCAGAGTTCAAAGTATGCTTTGCGTTATTTTCTATTTCGGTTGCAGAGGAAGCCATTTGTGTAATGGCTGTCGCTATTTGGTCTGTTTCTACCTGTTGTGTGGATAAATAGTGCACGCCTTCTGCGCTTAGTGATGAGATATTACCTGCAACACTAAGCGAATCATCTACCGACAATTTAAAACCATTTATAAGCGCTGCAATTTTATGCTCAAACTTATTAAAAGAGGCTGCCAGTTGACCTATTTCGTCATCGCGTCTAACAACGATTTCTTGTGTTAGGTCGCCATCACCACTGGCTATCATTGCCATTTTTTCTGCTACCTCAGATAGAGGCTGCGCAACTAGTTTTTTAAAAATATAAACTAAAACAGCTCCCAAAATACTGGCAAGCAACAGCATCTCAATGACTAAAAATATCGCCAATTCAGTTAATACTTTATCAATATGACTGTATTCAACGTAAAGACTCACTGAGCCGACTTTATTAGGAGTACCTGAATCATCATAAATAAGTTCACTTTGTATAACAGACTGTGTTTTTACACCGTCTGTTTCTGCAAAAACTTGCTCATTAGTATCATAAATTGTTATTTTAGAAATATTATCAGAAGCTACTTCAGCTTTTATTAACTTATTTGCGAGCTCGTCTTGAAAGTTCCACATTGCATTGGGTAACGATAAACCAATACGTTCCTTAGCTAGGCTAATCTCAGTATCAAGTTTTTGCTTTAGTTGCTTACTTTGGGTGGTATAATCATAAATTCCAAAGCACAACAGCACCAATATCATAGCGCTCAACGTGGTAACTACAAGCCTAAATAAAATTGAACGGGTCAAAGGATGTCCTTACTTTAAGTAGTTTGACATTATTGCATTAACATCTATCTTCTCTAACCCTGAGTTGTAGATTTGTTGCCATTTTTTTCCTTCGGCATCGTTTCTAAATGCAATATAAAGGCTTTTATCTTCAAGTAATGTTTCATTCATTGATACTTTACTTTTCATGCTTGCCAGTGATTTATCAGTACTTAGTAAATAATTAAGCACATTGGCATCAATAACTGCTGCATCAATTCTACCAGCTGCAACTTTTTTGATATTTAGTACATCGGAGGGGACTGCATCACCCTTTATCGAACCCGCGGCAATCATATCGTCAAGCTCTTTAGTATTTACATAATCTTGCACCACACCTATACGCTTACCAGCTAAATCACTGGTAGTAGAGAAAGTGATAGGTTTTACATTGTTTTGTACTAACCCAAGTGGACCTGTACCTGTTGGATTTGAAAATACAAAATCAGACGTGTCATGCATATACTCAGGAAAATAACCAACATACTTTGAATTTGCTTGAGCTGCAGAATTAACTGCGCGAGACCATGGGAAAAAGTCTACAACAAGCTCGTGCCCTTCAGCTTTAAATGCGGCTTTTGCTACAGCAACAGATGCACCTTGTTGATCGAGTGATTTATCAGCATAAGGCGGCCAAGCTAATGACGTTAAGTAAACGGTATCGGCACAGACTAAGTTTGAAAAACCTAATAATATTAATAGTAATAATGTTTTCATAGCGTAACCTTAAAAGTTAAATGTTCTTGATACTGAAAGAAGTATAGTCGAGTCACCATAGGTGTCTAAGTCTGTGTCTTCATAGCTGGCCGATAAGTTCCAGTCGTTGATAGTGTAATTAGCACCAACACGCCAATGAATATAGTTATCATCATCAGCTTCCCACTGCCATTTGTCGTCATCATGGCTGAGTGAGTAGTCGGCACCTATATCAATCGAAAAAGCATCATTAATGGGAAAGTTGTGCGTGATCATTACAATGCTGTGGCCAGCACCCGTACCAAAGTAATCCCATGCATGCCAGAAGTTTAGATTAGTATTACCATAATTGAACTTAGCGTACGCTTCAGCATAGTTATAGTCTGAGCTAAAGTCCTCGCCATGGTAGGTGTATTGAGCTATGCCTACGTCAAGGTTTATAGAATCGTTTAGTCTAGTAAAATAACCTAAATAACCGTCTGCTTCTATGTCTGTACCTTCTCCAAAGTCGACATTTGAACCCCAAACACCAGCATAAAAACCAGTGTCTCCAGCCCAGTCAAAACTAGCCTGTAGGGCGGGGTCCTCTTGAGTTTGGCTAACACCATTGAATAAATAATCAGAAACAACAGTTACTGTTGCCGAAGTTGCCGCAAGTGATGAAGTTGAGCAAAGTAGGAATGAGCTAAGTAATAATTTTTTCATAATTTAACGTTTTAAAAAGGAATATTATTATTAGCTTAGTACAAGTTTATAGATTTTGAAAAATAGTCAGTGATAAGGGTCTGTTGACCTTTGTGGATTAAAATTTGTTCAAACTAGGAGCGGTTTAATCGCGGCGCGAGGTTTGTAACCTAGTGGGCTTGATAACTGCTCCTGCGTTATTCTACTGGCTTACATCCATGTAAGAATGAGTAAAAACCGAGCAAAAAAGAGTAAATCGTCCCTAGGCAGAACCCTTTGGGCAGCGCCTGTTTGTTATTGATGCTGCGTTATCGCCTATTTGTGGGGAATACCACACCACCTAGGCTCTGCCTTGCCTAAATACCAAACAAACTGCTGCAAATTCAACTTTGAAAGGTCAACAGATCCTAATACTTAGTGGCGCTTAAAGTTACTAAATTTAAACGCCAGTTTAATTTATTGGGCGTTAGGAAAACCAAGTTGGCGCCAAGATTCATACACAAACACAGCTACTGCATTAGATAGGTTCATACTGCGACTATCGGCTTGCATAGGAATACGAACACGTTGCTCATTGGGTAATGCTTGGATCATTTCATCAGGCAAACCTCGAGTCTCAGGACCAAATACCAAACAGTCACCCGCTTCATACTGTGCTTGGTGATGAAATTGACTACCTTTAGTAGTGCACGCATACACTTTTTTAGGCTGGCACTTTTCTAAGTAAGCTTCAAATGAAGCATGGCGTTGCACATGGCTAAATTCGTGATAATCAAGGCCAGCGCGTTTTACACGTTTGTCATCCCACTCAAACCCCAATGGTTCAATTAAATGAAGTGCAAAGCCTGTATTGGCACATAAACGAATGATATTCCCGGTGTTAGGCGGAATTTCAGGTTGGTATAAAACAATATCCAGCACAATAAGCCCTATAAAATCTTTAATTT
Source organism: Pseudoalteromonas sp. Scap25 (assembly GCF_013394125.1). Classification (GTDB taxonomy): domain Bacteria; phylum Pseudomonadota; class Gammaproteobacteria; order Enterobacterales; family Alteromonadaceae; genus Pseudoalteromonas. Next base: position 2,901,428 of record NZ_CP041327.1, on the reverse strand, counting down.
GACGAGCTCAGTATACACGAACAATGAATAAAAAATGATATACTGAAAACATTAAATACAGCTTACAGCGGAAAGATACGTGCATAATCGCAGTTATGAATTTTGGGTTAAAGCCTCTAGCATAGTGACCATGGTTATGGTCAGCCTAATGATTGCGACCAAGGCATGGGCGTGGCTAGCGTCGGGTTCTGCGTCAATGCTTGGCTCATTAACCGACTCATTAATGGATATCACAGCAACGTTAATGAGCTTTTTGGTTTTATCGTACGCGCTGCGTCCTGCGGATGACGACCACCGATTTGGCCACGGTAAAGCAGAGGCGCTTGCAGGGTTAGGGCAGGCCGCTTTTATTGCAGGCTCGGGTTGTTTATTGGCGTTTCATGGTATTGAGCGTCTCATTAACCCCGTAGAGCTGACGCATTCATTATTAGGTGTATGGGTGAGTATTTTTGCCATAGTGTGTACATTAGTGATTGTGTATGTGCAAAATAAAGTCGTAAAGTATACAGAATCAATCGCTATAAAAGCAGATTCTGTGCACTACAAAGGCGATTTAATTTTAAATGCAGCGGTGCTACTTGCTATTTTACTTGCTTATTATGGGGTGCTGTATGCTGATCCGTTATTTGCCATAGGTGTGGCAGGATATTTACTTTATAACAGCTGGGATATAGCAACCGAGAGTGCCTCACACTTAATGGATAAAGAGCTACCCGATGAAGAAAAGCAAAGTATTTTTGAAATAGCCCGTAATCATAATGACGTTTATGGGGTGCACGGTATTCGTACTCGACAAGGTGGTAAAGTTAAATTTATTCAGCTGCATTTAGAGCTTGATGACAATTTACCACTTATTCGTGCCCATAAAGTAGCAGACGAAGTGGAAGCCATGATCACTCAGCAGTTTGAATCACAAGTGGATATATTGATTCATCTAGATCCGCTCTCGCTTAGTCGTTAACCTAATCTGAACTCTGCTTGAGATAGATTTATTATCTATAATTGAGGTTAATTTACAGACTCGCAAAATTTATACAGGCTAGTTAGCAGTGATTGGCGGATATCATCACGTTCAAAAAACAGCTCGTGCTTAGCTCCTTTAAACTGCTTGATTAGGGTATTTTTATGCCTACTTGCGAGCTTATGTTGGGCTTGATTATCAACCACTTCGTCATTTTCTGCGCTGGCTATAAATAGTGGGGTGGTTATAGATAGCTTATCGAGTGCTTTAATGAACGAAAAAACGGTATGCAGCCAACCATAAGTCACACCACCTAATTGTAATAGTGGGGTTTGCTGATAAGTTGCCCTAAATTGCTCGTAACGTATTTGACTACTGGTTAAAGTATTAAGCGCAAACTCTTCAGCTGAATAATCGCTTTGCCCTAGTGCATAACATCCTGAGAAACCTAATAATGACGCACTCGCAGCGATAAACTGTGCAATTGGTTTGGGTATTCCTTTGGTATAAATATCAAACATGGGCGCCGATAAAAACGCTCCACTAAAATCATGTGAATAGCGTGCTAAGTAATCAAACGCAATGGCGCCGCCCATTGAATGGCTAAGTAGTAGTTTTTTACCTTGCCAGTGCTGCTGCACCACTTTTTCATTAAACTGGTTAAGATCGTGACTGTAATCTTCAAATTGTTTTACGTAACCTTTGTGGGGGTTTTTTAATAACCGATAAGAGCGACCTTGGCCTTGGTGATCAACAATAAACACAGCAAAATTATTACAATAAAGCTCCCAAAGTAGCTCTTTGTATTTATCGAGTCCTTCAATACGCCCTGAACTAATAACAATGGCTGTATGAGCATTTTTAGGTTTGGCATAAGCATAAAATAATTCCCCAGCTGCTGTGTTTAAATACGCTTTTTTAAGCGTATTAGTATAAAACTCAGTAATTGCAGACAGGTTATTTTCAAGCTCGCTTTCAGTGCTATAAAACATGGTCTCTCTTTTGTATTGGTAAGCTTACTTCAACGCATAATCCGCCAGCGCCTTTGTTTGATAAAACTAAATTTCCGCCATGCGCTATTACCGCATTTTTTGCAATGGCTAACCCTAACCCTGTCCCTCCACTGTGTCGGTCGCGGGCATCTGATTGCCTAAAAAACGGTTCACACAACTTATCGAGTTGCGCTTTAGGTACGCCTGGGCCGTCATCACATATTTGTATGTATATGGTATCACTGTGTTTTAAGCTAATACTAATAGTATGTTGTGCATATTTAATGGCGTTGCGCAGAATGTTCTCTAAGGCACTGGCAATCAACATTTCGTCGCACTCTATATTTACTTCAACATTACCATGTACAATTAAGGTTTTATTGTGCTGTTTTGCTTCAAACTGAGCATCGTTTATTACATGGTCAACAATCACTTGCAGCGACTGTGTTTGCAGCGATAAAGGTTGGCTATTGGCTTCTAAGCGCGATATCTGCAATACATCGGCTATCATTTTATCCAGTTGGTTAGCTTCTTTTTCAATACGCAACAAATAAGATTGATTTTCCTCACTTGCCTGCATTTGTGCAAGTCCTGTAGCCATTTTTAAACGGGTTAGCGGGGAGCGTAATTCATGGGATATATCGGCTAATAAACGTTTTTGAGCGCTAAGCAGTTGCTCTAGTTGATCGGCCATCCGGTTAAAGTCGCGCCCTAAAACTCCAAGTTCATCTTTTCGCTGACTATTTATTGTTGCACGCGCACTTAAATCGCCGTTTGAGAGCCTGATAGCGGCTTGTTTTAAGCTATTTATAGGGGCAATTAAGTTACGGCTAAATAAAAAGCTAAGCGTAAGCGAGGCAATAATTGCCATGGTAATTTTTAACCAAACGGGTAATAATCTTAAGCGAATAAAGAGCGGTCGCTGCTGATTGATATCGATTTCATATAACTCAAATTCCCCTTCAGGAACCCGAATGCGCACAGGGCCAAAAGCTTGGTAATATTCAGTAAAAATAACCTGTGGTGGCATGCCCTTACTAAAGTTAAGTAAGCTTAAATCAATATTGTTCTCAACATTTTTACTGATCAACACTTCATCGCTATTTTGTGAATTTAAATAAAGCAACTTACGTTTCGTTAAACGCGGATGAGTAATAATGTCATTAATAGAGCGCTTGTGTTTATGTGCGCTACGCTCTATACCTCGTGCCAAATATTCTAGATTTTTTTGCATCGGCCCTTGTAGTGGATCATGGCTAATGGCGTTTATTAGTGAAATATTACTCAAGAAAAAGAGCGCTGTAAAAGTGCCAATAATGGTCAGCCAAAACCACGTAAACACTTTAAAAAACAGATAATGTCGTGGGTGGCGTAGCCAACTAAAGCGCAGAGCTTTATTCTCCTTGGATGAAGACATAACCCGTTCCCCTCATTGTTTTAATTTTATCGCCCTCAATATGCTCGGCTATTTTTTTACGAATATTACTCACATGCATATCTATAGAGCGGTCAAAAGATGCTAAGCGTCTGCCTAATACATCTTCGCTTATTTGCTCTTTGCTAATTACATCAGGCGCGTGTTTTATCAATAAAGCGAGTATTTCGTATTCGGTGCCCGTTAATGTGAGGGGGATGTTATTAATACTGGCCTCTCGCGCAGCAAAATTAATAGTAATACCATTTAAAGAGAGCTTTTTATTAGTGTTATTACTTACACTATTAATATGTTCAATGCGGCGAGTAATTGCTTTTACGCGGGCTAGTAGTTCTCTGTGATTAAAAGGCTTTGGTATGTAGTCGTCAGCGCCGAGTTCTAAACCAAAAATACGGTCAAAGTCTTCTCCTTTAGCGGTCAGCATAATCACCGGTGTTAATTTACTTTGCCTGAGTTGTTTCAGTACTTCAAAGCCATCTATAGAGGGCAACATGACGTCTAGTAATATAAGCGCGTAATCGTTTTGCAAGGCAAGCTCTAAGCCTTGTTGACCATCATGTGCGGTTTGAATGCTAAAGCCTTGTGCACTTAGGTATTCGCTTAATAATTCGCATAAACCGGTGTCATCATCAATCATTAATAGTTTCATATATAAAGCCTTACGAGCTGTTAATGGTTTTATTTTACGCGTTTAATGTATCAATAGTTAGTCTTTACATAACCTTTACACTGCTTTGCGTTACTTTTCATTGAACCAGTTATAGTGAACATACTGGTTAGCAGCCAACAACCAATCCAATATTAAGGTGATGATTATGACTAAAGTAAACACGTTATCAAAATTAGTACTCATTTGCGGTTTAACAGCGGCAACGCTCACTACGGGCAGCGTATTTGCAAAAGGCGATGGCTATAAACAAGGTCACTCTCAGGCGCGCTTTTTACTCTCTGAGCGAGCAGCAGATAAGCTGGCACTTACGCAAGAGCAACAAACACAACTAAAAGCGATTTTTACAGCGCAAAAAACGCAAATTAAAGCGCTAAGAAGCCAAGACAAAGACGCGCGCCAGGCACAGCGCCAAGCCTATAAAGAACAAATGGATGCGTTATTGTCAGCGCCAAATTTTGACGAAAATGCAGCGAAAGAGTTATTAACTGCACGCCAAGATAAGAAACAGCAATTGGGGTTAATTAAATTAAAAACCCAGCATCAAGTAATGCAACTACTTAACGCTGAGCAAAAAGAGAAGTTAGCTAAAATTCAGCAGCGAATGACCAAAAAGCACCGCAAGCATAAAGCATAGCGTTTTAACACAAAGCAAAAAGCCAGCTAAATGCTGGCTTTTTTATATTACACGAGTGATTATTTAAAAAAGTCATCTTCATTTTTTGCCATCATTGCTTCAATGTCTTCAATCATGTCTTGATTGAATTCATCTGCAGAGGTGATGGGTGCTGAAATTTTATTATTTTCAAACGACCACTCACCTAAGTCAATAAGTTGGCAACGCTTTGAACAAAAAGGGCGGTGCGGACTTTGTGCTGACCATTCTACTTTTACTTTGCAGGTTGGGCAGTTAACCATAGTTGGCATAATTTACTCTCAAATTAATATAGGCTTGGCTGCTCAATTTATCGTTAAGCAACTAAGCATTTTATTTAAAAACTAGTAACGCGGTTTATCTCAGCCAGCGAGGTCACACCCTCTGCTGCTTTACGAATACCTGATAAACGCAAATTGTTATACCCTGCTTTAAGTGATACCTCAGCAATTTCTAATGAGTTACCACCACGCATTATAATTTGCGCTATTTCGGGGGTGATTTTCATAACCTCGTAAATACCAACACGGCCTTTATAGCCCTCAGTACAGCTTTCACAGCCTTTAGGGGCATACAAAACCATATCCTGTATTTGTTGTTCACTAAAGCCTTGGCGAATAAGCTCTTCACGGGGTAACTGCTCTGGTGTTTTACATTTAGAGCATAATCGGCGCGCTAATCGCTGAGCGATTATTAAGCTAATTGAACTGGCCACATTATACGCGGGTACGCCCATGTTTAATAAACGAGTTATGGTTTCAGGTGCAGAGTTAGTATGTAGCGTTGATAGTACTAAGTGACCGGTTTGTGCCGCTTTAATTGATATTTCAGCGGTTTCTAAATCTCGTATCTCACCTACCATTACTACATCGGGATCTTGGCGTAAGAACGCTCGTAAAGCATTAGCAAAGGTCATGTCGGCTTTAATGTTTATTTGTACCTGATTAACCCCTTCGAGGTTAATTTCTACCGGATCTTCGGCGGTACTGATGTTACGCTCTGGCTGATTGAGTATATTTAAACCCGTATACAGGGAGACGGTTTTACCTGAGCCAGTTGGACCGGTAACTAAAATCATCCCTTGTGGTTGCTCTAATGCATCGAGGTAGAGTTTTTTCTGCTCAGGTTCATAACCTAATACATCAATACCTAACATGGCACTTGATGAATCGAGGATACGCATTACAATTTTTTCGCCCCATAAGGTAGGCATGGTACTAACACGAAAATCAATACTTTTACGTTCTGTCACTTTGAGTTTTATACGGCCATCTTGTGGCTTACGTTTTTCAGCGATATCAAGGCGCGACATAACTTTTATACGGGCAGATAGCTTACTGGCCAAGGTGTTTGGCGGGCTGGCTACCTCATGTAAAATTCCGTCGATACGAAAGCGAATACGGTATTTATGTTCATAAGGTTCAAAGTGAAGATCCGAAGCGCCTTTTTTTATTGCGTCCATTAAAATTTTATTAATGTAGACAATAATAGGGGCGTCGTCTTTGTCATCGTCTTTTGGCGTATGGTCTTTTTGTGGCTCAGAATCTAGTTCAGCAAACTCTTTAAATTCATCCTCACTTAAATTTAAGCTACCTGCAGCATCCAGTAGTTGCTCAATTTTATTATCGAGTTGAATGTAGTCAACTACCACCACTTCACACGATAAACCGGTGCTAAATTCAAAGTTTTCAAAAGCGCCGTAATCGGTAGGATCTGAAGCGGCAATATATACTTTTCTGCCTTTTTGTACCAAAGGTAAAATATGATGCTTACGGATCAGCTTTTCTTTAACTAGCTCGGCAGGAATTTGTGCAACATTAAAATCTTTTAAATCAAAAAAAGGCACTCTAAACAAATCAATACATTGCTCAGCTAAATCGTTGCTATCTATTTTTCCGCATTTAGAAATAAGTTCTGCGGTTGACGCAAAGTCTTGCTGCCTGGCTTTTACGGTATCGGTATCGACACGGCCGAGGGTAATAAATTTTCTTAGTAACGGTGAGTTAATATTCATTGCGCACCTGATTTAATCCTTCTTTACTCAGCAATTTATCAGAAAAAAGAAAGGAATACATTAATCGTACCAATGCAGCAGATAATTTACCGATAAAAAATATCAGTTTATTGCGCTGTGATTGGGTCAGTCACTTTATATTGTAGACTTTGCTTGCTGTAAATAATAACTATGTAGCCTAAGTAAGTCTTGTTTTACATCGTTTAAATCGCGGTTATTATTTAAAATATCATCCGCTTTTTGTTGTTTATGCTCACGAGACATCTGTGCGTCAATAATTTGTTTTGCTTGTTCAGAGCTAATATTGTCACGTTTTGTGGTGCGGGTAATTTGTATTTCTACTGGTACATCAATTAGTAAAGTACGATTACAGTAGCGATCAAGCTCATTTTCAAATAATAGCGGGGCAACTAAAACCACATAGTCGCTTTGCGCGTTTTTTAAATCAATAATAAGCTGAGTGCGTATTAAAGGATGCAACAGCGCATTGAGCCATGTTTTTTGCTCAGGGTTACTAAAAATACGTGCTCTTAGCTCGCTACGGTTTAATGCGCCATGTTCATCGAGTATGTCAGAGCCAAAATGCTTAACAATGGCATTAAGTCCTTCTGAGCCAGGTTCAACCACTTGGCGAGCTACAATATCAGCATCAACAATAGTAATGCCTAGCTCTGCCAACATATCGCTAACTGCGGTTTTACCACAGCCAATCCCACCGGTTAGGCCCAGCACCCAGTTATTTTTATGGTGTTGTGTATTACTCATAGTTAGTAACCAATAAAATTAAAATAGCTGTTTTGTAGTTGTGTACCCCACAGCATAGTTATCCAACCGGCTATTGCTAAATAAGGACCAAAAGGAATAGGCGTTGCTTTGTCTTTACCTTGAATACTCAGCAGGGCAATGCCTATTACTGCGCCTACCACGCTTGAGAGTAAAATAATGGTCAATAACGATTGCCAACCTAGCAGTGCGCCAAATACAGCCAGTAATTTAAAGTCGCCATAACCCATACCTTCTTTGCCAGTAATTAGCTTAAACAGCCAAAACACACTCCACAAGCTTAAATAACCACATGCTGCACCAATAATAGCATCGCTAGGGGCTATGGTATAACCCATAACTGATGCGATTAATGCTAGCCATAAAAGCGGCAAAGTAAGCTGATCTGGCAGTAGCATGTGATCAATATCAATAAAAGTCAGTGCTACCAATGCCCAAGTCACTACAATGTACAATAAAGCCTGCTCAGTTGCGCCAAAAGTGTAAGCAACAACTAGGCTTAAAATAGCGGTAATGGCTTCAACGATTGGGTAACGAATTGAAATTGGGTTATCACAGGTTGCGCATTTACCTTTTAAAAATAACCAACTAATAATGGGGATATTTTGCCACGGTTTAATCGCCGCTTTGCACTTTGGGCAACATGAATTGGGTTTAACTAAGTTAAACGTGTTAGTCGTTTGTTCAGTGGTCTGTTTAGCCTTTGGGCTGGTTAGTTCATCGGCTAATAATAAGCGGCATTCAGTTTGCCATTCTTTTTGCATCATTAGCGGCAAGCGATAAATCACCACATTTAAAAAGCTACCAATACATAAACTCACTAGGCCAATCGTGGTTAAGTAAAACCATAAATGGTTTTGCATCGTGGCGGTGATATCAATAAAAAAACTTTGCATTTATTTTACCTAAAACTAAATTCTGTGTTGATAATACAGTGGTTTTATATAAGTGCAAAGTTAGGGTTTAGGATGTTAGGTTCGAGGTTCAAGGTTCAAGGTTCAAGGTGTAAGGTTTTAGGCCTATAACCCGAAGCTCGTTGCTCGTGAACCTAAAACCGAAATAAAATCTTAAAAGGACGCGGGGTTAAATAACTGAACCTAGTTGGAATATAGGTAAGTACATGGCCACAATTAAGCCACCCACTAATACGCCGAGCACTGCCATTATTAACGGCTCAAGTAAGCTCGATAGACCATCTACCGCGTCATCTACTTCTTGCTCGTAGATAGTGGCAACTTTAGCCAGCATGCCATCAAGCGAACCTGATTCTTCACCAATGGCGACCATTTGCACTACCATATCGGGGAATATTTTTGAATTTCGCATCGCCCAGTTCATTTGATTACCTGAACTTACCTCGGCTTTTATTTCTAAAATAGCATAACGGTAAACCGCATTACCTGAGGCACCGGCTGCAGAATCCAAAGCATCCACCAATGGTACACCCGCAGCAAAAGTGGTCGATAAAGTCCGCGCATAACGTGCCACGGCCGCTTTATTTAAAATCATGCCGACAACCGGAAGCTTCAGTATGGCGCGATCGGTGGCATCACGCAACTTTAAGCTTCTTAAATGGGCTTCTTTAAATAGATAACCAAAGGCAACAACTGCAATGAGCGCTATCCACCAGTTTGTTTGCATAAATTCTGATATACCAATCACAAATAAGGTAAAGGCAGGCAGTTCAGCACCAAAGCCAGCGAAAATATCTTGAAATTGTGGTACTACAAAAATAAGTAATATGGAGGTTACAATCAACGCCACCACCAATACCGCAATAGGGTAAAACATGGCTTTTCTAATTTTTGATTTAAGCGCTTCTGATTTTTCTTTATAAAGGGCTACGCGGTCAAATATTTTATCCAAAGAGCCCGATTGCTCACCTGATGCTACTAAATCGCAATATAAATCATCAAAATAACGGGGATGCTTTCTGAGTGCCATTGATAATGGTTGCCCTGCTTTAACCTCATCACCAATTGTTTCCATGAGTTTACTCACGCTTTTATTGGTAGAACCTGAGCCTATCATCTCAATTGATTGAATCAGTGGTACACCCGCCATCAGCATGGTAGCTATTTGCCGAGTAACTAAAGCAATGTCTTTTGGGGTGATTTTTTGCACACTTTGCAAACCAAACAAGGGTTTGGCTTTGCGTTTTACTTTTGAGGGGGTAATGCCTTGTTTGCGTAACTGGGCTTTGACCAAAGCAATACTAGAACCAATTAGTTCTCCCTCAAGCTTTTTTCCTCGAGCACTAACCCCGATCCATTGAAAAGTATCTTTTTGGTTTGGCTCTTTTTTCATATTTTAATTTACTTGTATTATTTTAATTAAGGCTGAGTACTAGGTATTCAGCCTTGAAATGATGCTATCTACAGCTTGATGGTCTATAGGCCGCAGCTAAAGTACCTGTAGTACAGTCCCAACTTAAAGAGTTTGCAGGAACAGTTCCACTTGTTAAATCTGCACCACCAGCTTGCGGTCTCAATATAATTGTACCGCCGCCTGCTCTAGCTGTGTATGTTATTGTTACATAACCTGTTGCGCCTGCGATTGCTACGCTTGTAACATTATCTGTTGCTGTTGGTGCTGTCCAACCTTGATCTAATGCATTTCCATTCATAGAATTTTCAGCAACAGCTGTCTTAGCTGCTGAAGCCAATGACAATCCATCAGTTACACGTGCTCTGATGGTATAGTCTTGATAAGCAGGTAGTGCAACTGCTGCTAAAATACCGATGATTGCTACTACAATCATTAATTCAATTAGGGTGAAACCCTTTTGGTTTTGTTGTGTCATTGTTTGCATGTTTCCTCTCCTAAAGGATAATGTTGCGGTAAGCCAAACGGGTATAAATTATAAATATAACTTATGTTGTTTACTTAACCTGTTACTACAAAAAATAAAATCATTTTTGCCAAGTGGCATTTTAGCACCATTGGTAATCACTATTTTAAAATTATTACCTTAAAGCAATGACCCAAAAGTAATGCACAGCATGGCGGTTATTCGTTTCTCGTCCCTTATTTGAGTATAAACCTAACCATTAAAAGTTAGTTATAACCCGCTTAAGTTACAAGTTAATTATAAAAATAAACCTTGTCGTTTATTTTTATTCTGTCCCTTACAAATGCTTCTCCATTCTTTTTAACTAATTAAGTATTTAAAACTAGTCAATATGAATGAGTCTAACACTGTTTATTGCGCTTTTGTATTTAAAAACTTTATAAAAAACGCCTTTATTTAATAACTTGTTACAAATAGTCCTTTAGGATTATTTAATGCTCTTTTTTAAAAGCTGTCAATCAATTAGCGCAAGAAACTATAAATAGTTTTTACATTATTTATTCAAATCGCATCGATAAATCGATTGATTGTAAATTTTTTGTAAGCGCTCCACTTGAGATAAAGTCGACCCCAGCTTGTGAGTAGGCTTTGAGCGTTTCCAAGGTCATATTGCCTGATACTTCTAATTTAGCGCGCTTATTTGTAATGGTAACCGCTTGGCGTATTTGCTCAGGATTAAAATTATCTAGCATTATAATGTCGGCGCCTGCGTCAATGGCTTGCTCTAGCTCATCAAACGATTCAACCTCAACCTCTATAAGTTTATCGGCATGATTTAGCTTAGCTTGAGCTACTGCGTTATTAATTCCTCCGCAGGCTGCTATGTGGTTTTCTTTAATTAAAAACGCATCAAACAATCCAATTCGGTGGTTTGCACCGCCGCCACACTTAACTGCATATTTTTGCAATGCTCTTAGCCCCGGAATGGTTTTACGGGTATCGAGTAGTTGCGTGCTAGTGCCACTGAGCTCTTTTACATAATGTGCTGTGGTGGTGGCTGTGCCTGAAAGCGTTTGTACAAAATTAAGTGCAGTTCGCTCAGCCGTTAAAATAGCGCGTGCAGAGCCTGATGCAGTAAATAGGGTGCTATTGGCACTAACTAAGTCGCCGTCGTTCACGCATATATTTACAACTACACTTGGGTCGACTTGTTTAAATACTTCAATAATAAGGTCTTTACCACAAAAAACACAGTCTTCACGGGTGATCACTTTCGCATTGGCTTGCTCTGCTTGAGGAATAAGCTGTGCGGTAATGTCGCCTTGTTCTGCGCTTTGGTTATTTAGGTCTTCATCCAGGGCTAAGGTAACAAGTTGGCTAATTAGGGTATGCGAAATAGACATGAAAAAGCTCATAGTAGATAATTAATTAACTAAATTTTACTCTGTTTAATTACTAAATAGAAGCCGCTAACAACTAAACTAAAAATTAACGCGCTAATCATATTTTATGGTTTGGTATTACGCTATCTTTATGTGGTTAAATCTATTAGCATCTTGATATACATCAATTTTGGTTGATTAACCTGAGCTCTAGATAATAAATCTATCTCAAGCTGCTATTTTGAGCAAACACTGTGTTGAATATATTTACAATAGTGTTTTAAATTTTTCGGCAACGGGCAACGGGCAACGGGCAACGGGCAATGGACTTGACACCAATCCCTACCATTTTACTCAAAGAGCATTTGACATCGGGCATATAAGTTTAAATCAAATAGTATGAAAATAGATTCTTTAGGCGTTATAAATAATATTACCCAGCGTGCGTGTAGCCACTTTGACGAGCGACCTGCTCACAGCGATATTTCGCTGCTGGTTATTCATAATATTTCATTACCAGCAGGGGAGTTTAACACCCCCTACGTTGATGATTTATTTATGGGGAATATTGATTGCAATGCACATTCTAGCTTCAGTGATTTAGCAGGACTTAGGGTATCAGCGCATTGTTTTATTAAGCGCTGTGGCGAAGTTATACAATATGTGCCTTTTGAAAAACGTGCATGGCACGCGGGGCGTTCCTGCTTTGCTGGGCAACAAAATTGTAATGATTTTAGTATAGGTATAGAGCTTGAGGGCACAGATACAACTAACTATACCGATGGTCAATATCAAAGTTTAGCTGCATTGGCGCAGGCTATTATGCAGCGCTACCCAAAAATAACAGCCAGTAATATAGTGGGGCATTGCGATATTGCCCCTGGGCGAAAAACTGACCCCGGAGCGAGTTTTAACTGGCGTAAGTTTTTTAACCTAATTAAATAACTAGGGTCTGTTGACCTTTCAAGGTTAAATTTGCAGCAGTCTGTTTGGTATTTAGGCAAGGCAGCGCCTATGTGGTGTGGTTATTCCCCATAAATAGGCGATAACGTAGCATCAATGCCAAACAGGCGCTGCCCTTCGGGTTCTGCCTAGGGAGGATTTACTCTTTGTTGCTCGGTTTTGACTTAGCCCACTAGGTTACAAACCTCGCGCCGCGATTAAATCGCCCCTAGTTTGAACAAATTATAATCCGCAAAGGTCAACAGACCCTAAATTAAGCGAGTAACTACATGATTTTGGTTTCAATAATAATAGCACTGATACTTGAGCGTTTAGGGGCTCGCTCTGCGCATTGGCAAATAAGCCATTATGCCAACAGCTACTTAAATCGCAGTGTTAATTTATTAACGAATAAAGGTTTATTTGGCACGGCTTCTGGGTTTTTAATTTGGTTATTGCTGCCGGTGATTGCGGTTGCTTGTTTGTTTTTTTTATCTGATTTTGCATTGTGGCAGCTGGTTTTTAATGTAGCGGTGTTATTGGTGTGCTTCGGTTGTGCTAAACAGCGTGCCTTATATAAGTCGTACCTCAATGCATTAACTCGAGGTGACCAAACTGCCGCCACTTTATATGCTTTGCAATTGGGGCAAAAGCGCACAGAGGAGCAGCAAGGTGGTGAAACCTTAGGTCAAACATTAGCGTGGGTTAATTTCCGGTTTTATTGTGCGGTTATATTTTGGTTTGTGATATTGGGTGTTGCCGGTGCTGTTTTTTATGCATTAGTACGAACCTTTGCTGACTTAGTGAGTGGTAACCGTGATGAAGTCATTGCCAAGCATTTTAAGCTCATTCACCGCTTGCTGTTTTGGTTAGATTGGCTCCCAGCGCGTATTACCAGTTTTGGTTATTTAGTGATTGGTAACTTTAACAAAGGCACTAGTTGCTGGCTGCGCTTCGTATTTGACTTTTCAAGCCCAAATCGCAAGGTGGTTACTTATACGGCATTGGCCGCCGAACAAGTTGAAAAGCGTTATTACGGCTGCACCTTTGAAGCCACCTGCATGATCAAACTGGTCAAGCGTAATGTACTTTTTTACTTAGTGTTAATTGCCTTAATGACTTTATTTGGTGGTTTAAGTTAAAGACTAGGGGTTAGGTCATAGGTGTTAGGTAGAAATTAAGCTAAGCACTGTGTTTAGCTTGGTGTTGGAGGGCTACGAGTTGCGGGCAATGAGCAACGGGCTTAAAACTTCTTTACCCTCTCTTTGTGTAATAGTGTTTAAGTAATTTACTTACCGCAGAGAATGCTGAGTACACAGAGGAAGTGACAATCAATGGTTGTTCCCTCTGTGGAGCGTGAAGCGCCTCTGTGTCCTCTGTGGTTCAAAAAATAAATATTAGATCTCTGGATTTAGGTTCTAGGCACTAGGGGTTACTTCACTTTGGGCCTCTCATTTACACCCATTATCTTCTCTTTGTGAATAGTTTTTAAGTAATTTATTTACCACAGAGAATGCTGAGTACACAGAAGAAGTGACAATCAATGGTTGTTCCCTCTGTGGTTCAGAAATAAATATATTTGGTGTTAGGTTTTAGGTAGAAACTAAACACCGTGTTTAGCTTAGTGTGGGCGGGCTGCGAGCAACGGGAACGAGCTTAAAACCTTTGATCTTTAACCTAGACCCTAAATATGCGGGAGGTAAACTCTCGATTACAATAAAGTAAAAAAGTACATTACGCTTGACCAGTTTGATCATGCAGGTGGCTTCAAAGGTGCAGCCGTAATAACGCTTTTCAACTTGTTCGGCGGCCGAACCCCGAACCCGAACCCCGAACCCCGAACCGGGCTCGGAGATGTGTATAAGAGACAGCCCCGAACCCCAGCTGGTCTGACCATTTGTTTTTCATATTATTAACCTTTCTTTATCCTCTGTAATCTGTGTATTATTTGAACTTTGTTTAAATTACGTTACGCTGGCCTTAGGGCTTTAAAACTGCTGTAAATTGACAGTAATTACGGTTTTTGATAACGTATGGCAAAATTTGGTATGACCAATTTACCTTTTGGTCAGGTCATTCAGTTAAAAGCCTTATTTAATGGGCTGCTAGCACTTATACAACGCGGACGTTGATTGATGTCTTTAAAAATTAAAGCGGCAAAATTATCTGATGTTATTTTACAACAACTTGAGAACATGATTCTTGAGGGGTCGTTAGCACCAGGAGAAAAGTTACCACCGGAGCGTGAACTCGCTAAGCAATTTGAAGTGTCGCGTCCGTCGTTGCGTGAAGCCATTCAAAAGCTTGAGGCAAAAGGGCTCGTAACCCGTCGTCAAGGTGGTGGAACGTATGTAAAAAATCAATTGGAAGAGGGGCTGACTGATCCGTTGTTTGATTTGATCAGTAAACACCCCGAATCGCAATTTGATTTATTAGAATTTCGTCATGCGCTAGAGGGAATTGCGGCTTATTACGCAGCACTTCGCGGAACAAGCAACGATTTTGCAAAAGTAAAACAGAGCTTTGAGCAGATTGCATTAGCTAAAGATGAATTAAAGCAAAAAGCCAAAGCGATTAATGACTTTCATTTTTGCATCGCTGAGGCGTCTCATAACGTAGTGTTACTGCACTTAGTAAGAGGGATGCAAAGCTTACTTGAGCAGAATGTTTTACAAAATTTAACGGTGTTACTTAAAAAGTCAGATATAAGCAGCCAATTAGCTGAGCACAGGCGTTTATTAATGGATGCAGTGATTGACGGTAATCCTGAACAAGCTCGCTTAGCGAGTAATGCGCATTTAGCCTATATTGAAGAAGCATTGCTTGAAGCGGGTAAAGAGCATTCGCGAATTGAACGTAGTTTAAGACGCACCAAACAAAATTAAGCAAGTACATTTACTGCTAACTTGAGTTAACAGTGAAGTATTCAATACATAAAATTAGTATTTTAAACATAAGGAAACCTCCATATGTCTGAAGTCAATAAAATTGACGTAGACGCGCTAGAAACACAAGAGTGGTTACAAGCTCTTGAATCGGTTGTGCGCGAAGAAGGTGTTGAACGAGCTCAGTTTTTACTTGAGCAAGTGTTAGAACAAGCCCGTTTAGACGGTGTTGATATGCCAACAGGCATTAACACAAACTACGTTAATACGATTCCGGTTGATCAAGAACCTGCCTACCCTGGTGATGTAAATCTTGAGCGCCGTATTCGTTCAATTATTCGCTGGAACGCGATTATGATTGTATTGCGTGCATCGAAAAAAGATCTCGACTTAGGCGGCCATATGGCGTCTTACCAATCGTCTGCTGCATTTTACGAAGTGTGTTTTAACCATTTCTTTAAAGCGCCAAATGATGTTGATGGTGGCGATTTAGTTTATTACCAAGGTCATATTTCTCCGGGTATTTATGCGCGTGCATTTGTTGAAGGGCGTTTAAGTGCTGAACAGCTTGATAATTTCCGTCAGGAAGTAGATGGTAAAGGCCTACCTTCTTACCCTCATCCTAAATTAATGCCTGAGTTTTGGCAGTTCCCAACGGTATCTATGGGTTTAGGTCCAATTTCTTCAATTTACCAAGCGCGCTTCTTAAAATACTTAGATGGCCGTGGCTTAAAAGACACTAAAAACCAACGTGTATATGCGTTTTTAGGTGATGGTGAAATGGATGAGCCAGAATCACGTGGTGCTATTTCTTTTGCTGCCCGTGAAAAGCTAGATAACCTATGTTACTTGATTAACTGTAACCTACAGCGCTTAGATGGCCCTGTAATGGGTAACGGTAAAATCATTCAAGAGCTAGAAGGCCTATTTAAAGGCGCTGGCTGGAATGTTATTAAACTTGTTTGGGGCAGCGGTTGGGATATTCTGCTTGCTAAAGACACCACAGGTAAATTACTACAGTTAATGAACGAAACTGTTGATGGTGATTACCAAACATATAAAGCAAAAGATGGCGCGTACGTACGTGAACATTTCTTTGGTCGTTACCCAGAAACAGCAGCACTTGTTGCTGATATGACAGATGAAGAAATTTTCGCCCTTAAGCGCGGTGGTCATGAGCCTTCAAAACTGTTTGCTGCATTTAAAAAAGCAGAAGAGACGAAAGGTCGTCCAACAGTAATCCTTGCTAAAACAGTAAAAGGTTACGGCATGGGTGAAGCAGCTGAAGGTAAAAACATTGCGCACCAAGTTAAGAAAATGGACATGTCGCATGTGGCTCACTTACGCTCTCGTTTAGGCTTAGATGATTTAGTATCTGAAGAGCAATTAAAAGAGCTGCCATACTTAGAGCTTGAAAAAGATTCTCCAGAGTACAAGTACCTTCATGCACGTCGTGAGGCGCTTCAAGGTTACACGCCAACACGTATTGCTAAGTTCTCTGAAAAGTTACAGTTACCAGAAGTAGATGCGTTCAAGCCATTACTTGAAGAGCAAAAACGTGATATTTCAACCACTATGGGCTTTGTACGTGCACTTAATATCTTATTAAAAGATAAAGGTATTGGTAAAAATATTGTGCCAATTATTGCCGATGAAGCACGTACTTTTGGTATGGAAGGTTTATTCCGTCAAATCGGTATTTACAACCCACATGGCCAAAATTACACCCCTCAAGACCGTGATATTGTTTCTTACTACAAAGAAGCAACTTCAGGACAAGTTCTACAAGAAGGGATTAACGAGCTAGGTGCAATGTCATCATGGGTTGCTGCTGCAACATCTTACAGCACCAACGACTTACCGATGATCCCATTCTACATTTACTATTCTATGTTTGGTTTCCAACGTGTTGGCGACATGGCATGGATGGCAGGGGATCAACAGGCACGTGGTTTCTTATTAGGTGCTACAGCGGGTCGTACAACGTTAAATGGCGAAGGCTTACAGCACGAAGATGGCCACAGCCACATTCTTGCAAACACGGTACCTAACTGTATTTCTTACGATCCTACTTATGCATTTGAAGTAGCGGTAATCGTGCAAGACGGTATTCGTCGTATGTACGGTGAAGAGCAAGAAAACATTTACTACTACCTAACGCTAATGAACGAAAACTACCATCAGCCAGCAATGCCAGAAGGCGCTGAAGAAGGTATTCGTAAAGGTATCTACAAGCTAGAAAGCTACGAAGGTAAAAAAGCCAACGTACAGCTATTAAGCTCAGGTACTATCATGACTGAAGTGCGTAAAGCTGCGGCAATTTTAAGCGAAGAGTTTGGTATTGCGTCTGATGTTTACTCAGTAACTTCATTCAATGAACTTACCCGTGATGGACAAGATGTTGAACGTTTCAACATGCTTAACCCAGAAAGCGAGCAAAAAACGCCATACATCACTAGCGTATTAAACGATTCAGTAACTGTTGCTGCAACGGATTACATGAAAAACTACGCAGAACAAGCGCGTTCATTTATTCCAAGCAATAACTACAAAGTATTGGGTACAGATGGTTACGGTCGTTCAGACAGCCGTGAAAACCTACGTCGTCACTTTGAAGTTAACGCAAGCTACGTGGTAGTTGCGACATTATCTGAACTTGCTAAACGTGGTGAAGTTGAAAAGTCAGTGGTTGTTGAAGCAATTAAAAAATTCAACATCGACACTAACAAACTAAATCCACTGTACGCATAAGAGGTTTGCAATGAGTATTGAAATTAAAGTACCTGATATCGGTGGCGATGAAGTAGAAGTAACCGAAATACTAGTGAGCGTTGGCGATAAAGTTGAAGTTGACCAATCACTATTAAGTGTTGAAGGTGATAAAGCTGCGATGGAAGTACCTGCTGAACAAGCCGGTACGGTAAAAGAAATTAAAGTAAATGTGGGTGACACTGTTACCACAGGCACTTTAGTGTTCATCTTTGAAGGTGAAGCGCAAGACTCTGCTGCTGACTCTAAAGAAGCTGAAAAAACCGATGAAGTAGCACCTGCTGCGTCATCGGCTTCATCAACTAAAGAAGTCACTGTGCCAGATATTGGTGATGACGAAGTTGAAGTAACTGAAATTATGGTTGCAGTTGGTGATAGCGTAGAAGAAGAGCAATCTATCTTAAACGTTGAAGGCGACAAAGCGGCAATGGAAGTACCAGCACCCTTTGCCGGTACAGTAAAAGAAATTAAAGTAAATACTGGTGACAAAGTGAAAACGGGTTCATTAGTATTTGTTTTTGAAGTGTCAGGTGGTGATAACCAAAGTGCCCCAGCAGCTGATTCAAAAGCACAAGAGAAGCCTGCTGAACAAACATCGGCATCAAGCACTAAAGAAGTTAGCGTGCCTGATATTGGTGATGACGAAGTTGAAGTAACAGAAGTGATGGTTGCGGTTGGCGATAGCGTAGAAGAAGAGCAATCTATCTTAAACGTTGAAGGCGACAAAGCAGCTATGGAAGTACCGGCGCCGTTTGCAGGTACTGTTAAAGAGATTAAAGTAGCGACTGGCGATAAAGTTAAAACTGGCTCATTGATTTTTGTATTTGAAGTGGCGGGTAGTGCACCAGCTGCAGCACCTGCAGAAAAATCAGCACCAGCGCCTAAAACAGAATCTAAGCCGGCAGCTCAGGCTGAGTCAAAACCAGCAGCATCATCTGCTAAAGCAAGCCCTGAAAGCTTTGAAAACAATAGCGCTTATGCACATGCATCGCCAGTGGTTCGCCGTTTAGCACGTGAGTTTGGTATTAACCTTGCCAACGTTAAAGGCACGGGCCGTAAAAACCGTGTTGTTAAAGAAGACGTGCAAAACTATGTTAAGCAACTGGTTAAGCAAGTTGAGTCTGGTCAAGTACCAGCAGCTAAAGGCAATGCGGGTGGCGGTGAGCTTGGTTTAATTCCATGGCCAAAAGTTGATTTTGCTAAGTTTGGTGAAATAGAAGAGAAAAAACTCTCTCGTATCCAAAAGCTGTCAGGTAAAAACTTACATCGTAACTGGGTGCAAATCCCACATGTTACCCAGTTTGATGAAGCGGATATCACGAGCCTTGAGCAGTTCCGTAAAGAGCAAAATGCCCTTAACGAGAAGAAAAAGCTGGGTGTTAAAATTACGCCACTCGTGTTTGTAATGAAAGCAGCAGCTAAAGCGCTTGCTGAGTTCCCGACATTTAACTCATCGCTTTCAGAGGATGGCGAAAGCTTAATCCTTAAAAAGTACATTAATATTGGTGTAGCGGTTGATACGCCAAATGGCTTAGTTGTACCAGTGTTTAAAGATGTTGATAAAAAAGGCATTATTGAACTATCTCGTGAACTAATGGAAGTATCTGTTAAAGCGCGTGATGGCAAGTTAAGTTCATCAGATATGCAAGGTGGTTGTTTTACTATTTCAAGCCTAGGTGGCATTGGCGGTACGGCATTTACGCCGATTGTGAATGCGCCTGAAGTGGCAATTTTAGGTGTGTCTAAATCTGAAATGAAGCCTAAGTGGAATGGTAAAGAGTTTGAGCCTAAGCTAATGGTTCCACTTTCAATGTCTTACGACCATAGAGTGATTGACGGTGCACTTGCTGCACGCTTTACTGTTACTCTTGCAAGTTACATGAGTGATATACGCCAGTTAGTGATGTGATCACTACAGAGTGAGTAAAATCAAATCCCAGCCAGTTGTTTTTAGCTGGGATTTTTATCATTTGCAATGATACAATATTTGCACAAATGCCCTTTTCTGCCTTGCAGAAACATGGCAGTTAAATTTTGGGGCTGTGTCCCGTTCAAACAATAAAGGTAATAGCATGAGCAACGAATTAAAAACTCAAGTTGTTGTACTAGGCGGTGGTCCTGGTGGTTACTCTGCGGCTTTTCGCGCTGCTGACTTGGGCTTAGAAGTTACATTAGTAGAATCTCGCGAGACATTAGGCGGTGTATGTCTTAATGTTGGTTGTATTCCTTCTAAAGCACTTTTACACGTAGCTAAAGTGATTGATGATGCTGCAGAAATGTCATCTCACGGCGTTACTTTTGGCGCACCAAAAATTGACTTAGATGAAGTTCGTTCTTGGAAAGATTCTGTTGTTGGCCAGCTTACAGGTGGCTTAGACGGCATGGCTAAAATGCGTAAAGTAAAAGTTGTATCTGGTTACGGTAAATTTACTGGTAGCAACACTTTAGATGTTGAAGGCGCTGACGGTAAAACAACCATTACCTTTGATAACGCAATTATTGCTGCGGGTTCTAAACCTGTAAACTTACCTTTCATCCCTGAGGATGATCGCGTTATTGATTCAACGGGCGCGCTAGAGCTTAAAGATGTTCCTGAAAAGCTACTTGTTTTAGGTGGTGGTATTATCGGTCTTGAAATGGGTACGGTTTACCGTGCACTAGGTTCTGCAATTGATGTTGTAGAATTTGCAGACCAACTTGTTCCTGCTGCTGATAAAGACATCATTAAAATTTACCAAAAGCATGTTAAAGACAAGTTTAATGTAATGCTTTCAACTAAAGTAACTGGCGTTGAAGCAAAAGACGACGGTTTATATGTTACGTTTGAAGGCAAAAATGCACCGGCAGAGCCAGTACGTTACGACAAAGTACTTGTTGCTGTAGGTCGTACACCAAATGGTAACATGTTAGACGCTGATAAAGCGGGTGTGAATGTTGATGAGCGTGGTTTTATTAACGTTGATAAGCAATTACGTACTAACGTAGAACATATTTTTGCGATTGGTGACTTAGTGGGTCAACCTATGCTTGCGCATAAAGCGGTTCATGAAGGCCATGTTGCAGCAGAAGTTATCTCTGGTCAAAAACATTACTTTGATCCTAAGTGTATTCCTTCAATTGCTTATACTGACCCTGAAATTGCATGGGCGGGTGTAACTGAAAAAGAAGCGAAAGAGCAAGGTTTAAGCATTGAAACAGCTGTATTCCCTTGGGCTGCATCGGGTCGTGCTATTGCTTCTTCACGTACCGAAGGTTCTACTAAGCTTATTTTTGATAAAGAAAGCGGCCGTATTATCGGTGGTGCTATGATTGGTATTAACGCAGGCGAAATGCTGGGCGAAATCGGTCTAGGTATTGAAATGGGTGCAGATGGTGAAGACCTAGCGCTAACAATTCATGCTCACCCAACATTGAACGAATCAATCGGCCTTGCTGCTGAAATTTTTGAAGGTTCAATCACTGATTTACCAAACAAAAAAGCAGTTAAAAAGAAGAAGTAATTTCTTTTAGTTAATCGCGATAAAAAACCCAAGCCTCGGCTTGGGTTTTTTGTTTTTATAGCCTCAGCGTTTAGCAAAAAATTGTTCTGTGTAGCGCAGCGTCTCTATGGTGCAAAAACAAAGACTAAAGCATGTCGAGCTGCGAGTGTCGGGCAACGGGCTTAAAACCCTAAATTAAACCTGCGTGAGATAAATTCACGCCTGCAATATAAAAGTTATGCTTGCAAAAAGCTCGGTGTTTTATTTTACTAGCGCCCGCAGCCCGCAGCCCGCAGCCCGCAGCCCGCAGCCCGCAGCCCGCAGCCCGCAGCCCGCAGATATCTATTTCCTTTTATTTTAGCTACAATGCGCAGCCATCAATTTATAGGTAATTAACCACAGTGACCCAGAGTTTAAAAAATTCAGTTTTAGCATTACGAGCTCAGCAAATAAGTGAATCTCGACGTGAGTTTAATGCCCGTGGTGGAAAAATGGATCGTTGTGATCAATGCTTAATTGCCAAGCATTACTGTATTTGTGAGGGCGCTGAGTACGCAAGCTGTAGCGCTGCAGTATGCTTACTTATGTATCACAATGAAAGTTTTAAACCGTCTAATACAGGGCGTTTAATTGCGGAAATAGTGCCTGATAATCATGCGTTTCGTTGGGATAGAACCTCCCCAGATCCTGCTTTATTAGCATTGTTGAATAATGATAAATATCAGCCTTTTGTGATTTTTCCGGCTGAAGATGTTGAAACTGATAGGGTGGTAACCCAGGTTGAAACGCATGCAGGTAAACAGCCATTGTTTATATTTTTAGATGGTACATGGCGAGAAGCTAAAAAAATGATTCGTAAGAGTCCTTATTTAGATAACTTACCTGTGCTTTCTATTACCGCAGAAAAACTCTCTGATTACCGATTACGTGTAGCGCCTCATGCTCATCAGTTAGGTACGGCAGAAGTGGCTATTATGGTATTAGCATTGGCTGGTGAAGTTGATGCGAGCACTAAATTAGAACAGCATTTTATTAAGTTTCGCGACGCTTATTTACTTGGTAAGCGTAACAAAGGCAGGCCGGAATAAAGTGCAGGGTATTAATACAAAAAAGCTGAATTTTACGCTTGAGTATAGCCTAAACATATATAATTTGGCTGACCGCTGACTTTCAGGCAAAAGAAAAGCGCGAACCATCTCTAGTCGCGCTTGCGGAATCTTCTAACTTTGTTGCATCCTGCAATTGAACCTAATCAACTCCAATTTTTACGATCCGTGTTATTACAATATTACTTTCTAGTTCTATGTAATATAGGCTATCCGGGCCTGTCTCCATAAATCCCTAAAACATCCTGTAAGGTAAAATCTATTACCAATCCTTATTGCACATCCGAGTGCATTCCCTTTGTTACCATTCCGTTGTGTTGCCCTAAGGGCCTGTCCTTCTTGTTCCCTATCCTTTATAAACAACTATTCCGATGTTGTTATCCATTATGCATCATCCTGATGCTATCCCTTGTGCAACAATCCATTGCGATACTCATCCTGAGCCTGTCCTTAAATCCCTGTTATCCTAAAAACCAAACCTTGGTATTCGAGTAGTTAATCCGTTTCCATTTACTCGGTAAGCGTCGTTGCTTATTTATGGGTTAATTATAGAGAGTGATTTGCAGTAAATGTAGGATAAAACCGCTTATGGTTTATGTTCTTACAAATGAAATATTTATAAATCACTTAAAATACAATGGCTTGCTATGTTTGTGGAGTGTTATGCAGAGTGTTTTTACTCATTTACTGCCATAAGCGTAAGAGATATCTTACAAGGGTTTTCTTTTTTGGGCGTATTTATCACTAAGTAATTATATAAAGTGTGCACTTTTTAGTTCATCGCGGTAAAATTAATGATAATAATTATTAGTCAGGTAAGAAAATATGAAAAAAACACTAGCGCTTGTCGTTGGACTAATTGTCTCAGCACCTGCTGTTGCAACCGATGTTGTGAATATTTACTCATTTAGACAACCTTTTTTAATTAAACCTATTTTAGATGATTTTACACAGCAAACAGGCATTAAAACTAATGTTGTGTTTGCTAAAAAAGGCTTAATAGAACGTGTTAAGCGTGAAGGCAAGCACAGCAAAGCAGATTTAGTATTAACCTCTAACTTTAGTGCGTTAATTCAGTTAGAAGAGCTAAAGCTAACGCAAACAATTGATAGTGAGCAGGTTAATAATAATGTGCCGGCTGCATTTCGTGATGGCGATGGTCAGTGGGTGGCGCTCACTAAGCGAGTGCGAAATGTTTACTCTTCAAAAGAGCGTTTAGGTCCATTACCTGAGCTGAGTTATGAAGATTTAGCCGAACCTGAATATAAAGGTCAAATTTGTACTCGCTCTGGTAAACACCCTTATAATTTAGGGTTAGTGGCTTCTATGATTGCTCATCATGGTGAAGTACAGACTAAAACATGGCTTGAGGGTGTAAAAGCGAATTTAGCGCGTAAGCCGCAGGGAAATGACCGTGCGCAAGTGAAAGCCGTTAAAGAAGGTTTATGTAATTTAGCTTTAGGTAACAGTTACTACTTAGGTAAAATGTTGCAAGATGAAGCGCAAAAACCGTGGGCAGATGCGGTTAATATTAA
The DNA here is from genome assembly GCF_013394125.1 of Pseudoalteromonas sp. Scap25. Lineage (GTDB taxonomy): Bacteria > Pseudomonadota > Gammaproteobacteria > Enterobacterales > Alteromonadaceae > Pseudoalteromonas. Next base: position 2,877,032 of record NZ_CP041327.1, on the reverse strand, counting down.
TTTTCCAAACCAAACTAACCGTGGTTCGCATATTAACGTATCGGGTGCGGTAATTACTAAGTATGCTAAAAACCCTGAAAATGCCTTGAAACTTATAGAGTATATGACCGACAATAAGGCGCAAAATATGTATGCCTCGCTCAATATGGAGTACCCGGTCAAGCCAGGTGTTAAGCTTTCAAGTTTGGTTGCATCATGGGGAAGCTTTAAGGAAGACAGCTTACCGCTTGATGAAATTAGCAAATATCGTCCGTTAGCCCTTAAGCTAATTGATGAGGTGAAGTTCGATCTTTAATGACTTATAAATTTCAGCTGTCGAAGTGGCAGCTTATTGCGTGGTCGACAGGGTTATTACTGTCGACCCCGTTGTTTTTTCTGCTAGTAGAATCTTTACAAGGCGACTCAGAGGTATTTACTCACCTGTGGAATACCGTGCTGTGGGACTATATAAGTAATACCGTATTGCTGGTTTTAGGTGTAGGGTTACTTAGCTGTCTGATTGCGTTGCCACTGGGTTGGCTCACCGCTTATTGCCGTTTTCCTGGCAAACAACAGTTTGAATGGGCACTGATGCTGCCGCTTGCCATGCCTACCTATATTATTGCTTATGTGTACACGGATTTACTCGACTACGCGGGGCCGATACAAATAACACTAAGAGAATGGTTTGGTTGGCAATCACCCAATGATTACTGGTTTTTTGATATACGCACTTTGCCAGGGGCTATCATCATGATTGCGCTGGTACTCTACCCGTATTTATATTTAATTTTTAAAACCGCACTACGTGAACAATCCTTTAAATTAGTTCAAGCAAGCCAATTAATGGGATTAAGTGCATGGAAAAGCTTTTTTAAAGTAAGCTTGGTGCTTTCTCGTGGTGCTATTGTTGCTGCGCTGGCTTTGATCAGCATGGAAACCATGGCTGATTTTGCTACCGTTAGCTACTTTGCAGTCAGTACATTAACCACCGCAGTATACGATACTTGGTTTGGTTATTACTCATTAACTGCGGCAGCAAAAATTTCAGGGGTGATGTTGTTACTGCTATTCTTAGCATTGATCACCGAGCGTTTTAGCCGTCGTAACCAAGCTGTATTTGAACGTCAATCGAGTGTGAACAGTGAGGCACTTTATATTCTTAAAGGTAAGTCTGCATGGTTAGCAACGGGGTTTTGTAGCCTTATTTTAATAATCTCATTTATTATTCCCATGGTTGTTTTGCTCAAGTATGCAATCACGTATTTTGATCAAGCGTGGAGTAGTGAATTTTTTAGCTATGCATGGCAAAGTTTGAAAGTGGCCGCAGTAGTGAGTGTAGTGACTATTGTTTTGAGTGTTTTAGTGGTGTTTTATCAGCGCATTGCAAAACAAGCAAACCCACTTATACCTGGGCGCTTAGCAAGTACCGGGTATGCACTCCCTGGGACAGTATTAGCGATTGCTGTATTGTTGCCACTCACCCTATTAGAAAATACTATTAACCGCATTCTGACTCCTTATGATTTAGATATTGGTCTATTACTGACTGGCAGCTTACTCACTATTATTTTTGCTTATATAGTGCGGTTTTACGCCGTGGCTCATGGTGCTATAGAGTCGAGCTTTTCACGCATTAGCCCCTCGCTTGATATGGCAAGTCAGTCAATGGGGAAAAGCCAAGGCCACACATTACGCTTAGTGCATTTGCCTTTATTACGCCGAGGCTTATTAACCGCTGGTTTATTGGTATTTATTGAGTGTATGAAAGAGCTGCCCGCAGCCTTACTGCTAAGGCCTTTTGATTTTGAAAGTTTAGCTACGCACGTGTTTCAATATGTTAGCGATGAACAATTAGAGCTGGCCTCCATATCAGCTTTATTTATAGTGGTGGTAGGTTTTATTCCGTTATATTTTATTAATCGTTCAATGGAGCAACGTAGTTAAATGAGTAGTTTGATTTTACAAGGTGTGAGCTATGCATATAACGGGACTAAGGTTGTAGATGATTTAGACTTAACCTTAGGTAAAGACGAAATAGTGTGTTTACTCGGTGCCAGTGGCTGCGGCAAAACCACCACGCTTAAAGCCATTGCAGGGTTAATTGAAGCCAAACAAGGACAGGTATTTATTGATGGTAAGTTAGTCAGTGACGCCAATACGTTTGTGTCACCAGAGCATCGTAATATTGGCATGATGTTTCAAGACTACGCATTGTTCCCACATTTAACGGTGGCGAATAATATTGGCTTTGGTCTAAGCGGTATGAGCAAAACGGATAAACAGGCTCGCGTGGATGAAATGTTAAAACTTGTGCACTTGGTTGGCTGCGCAGATAGATATCCACATCAACTCTCAGGTGGTCAACAGCAGCGGGTAGCGATTGCGCGTGCATTAGCTTATAAACCCAGCTTACTATTGTTAGATGAGCCGTTTTCTAATATTGATACCCAAGTCCGATTTGAGTTAATCGCTGATATAAGACGTATTATTAAAGCTCAACAAGTGTCGGCAGTATTTGTTACTCACTCAAAAGAAGAGGCGTTTGCATTTTCAGATACACTTGCGGTTATGCACCAAGGTAAAATTGCGCAGCAAGGCACCCCAGAACAGCTTTTTGCTAAACCAAGTTCAAAGGAGGTTGCAGAATTTCTGGGTCAGGGCATATACTTAAGCGCAACTGCATTAACAGCCACTGAATATGAAACGCAGTTTGGTGTGGTTAAGTCAATACTGCCACAGCAACACGCAGTGGCTGAAAAGGGGGTTATTTATGTGCGTCCACACCAGCTTGAGCTTGCCACTAATAACAATAACGAGCTGCTGCAGTGTGAGTGCGTTACAATACTAAGTAGTCGTTTCATCGGCTCTGCCTATGTATACACTGTGGTTATTGCTGAACAAGAAATAGAAGTTGCAGCTCAGTATGGCCAGTCATTTGAAATTAATGAACAGGTTATAATAAAAATAAAACCGCACACTGTGAATTTTTTTGAATCGTAATTAATCACTGTGTTTTGCTCTAAAAAGTAAGGAATAACAATGGTGCAAGCGCAATCAGGGATTTGTGCTGAAGCAAACTTACACGGTTTGCACTTATTTTTTAATGTACTTGACGGTCACGACGAATCACTTCGCGCTAAGCTTAAAAAAGTGAGCGATATTGAAGATGAGTTTAGTGATCAGTTTTCTGAATCTATGCTTTCTTGCATGGTGGCAATTGGTGCGCAATATTGGCCACATATTTTACCTGACTTCATGCCAAGTGAGCTGCAAAGCTTTCCTAATATTACCCATAGCGACTTTGTTATGAGTGCAAGGCCATGTGATTTGTTTGTGCAAATCCGCTCAGACAGAGAAGACGTGAATCATTTGTTTGCACTACAAATACTCAAACTATTCACCCCTGATGTTGAGCTGGTGGAGCAAATTCGTAATTTTCGCTTTTTAGATGGCCGTGATTTTAATGGCTTTATTTATGCGGGCGATACCCCACATGGCCGTCAAAAGCGTGTAACGGCATTAATAAACAAACCGGATAGTTTTGAAGACCAAGGTAGTTACATTCATGTGCAGCGCTTCAAACATGACTTGAGCTTGTGGCAGCATTTGTCATTACATGAACAAGAGCAAATAATGGGTCGCACACGCCTTGATAATACCTTACTCAGCCCCGCACTTGAGAGCAGCCATGCGACCCGCAGTGAATTAAAAGATGACCAAGGTCAGGCACTGTTACTTAACCAAAGCATGCCTTATGGCGATGTGTATGAGCAAGGTATGTTAGTGATTACGTGCTCTGCTAAAGGGGATGCATTCGAAAAAGTGCTAACTAGCCGACTAGGGCAGGGAGAGAATTATGATCACTGGCTTGATTTTACTCAGGCGGATATGGGCTCTGCATTTTTTGCCCCCTCAGTACGATTTTTAAAGCAGTTATAACAATTACAAAACGGCTATGTATTATTCATAGCCGTCTTTATTACAGCGTTAGTGATTAAACCGTATCAAATAAAATACGAACACGCTCTAGTGTGAGGTCTATTTCTGAGATTTTAGCTGGTGCTATAAAAATAGTATCATCGCCGGCAATAGTGCCTAATACGCCATCAGCTTTGCCTAATGAGTCAAGTAAACGCGCAATGAGTTGAGCAGCTCCAGGGCTGGTGCGAATAATAATCATCATTTCGTTATGCATAATATCAATAACGAGCTGGCGCAACGGGCTCTTAGCGGTTGGTACCCCCATTTCAGCGGGTAAACAGTATACCATTTCTTGTTTTGCATTACGGGTGCGTACCGCGCCAAACTTACTTAACATTCGCGACACTTTACTCTGGCTAATATTATCAAAGCCTTGCTCTTTTAACGCATCAACTATTTCGCCTTGTGAGCCAAAGTTTTCTTCTTTTAAAAGTGCTTTAAAGGCTTTAACCAATGCTTCTTGTTTATCTTGTGGTTGCATAGTGTCTAATTAGTTATGTAATAGATACTGCAAATTCTACACAAAAATGCATAATTATGCAGCAGATGTTTGCTTAAGTTGCCATTTTGCTGCGTTTAAACAGCAAAGTTTACAACTATGGTCGAAAATATAGCTAAAATAAGCAGGATAAATTTGTTTTTAGTCGTTAATTTCTTTATCTTATGAACCACAAATATTTCCTACCTCAAATCACGGAGAATTCCAATGAAAGTTGCTGTATTAGGTGCTGCAGGCGGTATCGGTCAAGCGTTGTCTTTATTATTAAAAACAGGCTTACCAGCTGGCTCTGAATTATCACTATATGATGTTGCGCCAGTAGTTCCTGGTGTTGCTGTTGACCTTTCTCACATCCCAACAGATGTTAAAGTTGCAGGTTTTGGTGCAGACGATTTAGATAAGGCACTAACAGGCTGTGATATCGTTCTTATTCCAGCGGGTATGCCACGTAAGCCTGGTATGGATCGTGCTGATTTATTTAATGTTAACGCTGGTATCATCAAAACATTAGCAGAAGGCATTGTTGCTAACTGTCCTAAAGCGCTTGTGGGTATTATTACTAACCCAGTTAACGGTACTGTACCAATTGTTGCTGAAGTATTTAAAAAAGCAGGAACTTACGATGCTAAGCGTGTATTTGGTATTACAACACTCGATGTGATCCGTTCAGAAGCGTTCATTGCTGAGCTTAAAGGCGTTGACGTAGCAAGCGTTAAAGTTCCAGTAATTGGTGGTCACTCAGGTACAACTATTCTACCGTTACTTTCTCAAGTTGAAGGTGTTACTTTCACTGATGAAGAAGTGGCTGCACTGACTCCACGTATCCAAAATGCGGGTACTGAAGTAGTTAATGCTAAAGCGGGCGGTGGTTCTGCAACATTATCAATGGGTGCTGCTGCTGCACGTTTTTGTATGTCTTTAGTTAAAGGCTTACAAGGTGAAGACGTTGTAGATTATGCATACGTTGCTGTTGAAAATGGTGATGCAGAGTACTTCGCACATCCAGTACGTTTAGGTAAAAATGGCGTAGAAGAAATTCTTTCTTACGGCACACTAAGCGCATTTGAAGAGCAAGCAAAAAATGACATGCTTGAAACTCTGAAAAAAGACATTAAAGAAGGTGTTGATTTTATGGCGTAATAGCCAAAATTAACCCATAAAAAAAGCCTGCATTTGCAGGCTTTTTTATTGCTCGGAATTATCTACACAGTATAACTTAGTGGTCGCGATCAACCGCTATTCTAGCTAAGCTAATTAATGCTTGCTTGTAATTCGACTCAGCTAAGCAATCTAAACAAGCAATCGCTTTCTCTGCTTCTTGCTCTGCTTTTTGCATAGTGAACTCAAGGGCATTGGTATGTTTAAGTGCAGCGAGTATCTCATCTAGATGCGCCATACCATTACAGTGCTCTATTGCATCTCTTATTAACTGTGTTTGATGCTCGCTACCGTGTTTCATGGCATAAATTAGTGGTAATGTAGGTTTGCCTTCAGCTAAGTCATCACCAATGTTTTTACCCAGTTGGTCGGCATCGGCGTTGTAATCTAAAACATCATCCACCAACTGAAAAGCAGTGCCTAAATGCATACCGTACAAATTGAGTGCGTTTAATACACTGTCATCTTGCTCAGTTATAATGGCAGCTAGCCCGGTTGCAGCTTCAAATAACTTAGCGGTTTTAGAGTAAATAACCTGCATATAACTGGCTTCAGTAGTATCTGGGTCATTACAGTTCATTAATTGCAGCACTTCGCCTTCAGCAATAATATTGGTTGCATCGGCCAACACTTGCATTATCTGCATTTTACCAAGGCCTACCATTAGCTGAAACGAGCGAGTATAAATAAAGTCTCCCACGAGGACACTTGCGGCATTACCAAACTCGGCATTTGCTGTGGGTGTGCCACGGCGCAAGTTAGATTCATCTACCACATCGTCATGTAAAAGCGTTGCGGTATGAATAAATTCAATAATTGTTGCTAGCGTAATGTGATCTTTGCCTTGGTAACCTAGCGCTTTAGCCGCCAAAATAGCTAACATGGGGCGAACACGTTTGCCACCGCTGTTAACAATATACAAACCAAGTTGATTAACTAACGCCACATCTGAGCGCATTTGCGCATGTATTAGTTGATTGACGTCATTCATATCGCTTTCGATTAACGCCTGGATAGCTTTTATATCCATTGATCTCCGAGCCAATTTTAATGTGTGAACGGCGCAGATTGTACAACAAAAAACGCATCAGCTCGATATTTTGTGATGATTCCTTAAAAAAACACCCTTAAGTAGGTTAAATGACCTATTAACTAGCTGAATAAATGATTAAACGGCGTGGTTTAATTTTGAATCACCCCTGGCGGTTAATTGAACTACATGGGCTTGCTTTGTTATTACAAATTTATTTTCTGTAACCGTTAAAAAGCGCTTGGCAAAGGGGGATTTTCATATAAAATAGGGGAAATATTGAATTGCCCTCAATGTAGCTACTTTTTATTCATTTAATTATAAAAATAGGCTTGCTAGTTATTTCGCGTTAGCGTAAACTTCGCGCCCTATCGAAGAATATTTTAGTTGCGCCGATTTGAGGGTGCACAGACGGAGTTAATTATGTACGCGGTTTTCCAAAGTGGTGGTAAACAGCATCGTGTGACTGAAGGTCAAACGATTCGTCTTGAAAAATTAGACGTTGAAACTGGTGCGGCAGTGGAATTTGATTCAGTACTTTTAGTTGCTGATGGTGAGAAGATCGAGATTGGTGTACCGTTCGTAAACGGTGGTAAAGTAACAGCTGAGGTTGTTTCACACGGTCGCGGTGAGAAAATTAAGGTTGTTAAATTTAGACGCCGTAAGCATTCTCGTAAGCAAATGGGCCATCGTCAATGGTTCACTGAAGTTAAAATCACTAGCATTAGCGCTTAATTAGAGGTACTTAGAAATGGCACATAAAAAAGCAGCTGGTAGTACTCGTAACGGTCGTGATTCAGAAAGCAAACGCCTAGGTGTTAAGCGTTTTGGTGGCGAATCAGTTCTAGCGGGTAGCATCATTGTTCGTCAGCGTGGAACTCGTTTCCACCCAGGCGCAAACGTAGGTATCGGTAAAGACCACACTATCTTCGCAAAAGCAGATGGTAAAGTTCAGTTTGAACAAAAAGGTCCTTTAAACCGTAAATACGTAACTATCGTAGCTGAGTAATCAGTAAGGTAGTTAAAAACCCCGCCTTTGCGGGGTTTTTTGTTTTAGGCAGCTCTAAATATATACCTAAGTGTTTTTATGCTCAGTGTGCTCTATAGGCCACTTAGGTATATAATAGAGTTATTAACAAGCCAATCCCTAAAGTGAGTAATCATGAAGTTTGTAGATGAAGTAGAAATTCGCGCAGAAGCTGGTGACGGTGGCAGCGGCATCGTGTCTTTTCGTCGTGAGAAATATGTTCCAGATGGTGGACCTGATGGCGGTGACGGTGGAGACGGTGGTAGTGTTTATCTACAAGCTGATGAAAACTTAAATACCCTTATTGACTATCAATTTGAGCGTTTTCATAGAGCAGAACGTGGTACTAACGGTCAAAGCCGTAATTGTACCGGTAAAAAAGGTGAAGATCTGATTGTAAAAGTGCCGGTAGGTACACGTATCATTGATGTTGATACGCAAGAATCATTAGGGGATTTAACCCAAGATGGTCAACGAATTGTGGTTGCAAAAGGCGGTTTCCATGGCTTGGGGAATGCGCGTTTTAAATCAAGTACTAACCGTGCCCCACGTCAAAAAACACTCGGAACACCTGGTGAAGTGCGTAACCTTAAATTAGAGCTAATGCTACTCGCTGATGTAGGTTTACTGGGTTTACCTAATGCCGGTAAATCAACCTTTATTCGCAGTGTATCGGCTGCAAAACCAAAGGTAGCAGATTATCCATTCACTACGCTTATCCCCAATTTAGGTGTTGTTCGTCCTGAAGCAAATAAGTCATTTGTCATCGCCGATATTCCTGGCTTAATTGAAGGTGCATCGGACGGCGCAGGCTTAGGTATTCGTTTCTTAAAGCATTTAGAGCGCTGTCGTGTGTTATTACACATTATTGATGTTATGCCAGTTGATGGCTCAAACCCTGTTGATAATGCTTTTGCAATTATCAATGAGCTACATCAGTACAGTCCTAAGCTTGCTGAAAAGCCGCGCTGGTTGGTATTTAATAAAATTGATTTATTGCCTGAAGATGAAGCCAAATCTCTATGTGAGCAAATTGCAGAAGAGTTAGGTGAGTCTGAAAATACTTATAGTATTGCTGCAATTAATAAATTAAATACTCAGCCATTAATTCACGACATCATGACGCTACTTGATAACATGCCTAAAGAAAAATTTGTTGAAGTTGCAGATGAAGAAGTTGAATTTAAGTGGGATACCTACCATCAAAAAGCCACTAAAGGCGATGATGATGACTGGGATGATTGGGATGAAGATGATTACGACGTAGAAGTTGTCTACGAGCGTTAACTATAATTGTATATATTTAAAAGGAGCTAACGCTCCTTTTTCTTTGATTAATAATAAAGTATTGGGTATTTAGTGTGATAATTTCAATGATTGCAGCAATGGCAAACAATCGTGTCATTGGCTTAGATAATAAAATGCCATGGCACTTACCTGGCGACCTTCAGCACTTTAAAAAAGTAACTTCTGGTAAGCCCGTTATTATGGGGCGTAAAACATTTGAATCGATAGGTAGGCCGCTACCTGGGCGTCGTAATATTATTATTACTCGCAATACTGAATATCAAGCACCAGGAATTGAAACTGTAACTACTCCTGAAGCTGCACTTGAGCTTGTTAATGATATTGCCGAAGTGATGATTATTGGTGGTGGAAACATCTATCAACAGTTCTTAGAGCAAGCACATCGCTTATATCTAACCTTTATAGACTTAGATGTAGAAGGGGATACACAGTTTCCTGATTACCAAAGTGTTGCAAATTGGCAAATTGAAGATGAAATGTTGATGGCGCCTGATGAGAAAAATAAATATAGTTATAAATTCGTAACTTTGAATAAAGTCTCTTAACATTATTGCCAAAATCTGAGCGTGTTGGTACAATATTAAACAGTCGAGTACGAAAAAAGTATTAATATAGGGTGTCCAATCAATGATTAAATTACCGAAACTAGTTGTAATTGCTGCTATTGCAGCGGGTTCGTTTGCTTATACTGCGCCTGCAAGCGCTAATGACCAGTTAGCTGTTTCAGTTTGTGAATACATTGCTGGTGATGATAAAAACCGTCTACGTAGCAAATTAAAAAGTTCACGTGTGAAAGTTCGTAATATCTATGATGCAGTTTTTTGTAATGGTAATAACTTATTGCGTCATGCTGTTGCAAGTAATGCAGTTGATACAGGCGAGTACATTGTTAAAAACTTATCTAAGAGCTCACTTGAAGACGGTGCAGATATTGCTTGGGCTGAGGCAAATCATGCAGGCTCACCTTTAATCCCTATTATTAAAGACCGTGCAGGCCTTTAAATAAAAGCTTAATTAATAAAAAAACCGCGTTTAAACGCGGTTTTTTATTTACTTAGATAAATTGTCATTTTACATCCTGTCTAACTACCTTTAAGTCTAATTCCCTCACGTATTTATCCTTATTACTCTTGTTACATAAATATGTCATAAAAATTCAATACTCTATGTGTATTTCAGTTTTGAGATATATTTATGCGTGTATCATTTTTTACCCGTTTACTAGCCATTTTACTAACATTTGCAAGTATCCTTCTAGCCGCGACCTTGTTATGGGCAAGCCATACATTACTAAAGCTTCAGCAACAAGATAGCGCATACAGCCATTTAAAAAATAGCATAATGGTTGAGCTTGCCAATCAATTAGAGAGTTACTTAGCGCAAGGTAATAGCCAATACTTAAAACAATCATCTACCTTGATTGAGCAACTTAAAGCGCAACAGTTAACGGTGCTTCCTCATGAGTTAGAAGCTCGTTTAGCTGAACAATTAACTTTATTAGATACAGATATTAATGGTAAATACAGATCACTTGGAAAACTCTCTGGCAATGAAACTGCGCTGTTAGATAACGCGCTTAGACAAATGGCCGGCTCAGCCTCTTCACTTATGAATTATGCGCAAAAAGCATCAACGCAAGCCAGTAACGCTCTTAGCTACAATAAATTAGCGAGTGATTATTACAGTGAAGTGGTTAATTTATCACTATCGACTTATCAGCTGCTAAATAATTACCAACCTGAGATAGAGAAAAACCTGCAACAAAGTATAAAAACCCTAAACTTACTAGCTGTAAAAATTGAGCAGCTACCTAACTTAGGAGTAATGACTGAGGTTGATGAATTTGCTTTATTTGTAGATGAAGAACCTGAAGATTTGGCTGCTGAAATAAAAGCAGAGTTGGTGAGTTGGCCTAAACGTTATCTGCGTGATTTAAGCAGTACTTTATCGCAATCAAAACTACGTCGTTCAGGAACAAATGAGTTACGCGAACAAATTAGCTTACTATCAAATACAGTGATTGAGGCAGAGCAAACATTAAAAGCGCAGCAAGATACCGTAAAGCAACAAGTGTTCTGGGTGTTTGGAATAGCAATAGGTGGACTAGTAATATTAGCTTTTGGTGTTTATTGGGTGCAACGTAAACAGGTTTTACAACCTTTACGACAACTGCGAGATGGGTTTGCATTCTTAATCGAAAGTAATGAGTTAAAAAATATTACAGTGAATAACCCTAAAACAGAGGTGGGTGAAATAGCGCAGTATTTTAACCAGTTAATTGAACGCCAGCGTTTGGAAGCGCAAGAAAGAGCAGATATGCTTAATGTAGTCAGTGATTTCATGCAGCAGATGAGTGGGCATTTATACACGATAGGTCAAAAAAGTAATGCGAGTTATCAGCAGGTAAATCACAATGAAGAACTGCTTCTTAATATTCAGCAACTTGGCGAGCAGGTTAATCATATCAATGCTCAAGCTGCTGAAAATGCTCAAAGTACTTATGAAGCAATGCAACAAAGTGTTGGTTTTGCCAAAAGTATGCTTAATGCCAGTTCTGATACACAGCAGCGAATTGAGCAAGGTATGCATAGTGTTCAGGAATTACTGAGCGGGGTACAGGGAGTAAGCAATATTATTACGGTCATACGTACCATCGCTGAGCAAACAAACTTACTCGCGCTCAATGCTGCGATTGAATCAGCAAGAGCAGGTGAGCAAGGTCGAGGTTTTGCCGTGGTTGCTGATGAGGTAAGGCAATTAGCTATGCAGACTCAAGGTTCGTTAAAAGAGATTAATGATCAATTGGCGCTACTAAGCGAAAACTCTCAAGAAGTCTATAAACAAATCAATGCATTAACTGAGGATGCACAGTTACAAACTGCAAATGCTCAAGAGCTTAAAGCAAACTCTGAAGGAGTTGCAGATAATGCGCAGCAGGCTAATAAAGTTGCGATTGATGCAATGGAATTGGCTAAACAACAAAGTAATTTCCTTAGTGACTTTACTCTATCAATGCATGATATGAAAAGCCAAGTAAGTGAGTCGAGTGAATTAGTTGCTGATATAGGCTCGCAATTAGAGTTGCAAATGACATCTATTAAAGAAGGTTTAGGTTTAGATAACAACAGCGATTAATCGAAGACGAATTAAATATTAATCTGTATGCTAAAAGACTATTTAATTACCCTAAGGAATTAATATGATAGAGCTAGGTCAGACAATACCTGCAGTAAATTTATCTCAGCTTAGTGATAAAGGTATGCAAACACTCACTAATAATGAATTATTTACAGATAAAAAAGTTGTGTTATTTGCGGTGCCTGGTGCTTTTACACCCACTTGTTCGAATGCTCATTTGCCTGGTTATATCGCGCTAGCCGATAAAATTAAGGCTAAGGGTATTAACGCTATCTACTGTGTATCGGTAAATGATGCATTTGTGATGAAAGCATGGGGTGAGTCACAAAATGCAGAGCATATAGATATGCTGGCAGACGGCGATGCCAGTTTTACTCGTGCTTTAGGTCTTGAAAAAGATACCGCAGGCTTTGGTGGTTTGCGCTCGAAACGTTACGCTATGGTTGTAGATAGTGGTGTTGTTAACCAATTATTTGTCGAGCAAGAAAAAGAATTTGTAATAAGTAGCGCTGAAGTCGTTTTAGCTAAACTATAACTAATCTGCGTTTATCAGTAAAAAAGCCGATACATATATATCGGCTTTTTATTAAAAGAGTAGATGGACTATGGCTGGTATTGACCACTTAGCGTTAAACCTGAGAAGGTTTGATACGCATTAACACTTAAATGCCATGTGCCTGCTTGAGGGTTGCTAAATGTACATGTTTCGGCGTTACCAGTTTTAAATGGGCGGCAATCATAGCTTGAGCTGGTTGGCTGACTACCAAATTTTACAAATAAGTCAGCATCACCAGTGCCACCTGATGTTGTTACAGTAAAGTTAGCCATGCCAGCAGGAACTTCTAGCGTGTAATGCTTCCACTGACCTGCTGTTGCAGAAACATCAGATACTGTACCGCCACCCGCTTGTGGTGTGCCTGAGTCTGAACCGCCTGTGATGTTACCGACTAAACTAACGCCAGTGTAGGCTGAGTAGCCGTTTAGCATTATATGATAAGTACCTGAAGTTGGGTTATCGATAGAACACTCTTCACTGTTACCTTCATTGTAAGGACGGCAATCATAAGTGCTTGTTGTCGGTTTACTACCAGCACGTACATACAAGTCAGCATCACCTGTACCACCACTCATTGTGAAAGTTACATTAGTAGCACCGCTTGGGACTGTCATAGTGTAAAAGTTTTGTGTACTTGTCGCACCGCTTAAGCCTGTTTTCGCTTGCCCATCAATAAGCTCATTATCACCTGATGTTGGCGGTGGTGTACCACCAGAGGCTGCTGCAACAGCAGCGGCAGCATCAACAATGCCTGTGCCACAGTTAGTACAAGTTGCTGGGAATGCACGAGTTGTTGTTTTTAAAATATTTTCTATTTCATCAGGTGTCGCGTTTGGTTTTGCTTGTTTGATTAACGCTGCTACACCTGCAACATGAGGGGCGGCCATTGATGTACCTTGCGAAAAACCATAGCTGTCGCTTGATGGTGTTGTTGAGCCTGAGTTGTAAGTAGATAAAACACCTTCAGAATCATTAGCAAAATTTTGTGCGCCACCCGGTGCTGCTACATCAATATTGCTACCATAATTTGAGTAATATGCGCGGCCACCGTTACGACCAACTGATGCAACATTAACAACTCCATTACAGTTACCCGGGTTGTAGTTTGCAGAATTATCGTTATCGTTACCTGCAGCTATTACAACAACAGAGCCGTTGTTACGTGCAGTATTAATCGCATTTTGAGTCGTTGAGCTACATGTACCTGCACCACCTAAACTCATGTTTATAACATCTGCAGGGTTTGGGTTTGTCGATGTACCTGATACGTTTCCGCCTGAAGCCCAAATAATGCCGTCAGCAATATCTGAGGTCAAGCCGCCACATTTACCTAATACACGTACTGGCACTACTTTGGCGTCGTAAGCAACACCAGCAACGCCTTCACCATTATTAGTCACAGCAGCGACTGTGCCTGCTACGTGAGTACCATGCCAGCTAGAGCCTTGTGCTCCATTATCACCACATTCTCCGGCTGCAACAGCATCCCCTGGATCGCGAGCATCGTTATCACGGCCATTGCCATCATTAGCGACTGATAGATTAGAGATCATATCGTAGCCAGGTAAAATATTGGCGTTTAAATCAACATGTGGGCGGTAACCAGTATCAAGAACAGCTACAACCACGCCGCTACCTGTAGCAGTATCCCAGGCTGTTGGTAGATTTAGGCCACCGGCTTGCTCATAGTAATGCCATTGGTCGCCATAACGAGGGTCGTTTGGTGTTGCAAATGGCTTTAACATTTGATCGACTTCAATGTATTCAACATTGCCTGAATTGACCATTTCTTGCATAAACTGTTGTGCTTCTTCAGCATTGAGCTTTTTGTCGGCACGCATTACGTGATGATCATTTAATGCCATTGCGCGGATATATTTAGCTTTAACTTTACCTTTTTTTGAGGTGAAGTTTTTTACAAAGCTTTGCGCTTTTTTGTTCATCATTGCAGGCGATGCTTCAGCTGTTGATACGTTCATCATATCGCTATTATTTTTATATTTGATAATGAACTGAGTTTCAAACCCACTTTGATTTTGCATTTTAACTGAGGTTTCAGCCATTGATGGTGCGATTGCTTGTGCTGGATTTGCCATGCTTGAGCTGGCTGCAAATAGTGTACTTATTGTTAGCGCAACAGCGCATTTTTTAAATGAATTATTAGAAGTCATAATTACCCTTAGTTTTATTATTATTTGTGGAAAGCCACAAAGCGGGTACAAAGGTAAATGATCTGTTAATAATTTTGAAATATTAAATACGTATGTGCCTATCTCATTTAGTTATAACCGTGAATTTAGTAAGCTTTCAGTCGTTTTGTATTTGTTTTTATTATGTTGACGATCCTAATGTATTAGATTTTTTTGGTGTTTTTTATCATTATTTAATCTTTATTGATAAATTAAAAACAATATAACAGCTATCTTGTTGTTACCGAAACTTTGTTATAATTCACCAAAGTTTTTAAGAGATGACCAAATGACTCACCTTGATGTGATAGTGATCGGTGCCGGAGCTGCAGGTTTAATGTGTGCAGCACAAGCAGGATATCGCGGCCGAAGTGTTACAGTGCTTGATATGGGTAAAAAGCCAGGACGTAAAATTTTAATTAGTGGTGGCGGGCGATGTAATTTTACTAACGAAAATGCGAGCCCTAATAACTATTTATGCACTAATCCCCATTTTGTAAAGTCGTGCTTAAGTCGTTATACCCAACATGACTTTGTAGAGCTTGTAGACCGACATGGTTTGGCGTATCACCATAAAACATTGGGACAATTATTTTGTGACAATAGCGCACAAGACATTGTTGATATTTTACTAACCGAATGTGAGTGGGCTGGCGTTACAATTAAACTACGCAGCGAAGTGTTAAATGTAGCTAAAACAGCAACAGGTTACAGTGTCACAACTGAGCAAGAAACTCTGACCTGCGAGTCGTTAGTTGTCGCATCGGGCGGTTTAACTATGCCTAAACTTGGCGCGACGCCAATAGGTTATAAAATTGCAGAGCAATTTGGTTTAAAGGTATTGCCGACGATGGCTGCTTTAGTTCCCTTTACCTTACATCAACACGATAAAGAGCGTTTTGAAGGGCTTTCTGGCATTAGTATTCCTTGTGAAGTTGCAAGCGAAGATGGTACTGTATTTAAAGAGAATATTCTATTTACTCACCGCGGCTTATCCGGGCCTGCCATATTACAAATAAGCTCATTTTGGCGAGCAGGTCAGGCGGTGACGATCAATTTATTACCTGAACTCGATTTAAAGCAACAGCTAGCCGATTGGCGAGAAACGCAAGCGCAAAAATCGTTAAAAAATAGCCTCGCTACTATCCTTCCTAAGCGTTTTGTTGAAATACTCCATAACAGTAAAGCTATTCCTGATTGCAATATTAATCAGCTAACGCATAGCCAAATTGATGCGCTTGCTGATTATATTCATGCGTGGCAAATTAAGCCAAATGGTACTGAGGGTTACAGAACCGCAGAAGTGACTTTAGGTGGTGTAGATACCGATGAGCTAAGCTCAAAAACATTTGAGGCTAAAAAAGCCAAAGGTTTATACTTTATTGGTGAAGTGACCGATGTAACGGGTTGGCTAGGAGGCTATAATTTCCAATACGCGTGGAGCTGTGGATTTGCCGCTGGGCAATACGCGTAAAATGTATTCTGCTATTAAAAAATGAGACATTCTAATAGAAAAAGAAACAATCTAATAAAAAGTGAGATTGTTGATTAGTTTGTCTCATATTGATTCAGTAGCCATTCCATTATAGAGGACGTTTAACTTTGAACAATTCGACGAACTCCTCTGACGTTATTTGATGATTGACATCTTTGTAAGAAAACTTGTTTCTAGGGTTTAAAAATTCACTTTTTATATAGATATGAGTATGGACCATAGAAGAAGCGTATTTTGCTTTTAGTGACGATATATATTTATTAGCTCCCTCTAGATCACAAACATCAGGTACAACAATCAAAACATCAATATCTTTAAAGTTAGGTGTTTTTAGGAAGGAACCAAAAAGATAAAATTCAGTATTATTAATTTCTATAGTCCTCTAAGAATTTACCAAAGGGTATCACCTCTATGCTGAGAGATTTTCCGTGAGTAATAGCTTCTCTTGTGGCTTTGCACCATGTTGTCGGGTAAGTAACGATGTCAGCGCCTTTTCTTAATGCACTCAAAACAACATCTACGTTAATTTCATATTCACTTGTTGTAGGACAATAAACTTTTAAAGTCTTACCTTGAAATTCAAACTCTCCAATATTTTCATCTATAACTATAAACTTTGAGCTTTGGTCTAGTTGCTTCCTAAGCCAGTAAATACTACTACTCATTATTTTGTTTCCTTTTTTAAACTGTCAGATTCATTTTTGATTAATGTATTCCATTCAGGCTTGTATTTGTATTTTGAGTACATCTCATTTGGAGAGTC
Organism: Pseudoalteromonas sp. Scap25; assembly: GCF_013394125.1. GTDB lineage: Bacteria > Pseudomonadota > Gammaproteobacteria > Enterobacterales > Alteromonadaceae > Pseudoalteromonas. The sequence goes on along the minus strand of NZ_CP041327.1, from coordinate 2,859,906 downwards.
ATCATATTCACAGAAGGCGGAACAGTGAAAAAATAGCTCTTTGAGGTGGTTTTTATTTTCTGCCTCAGACTGAAGCCAATGTTTTTGAATTAGTTGCCTAATTTGCATAAGGTTAGGTTTTACTACTTTATCTTTCAGTGAATTCCATGTTTCTCCTTTAGCATTAGCTACTTCAGCAGTTCGTCCTATAAACTTATTGGGACCAAATTCTTTGTATAGCATTTCATTTTCAGTAAGAATTGATAGCAAAGGGCCATAAAAATCTTCAATTAATTTTTTTCTAGAGTCCATCGCTTTTATTTTGCTTTGGTATTTTGACGTAATCCATGCGGAGAAAAAAGCAACCGCCAGCCCTGAAAGAATTGAGACTATCAATGCAATTATGGAAATGATGTTCGCGGTATTTAAGTTGTCAGGTTCCAACTCAGGCTTCCTTACATTTGGCTTTCATTAGTTTCTAATAACTCCAGTCTTCATAGGCCAGAGGCAAGCTATTAAGCAAGTCTCTGCGTTCACGCCAGTTTGGCATATGATTGTCCATGAGTGAGCGGAACTTTTCGTTATGGTGGCGCTCTAGTAAATGAACTAATTCGTGGGCAAGTATGAATTCCATGCACTCAGGAGGTTTTTTAGCTAGTTCAAGGTTAAGCCAAATTCGCTTAGCTTGAATATTGCAGCTTCCCCATTTGGTTTTCATCTTTTTGATGTTGAGAGAACCAGCGTTTACACCTAGTTTTTTTTCCCATTGAGGTAATAATTTTTCAAGTGAGCGCTGCATTTCATCTCGATAGAAACGGTTAAGCAGTTTGAGTTTGTTATCGGTTGACGTATTTTCAGCGACAGCTAGCACTAAATTACCGTTGCCTCTAGCGGTAACACTATATCCGCCTTTTGCCTCTATAAGCTTTAAACGGTATTTATTACCCCATAAATAGTGGCATTCACCATTGACCATTTCACGTACAGATTGGCGCTCTTGTCCTGCAAAGTCAGCTTGCTGTTTTTTAATCCAAGCAAGCTTATTTACGATTGCCAGCCTTACCTTTTGTTCACTCGTATCATTAGGGATCGACAAGCGCACTTTGCCATTAGGCGGCAGTACACTTAGGTGAATGTTTTTAATAGCTCTGCGGTTTAGCTCTACATCAATGTCGCCAATACGAACTACTTCAATACTCTCTGCATTGCTTTTGGTATGACGCACTAATGGTATTCCTTCTGAGCTTTAATTAGCTTCATGATATCAATAATATTGATGTCATAACCTGCTGCCTCTTCTCGCACCGCGTTGGCTATCTCACGCTCTTTAAATCGATCCCCAAGCCAATCAGCTTTCTTGGTATAACGAACAGCAGTATCAATTTTAGTAGTAAGTACTTCATCATTACCGAAGTTGTTGTAAATTGCTTGTTTGGCTGGTGTATCAACAGAAGTGGGATAGCTTTGATTGCTATTTTCAGTTGGGTTTACCACTTTCTTAGCGAGTGCTCGTATCTGTTCAAGATACTCTTGATAGCTAATAGCTTGCTCTCTTCGCTGCTTAATTAACTCATCCAGCAAGGTTGCCATGCTGTCAAAGTATTTAGGGTTTACTGGATTTTCATCAACGATGGTTTTTCTAACATTGTTTTCAATGGCTTCTGCCATTGCATCTTCATTGTTACGCAAGCCTTCAGGTAAATCTTCTAAGTCTTTACCGTTGTTGTTTACCACTAGATCAATCAAGCCGAACTCTTCAAAATCCATCAGTAATTCACTGTCATCAGCTCGAATATACATATCAAGTAACTGACGCATAGCAGGCTCAAACCGCTTCATTTCGAGTAAGTCGCCACTGGAAAGCTTAACTTCGTCACGAACCTTCTCGAAGTACGCGACTTCTTTCTTAATATTTTCAGCCTCTTCAAAGGTGTAACCAGCTTGCTCCATTTCATTTGCAAGGTTAGTGTAAGCTCGGATGAGCTTAGCTACTGATTGATATAGAGTTAAACGTAGTGCTTCTTTTTCTGTGCGCTCATTTTCATCCTTTGATTCAACACCAGACTCACCACAAAAATAATGTTGGAAGTCTTTGATGTCTCTTGGTGCTTTTACTGGCTCGCATAACGCTCGTACTGCTTCCAGCGCATTATCTAAATCAGTACGAGATTCTTGCAATCGATCTTTTAAAAGCCCTTTAACATCGTCAGCATCGTAGCCATCAAACGCTTCGGCTGTGTAATCTTTAATGGCTTTATCAAGTGAACGGAATAAGTCTTTGTAGTCGATAACGTAACCGTAGTCTTTATCTTCACCGTCTAGACGGTTTACACGGCAGATTGCTTGAAATAGGTTGTGGTCAGTCATCTTTTTATCGATATAAAGGTAAGTGGCAGAGGGGGCATCAAAGCCAGTTAGCAGTTTATCGACCACAATGAGTAGGCGCATTTGCCCCGGTTCTTCGATAAAGCGCTTTTTAACCGCTTTTTCAAACTCCTCCACACGCTTAGCGGCCTCATCTTCACTTTGCTCAAAGTAATCAGCTAACATCTTGCGATAAGTTTCATACTTAAACAGTTTTTCGGTTAACCCTTCACCAGATTCTTCACCTTTTATCGAACTTGCAGCAGGTTGATAACTGGTCACTACCGCACATTTACCAGCAAGATCTGTTTTAGAAAACATCTCATAAACCATGCAGGCTTGATGGACACTGGCACACACCAACATAGCGTTGCCTCTACCAGACATTAGTGCAGGCTTTCTTTTCATATCCAGCCATATATCCATCACAATGCGTTCTAGTCGAGACTTACTGGAGAGTACTTTTTGCATGGTTCCCCATTTTTGTTTGAGCTGCATTTTGGCTAGGTTAGATAAGCCTTGAGTATTTGCATCAAACCAAGTATCAACGCCTTTCTCTGAAGTTAAATGTTGATCAATATCTCTTGCTTCATAACGCAGATCGAGTACCACACCGTCACTAACGGCTTCATCAAACTTGTAGGTGTGGATATATGGACCAAAGACCTCCAAGGACTTTTTCTTATCTTTTTTCATTAATGGCGTACCAGTAAAACCAACAAACATGGCCTCTGGTAAAATGGCTTTCATCGCTTCGTGCAGCTTGCCTGATTGAGTTCGATGACACTCATCAACAAACACAAACAAGTTACCTTTTGCTGCAAATTCAGTTGGCAGGTTTTTGGTTAATGCTTCAAGATAGTGTTTTGTCGCTTTATTATCGTCTTCTTCACTTTCTTTATCACTTAGCGCTTCGCCATTTCGACCAAACTTATGCACGAGTGAGCAGAATAGCCAAGGGTTCGGTTGATTAAGCGTGGCAACTAAATCCCGTCCGCTTTTTGTGCGATAGATCTCTTCATCAACACCTGAGAATACTTTTTCTATTTGTTCGTCTAACTCTGTTCTATCAGTAATAATTAGCACACGAGAATCAGTAACGTTCTCGCGAATCCATTTAGCTAACCACACCATCGTTAGGCTTTTGCCTGAGCCTTGGGTATGCCAAATAATCCCGTCTTGTTTTGATTTAACGTGCTTTTTAGCGGCTTGAATACCAAAGAATTGATTGTGTCGGCAGGTCTTCTTCACCCCTGCATCAAAAACAATAAAATCGTGAATAAGCTGTAAGAAGCGTTTTTTATCACATAGCTGCGCGACATGTTTATCTAACGGTGTTTCTGTTGCTACCTGCGCAAGTGGCAAGCAAACAGCGCCTTCCGGTTCCTTCCATTCAAGATAGTATTTTTCAGATGTTTCAATCGTACCATAGCGGACACCTTGGGTGTCATTGCCTGCCATTACTAGCTGCATAGTGGTAAAGAAGTTACGAATAAACGCTTTCTTTTGGTTGTCTAAGTTCTGGCGAATGCCCTCACTAACTGACACTGAAGAGCGTTTTAATTCAATCACGCCCAGCGCGATGCCATTAACATAAATCACGATATCAGGGCGCTTGGTTTTAGGAGAGATCTGCTCACCTTTTACGGTCACTTCTTCAGCAATAGCAAAGTCGTTAGCTTCTGGGTTTTTCCAGTCTATTAGCCAAACAGTTTGGTTTTGCTCACCTGTACCTTCTTTTTCTTTTACGCCATAACGCAGAAGGCGATAAACATCTTTGTTCGCATCAAAGAGCTTTTTACCTTCACCGAGGGCTGCGGCAGTATCAAGTTGGCGTAATGTGCGGGTAATCAGAGCATCAGAAGTTCCGCGACCTTTGAGCCATTTAGTCAGCAAGTCTTTTTCTATATTGCTGTTACCTTCACGGTACTCCCAATTACCTAGGTAATCGTAATCAAGTTGTTCTTTAAAAAACTTAACTACGCGGTTTTGGGTTTTACGTTCTAATTGACCAACATTACTCATCGTCTAAATCCTTTAAACTTGCGCATAGTTTTTGAATCTTTAATTTTACATCTTCAATACTTTTCTGATTTTTATCACTGTAGTATTTGTAAAAGTCGAGGCTAGGCAATGCCCTGCCACTCAATTCAAATCCTTCACTCTCTAGTAAATCCATTAAAGTCTCTGGTGCATTTTCGATTTCACCACCTTTGACTCTAATATCGAAGCAGCTACCTGTTTTATGGATCTCTATTTGATATCGCTGTTCATTATGAACAAAACCGGTTAATTTCAAATGCGCACTTTCTTCACGCGACTTAACTGGCTCGTACCTTAACAATGAAAAAGGTGCTATCAAGCTATTGTCTTGAGATAGCTCTAGTTCTAGTACTTTAGTGAAAAGTTCAATATGCGTATGATTTCGCTGTGATTGTCCAAGTAATACAAATTCAGAGTTATTTTTCTCAATAAAGCCTTGCTGGCAATACGCGAGTAACTCTTTATGTTGAATTAATGCTTTTCTCCAAGGCTCAATTTCTTCAGACTTAATAGCAATGGAACAAATAGTAGAAAGTGATGTTTGTATTTCTTCAACATTAAATAACGGGTCATCTAGCACTGCTTTAACGTAACTTTGTTTTTGCTCAATTGAAGCTGTGCCGAACCGTAGTAACCTTTTCCAACTATGATCACGAGGAATATTGTTTCTAGTATCGCGAGAAGACAGCATATTGTATTTGTCGCCTCGTTTATCGGTGAAGTATTCACCTTTACTTAATACCGACCTTTCCCACAAATAATCAATTGGTGCTGAGCTGCTTTCAATTCGATCAAATACACGTTGAATCGCATTAGAATATCGTGTGAAGCTACTTAAATACTCGACATTTTCTTCAGCGCTCCAGTTGCAATGATTGTGTTCACGGTAATAACTTAGGATTTCAGCAAAATTTAAAATACAGCCAATCTGGCCTGTCAGAAATGAATGTTGCTCTGCACTGGTAATTGCTTCTCTCCATTCACTAGACCTTAGCAGCAGATGAGCCTTGATCTTCTCTTCGACTATCTGAGCACCTGTAAAACCTGATATTTCAACATCATTAGCTAGTGTTTCTAATATAGGGCTATCGTGCTGGCAAAGGTTGTCTATTGCAAACAGTGCTTTATTAAACTCATCTGCGGTATTGATAATGGTGTTGTCGGTTAAATTAAAGATTACTCTTAACCATTCCTTCAACTCTTCATCAGTGGGTGATTTTGCCACATAGTTGTAAAACGCATAAAATCTGAGTTTATCATCGTAGCTAGCATCGTTTTTCAATACGTTCTTGAATGTTTTGTGTTCGTTGTAGTAGTTATCAGTGTCTAAGTAGCTGTTTATTTTATTCTCGACCAATCCACCTCTATAGATGAGATCAAGGAAACTAATTAGCCGGATAATGAACTTTTTATTTAAACAACCTAACTCTTCATATTGGGACAGTGTAAGGGGTTCTAATCTCCCGTTTCGACCAAAGAGTTCGCCACTATTTACATGAAGGTCCATAGGGGAATCTTTATGATCAACAAGGTATTGATAGGCGATAACGAGTCGAATGAAATTCATCAATTCATCATCAAAGGTATCGTCAATTGAGAAAAAATTTCTATAGGGCCAGAACAAATCGGCCCAGTCGGTATCTATCTTATGTATGAAGTAATTATAACCGCTAACACTGTCTTGAAAAGGCAATGTGTACTCAGGCCAATCACTCTCAAAAGACTTTATCTTTTGTTCTAACTTGGCTTTAAAATTTTCAAATATTGTAAGCGGCTTACCACGAGCATTCATTTTTATATAAAGCTCATCTGACAAACCAAAATAATGAAGGTCTAAAAACTGAAAGGTAATGTAAGGTTCAGTTGTATTGGTGATTCGTTCGTACAAATTGACATCACTTTGAGAAAACAATGCTTGAATTGCATCAAGCATATTCAAACAAGCTTGTACGGTTGGATCTTGTTGCCACGATAAATAAAACCACTGACTATTTTTAATCTGCTTACTTATTGTTGCATTCGATATTTCAATATCTTTGGAGGTTAATGCATCAAAAAACTCGGTTGTGCTTGGACGTGTCTTATAAGTAAAGCGAGATCGTTGTTCATCAGTGACAAACCGTTCTCTGAATTCTGCAATATGACCATGTTGTATTGCTAAGTACCAATGCAATAAAAATAGAGTCGTTAAGCGCTGCTGCCCGTCAAGAACAGAGAAAGCCTTACTTTGTCCCTCTTCAAAATTTCCGTAAACAAAGTCCAAATCTAAAGGCTGGCGTGAGTCATCTTTGTTATTTAGCGCTTGGTATAATGAATTTAAAAACAGTGTTCTAACTTCATCTTCTTCTTTTCGACCCTGTGCATAATCACGCTGTAATATTGGAATTTCTATCGCTTCAACAACATCAAATAGACCGTAAAATGTTAAGCTTTTTCCCTTATTCATGTCCTAACTCCTTTTGATGAACACCTACTCCTTGAAAGAAACCGAGTAACATTTCTACCATAGCCCTTTGATGATCCTCGCTATCTTTCGCTTCCCAATACAGCATCTTATCTACCTGTTTGCTGTAATACTTAAGAAACGCATTCTTAGTGCATAGCGGAACAAAGGTTGCCTTTTTATCTAGTGCGATAATCCTCGCTCGTTTAATCGGAAATACCGCATTTTGATAGCTACGGTTAGTTCTGCTATCTAGCAAGGTTAGATTGCCAATTGAGTTATCTACATCTTCATTACCATCAGGGTCGTAATGCGCTCGTACCTTGTCGTACACAGCTTCAAAATGATCATTATTGAAGTTGGTTGCTAGCAGTAACTCTTTTGCTTCAAGCTTGATAGATAGCTCTTCATTATTTGCATCAGTGTCAGACTCCTCAACTTCTATGGATTCATCGCTGGAAATATATGCAACAACGTTTTCAAGCCATGCCTTTTGCTTGTCTTTACTATTTGGCATATCGGATGCCACTGAGCGGATATGTTCAATATCCCAACTGTCTAATTTATATTTATCAAATTGAAAACGCGCATTGGTCGCAGGGTTGGCAAGTAAGCTAGCTACGTTGAATAGCAATAGTATTGGTCTGAGTTTATGCGCTCCAGATTCATAAGTGAGTGAGTTTAGTCTCTCATCTAGCCATTCTTGAGATAACGTATCTATTTCTCTACCGTTAAAGGTCTTACTGAAGACTAACTTTAACAATGACTGTCGAAAATCATACTTTGTGAGGGCCTCTTGATGTAATTCGAAAATATGGGAGATAGAAACTTTCTGCGAGACTAAATAGCCAATCAAGTGAAATAAAGCACGGTCGTTATACCACTCTTCTAGCGTCATAAAGCATTGCTTTACCTTTAGCCATTCACGAGCAACATCGACAGGTTTATCTTTATCACCGCTATTCGAAAGCAGTCGGTTGAACGTCAGAAATATTTTCAACTTGTCAGTGTCTAGAATGCCTTCATCATTAAGGTTTCTAGATGCCAAATCCAGCACAAACTCGATACGATTGGTGGTAATAGATTTGTTGCTAATGAAATACCAAAATGCGTCATCTTGTAAGCGTTTTTCAATGGCATCCCACTCTTGAGAAATTCTTAATTGCTGAAGATCTTGAATTGGTTTTTTTATATCGGAATCATTGACATCTAGGGCAAAGTTACTCGACTTTAAAAATAGCGCTTTTACAAGCTCGGCATTTACTAGTGGGATTTTACCCATGTTCAGCCGAGTAAACACCTCGGTTACATTTTCAGTTTCGTCAATTTGATACCATATGACTTGAACACTTTTCTTTGAGTCGTGGGGGCCTAGTAATGTCTGAATGAAGTTAACTTTATATGTGCCATCTTGTGCATCAAACCATTCTTCTACTGCTTTTTTAGCTTGTACAATATGGAAGAAGTCGATGTTTTCTTCGCCACGATCTTCATTAATATCCTGAAGAAACTCAGCACTTTCTTCTCGTGTTTCATAGCTCAATTGATAACGAGATTTACCAAGTAAGGCTAGGATGTCTTTTAAATACGTTAGAATGATATATATGGTGGTCAGTCGCTGTTGACCATCGACTAATTCCCAATCGCTATTATGTTTTTTTACCACAATAGGCTGTAAGCAATAAAAAGCGTTCTTATTGCTATTTTCTGCTTGCTGCTGAAACTCTTTAATGTCATCGAGCAGTTCAGTAACCTGCCTTTTAGACCAACGATAACCACGTTGGTAGGCGGGAATGAAAAACGACAGTTCCAATAAATCGTTAATGGGCTTTAATTCTAATTCGTTACATTCAGACATCCATGTTCCTTATTGTTCTTTATCAAATGGTAAACGAGTGCGGCCTGTAAGTAGCTCTTGCATCATACCTTGTTTGATTTGGCGGGTTTTCGCTAAGCGCTGTTTAAGGGTTTGGATTTCGTTATTCATATCCGAGAGGATGGTGGCGATTGCAGCTTGTTCTTCTATATTTGGTAAACCTATTGGGTAAGCTTTTAAAGCGGAAAGCTCAACACCAGTTTGCCCAGATGATCTTTGTGAAAGGTTGTCCATCAACTCAAATAAAGAATCACTTTTTAAGAAATGATATAAAAACTCTTTATGAATTTTTTCATTTGGAATCGCTTTGATTAAGGCAACATTATAGGCCCCTTCAATTCCTCGTAGTATTTGAAAAATTGGAGGCCCATATCGACCAATCATGATGTCATCAGCACTACATGTTTTCTTTGCTAAAGATGATGGGATGTATACTTTATGTTTATCGGACTTGTAATCCCTAATCTGTATTAATCTTACATAGCCTTCTTGTTCTTTATATGAAAATGTATTTTTTTCTGGCTGCGCACCACCAACAAAACATACAACATCACCCAGAGCTAAGTCTTCCCAATCCTCAGGGATTTCGCCTAGTTCGCTGGGTTTTGTGCCTTTTGGTTGACCCTGTTTTTCGCCTTCGGTGAAAGTGGCGAACTGAGGTAAACGGGTTTTGCCTGTCAGCAATTGCTGCATGGTGGCGGTTTTAATCGCTTGTTTTTTCGCGATCAGTTTTTCCAATTCCGTTAATAGCGCATCGACATCGGACAACGCATTGGCAATAGCGGTTTGTTCTTTTATGTGAGGAAGTGCCAAATAAAACTTTCGTTGTGCCAGAATGGGTACTTGATTGCGCGTAGACTGCGACATCACGGAAGAATATTGACTTTCAAACAGCTTAGACCTAAAAAAGTTTAATAAATACGTATTTTTAATTTCTTCACCGTTACAGCGATAATAAGTGGCTGTAGTACTAATAATTATGAAGTCTTCATACGTTTCTACTAAAGATGATGGTCCTACAGTGGCATTGTGAGCGAATAAAACGTCACCATCCTTTGCCACTCCTTTCTTAAATAACTTAGCCCTTTTTATAGGAAGTCTTTTGCAGTGTTTATAATCAATTTTACCTGAGTAAAAGTCTGTCGCACCAACGTATGGAATACCGTCATCTTTAAATTCATGGCTTTTGGGGTAAAGTTCTCCATGATTGCCATCCATTTGATCAAGAATCATTTTAGATGATATTGCTTCATCAATAGTTAAAATCTGCCATTCTTGAGGAAGAATACCCACCTCAGTCTGTTTAAATCCTTTGGGAATATTCTGATCTATTACGCTCATAGCGACCACTCCAAGCCCATCGCTTTTAAATGGCCTGCGACTTTATCGTTAAGGTCATCAACCGATTTAGAAAGGGTTGGTAGTGGTGCGCTGTAGCGCTCTTCCAGTTGCTTAACCCGGTTTGCCATTTGTTGGGTAACGCGCTCAATTTCAGCAATGATATTGGCTTGCAGTGTGGCTAGCCATTTGTCATCGACAATCAGGGTTTTGATTTCATCAATCGTGAGTTTTGGATATTGATTGAATACGGCTAAATCGAGCGCTTCTTGGGCTTCTTTCACTGCTTTTTTCGCAGCCGCTTCGGCATTAAACAATTTAGTTGCTTGTTTCAGTGCTTTCACTTCATCAGCATCAGTAGCAAGCTTTGTTCTAGCGGCAACGCTGGCTTTGGTGATTTTGTCTTTATCGTTGAGGGCCTCAACCAATAAGCCATCTTCACCACCATGTTCTTCTAGGTAGCTTTCAAGTGTTTGAGTAGCTTCGTCTTGTTTAGCTTGCAGGGCATCAACTTGCGCTTTTTCATCTGCAAAATAACGGGCAACAATTAAGCTAGGTGGAATAAGCTCGGCTTTGTACTTTTTCTTGTTGATGATTAAATCTGGCGTTTCTTTGAGTTTTTCGCCCTTGGCAGCCACTAACTCACGAAGGGTTTTACCTGCTTGCCAATCGTCCTGTACCAGTACATACACATCGTCTTGCATGGTATCAGCCCAGTAATCCATTAGGATTTGGTAAATATCGTATTTGCTTAATAGGTCGCTATTGGCATAGCTATTTAACAAGTTCTCTGAAATGTTAAAGATAAAGTTTTTCGGGTTATCGCCTACTTTGATTTCTTTAAGCTTAGCTTCAGGTATCCACTGTTTGAATGGCAATAGGCTACGGGCAGCAAAGTCTTTAAATTCTTGGTGTGCTAAAATAGTGCTTTTTACTTGGCTTGCTTCAACCAGTGCATGGCTGTATCCGTCACGCAAATGAGTGAACAAGGTAGCGCGAATGCTTGGGAATACCTGCCAGTAATGCTCAAGGGCATCAATGTCACGGTTTGGAATGCCACCTTGCAGGTGAGCGCTTAAATCGTGTAAATCTTCTGGCTCAGATGAGTCGATATAACGCGGGATGTTAAGGTTGTAGTCGTTAGCGGCAATTTCATCAATGGGCACTAAACGGCTAAAACGCTCTAACTCTATGCCTTTGTTAAACACATCAACAATTTTATGAATGTCTTGGCTGCGCAGGCGGTTTTTATTGCCATCTTTGATGAAGCCTTTGCTGGCATCAATCATAAAGATGGGGCGACCTGATACGGTTGGTAACTCAGCATCAACCTCGTTGAAGCTCGTCACCGCTTTTTGCGCGTGCTCTTTATCAATCACGATAATACAGGCAGGAATACCAGTTCCGTAAAACAAGTTTGCGGGTAGGCCAATAATGCCTTTGATATAACCTTGTTTGATGAGATTTTCACGAATAGTAGCTTCTGCATTACCACGGAATAATACACCGTGCGGTAAGATCACCGCGCCTTTACCTGTGCTTTTTAAGCTTTTGATAATGTGCAGTAAGAAGGTGTAGTCACCATTTTTCTCAGGCGGAATGCCCCATGTAAAACGGTTATATAAATCGTTTTCTGGGGTTAAGCCACTGGTCCAGTTTTTATTTGAAAATGGAGGGTTGGCAACCGAAAAATCAAAAGTTTTTAATTGGTTAGGGGCATCTTTCCACTGTGGGTTGGCAAGTGTGTTGCCTTTCCATATTTTGGCAGTGGTGTTGTTATGCAAGATCATGTTCATACGGGCAAGTGCGCTAGTGGCCTTGTCGTTTTCTTGCCCGTAAAGGGTTAAACCTCGCTCTGCTTGGTCGCTGGCTTTTAATAACAATGAACCTGAACCACAGGTAGGGTCGTACGCAGTTGCATCTTGTGGCGTATCTTCTTTAATGCCCACCACTTTAGCGAGTATTTGAGAAACCTCAGATGGCGTGTAGAACTGGCCTTTTGATTTACCAGATTCAGTAGCGAAATGACGCATCAAATATTCATAAGCATCACCTAATAAATCGTCACCGCCAGCATGGTTAGAAGATAAGTCTAAGTCTTGAAATATACCGACTAATTTAGTGAGGCGGTCTACCATGTCTTGACCTTTACCCAGCATATCTTCGTTATTGAAGTCGGCGACGTCTATCACGCTTTTAAGGTCGTTTTCTTCTGCAAGCGCAGCGATGATCTTATTAATTTTATCGCCAATTTCCTTATCGCCTTTGGCGGCTATCATGTCGTCATAGCTAGCACCTTCTGGCACGACAATCATGCCGTATGGGTCGCCTTTGTACTTATCACTGACGTACTTCATGAAAAGCATAGTCAGTACGTAGTCTTTATATTGGCTGGCATCCATACCACCACGTAGTTCGTCACAACTTGCCCATAATGATGAATAAAGTTCTGTCTTTTTAATTGCCATGTTTGTTCCTTTAAATCCTTGTGCTTGTGAAGTTAGAGCAAGTCGGTGTTTAAGCCTGCGGCTTTTAAACGGTGTGTGAGATTACGCATTTTAGAAAATTCAGTGCCAAAGCTGGGCTTAAGGCTAACGCCTTCGCAAAACTCTTTTGCCGTCATGCTTTTTAAGCTATCTGCGTATTTGATCATTTGCAGATGCAACTCAGTGGTGTACTGGTTGCGTGGCGCATCATCTAATGCTTGTTTGATATGGTCGAAGATCGCTTGCTCGTTCATAAGACTATTCTTCTTTTAATGGTGATTTATCTAATTTATATAAATTAGATAAATAAGCAAGGGTATTTGCCTGACAGTGCGTCTTTTGGCTTAGATTTGTTTGTTACATAACTGGGTTTGCATATAACTAATTATTGTATACTAAACCTAGTATAGATATTTTTAGTTATATTAATTATGCTTATTTATGTCATTGAAAAATTTAAAACTATATGTTTTTTACAGTTGATGAAATCTCTACTGATTAATTAATAAACATAAAAATATATATAAAAACCAATAGTTTATATTTAAGAATCCTAATTGCAAACCACATGTTTAACTGCTATTTCTAAAAAATAAACGAATTTTAGAGATGACTAAGCAATGAAAAAGCGAAATGAAATAACCGAAAAAATTAGAGATGGATGGGTAGACCAATGGAAGAAAAAAAATGCACAGGGAAATGGATATTACTCTTTCCTTACAACACAAGATGTAAAATCTGAAGGCTCCAAAAATCGTTCACCAGATTTTGAGAATCCGCATAAGGATAGAAATTTTCTATCGCTTAATGAAAGCTTTTATTACCTTATTCTATTGTTTGATTCTCGTATTACCTCAATCAAAGAGCAATACCCTTTACTTGAGGTAGAAAAAACTCAATTTATCGCGAAAGAGCTAGGTTTAAGACATCCGACGTACCCCTACAGCGACAATGTTGCGACGGTAGTAACTAGTGATTTTGTTTGCGATACCATTTATCGCAAGCCTGTGGTCTATTCGGTAAAAGATGAAAAAGCTTTTGAAGACGGTGAACTAAAAGAAAAGTTTCAAAACAACCAAAAAATAGAAAAAGCATTTTGGGCAACTCAAAATACTCCTTGGCATCTTGTTAGAAGTGCTCAAATCAAAAATACCTATACTGAGAATCTTGAAAAAATAGTTGCCGACTTGAAGTTGAGTGATGAACTAACTGCCTTGTTTAATCAGTGGATAATATTTGTTGTTAATCAATGGCTTAAATTCAATATGAAGCCAATTACCCACCTATTAGATAAAACAGTGTCACTGTTTGGGGTTAGTTTTGAAGAAGCTACATCGCTTTTGCAACACGCTTTTTGGCATCGTTATCTAAAAGTAGATTTGCGTAAGCAGCTTAACTACAGACTTTCTCTCTCTGAGCTTGGAGCTAGTTTAAATGTCTAGTACCCAGCTTGCAGTATGTTCTGATACAGATGTTGACGGCATTGAAATTGGTGCAGTTTTATTCCCCGCTGATTTAGAACATATAGGCTCATCTATTACAGAGCCGCATACAATTATTTTTGCAGACTCTAGTACTGATCGCTTATTTGCGATGAATTTAGAAAAGGACATTAAGCCTGCCAATTTAAGCTATGCGGAAATTAAAGAAAGCATTCTGAGTGGGGCAATAGTATTAGGAACACTTGGGTTGCCAAAATACATGACTATTCCCGACTCTTTTGTGCTTGAACATCAGAAGAAAAAGAGGGATGAAAAAGTCGAAAGACTTCGACCTATTTTAGACAATTTAGAAGAATTTGTTATTGATCCTTATGGCAAAGGATTGATTAAGCAGGCCATGAAAGCTGGTGATAAAACATGCTCCAGAGCACAAGTGTATCGAGATCTCTGGAAGTACTTTCGTTCAGGGTGTAACCCCAACATATTTTTACGTTCTCCCGGGACAGGCCAAACTATTAATAGAAATTACACTTCAAAGCCGGGACCTAACTCAGGTTTCGGGCGCGTTGCCACAGAAAAAGATGAGCGTAATGTTATTGCTGCACTGAACAAGCATTATAAAAAAAGTGATCCATCAATGTATTTGGATACGGTCTATCAAAAATGTCTGGATGAATCTTATAGCTACCAAAGCTATAACCCTGAAACAAAAAGGCGATCATATGAGCGATGGGGTGAAGATCGATTAATTACTGAGTGGCAATTTAGAAACATTGCCAGAAAGTACCGTAACAAAAATAAGAAAAAAATAGATAAAGCTAAGGGACGTTCAGCGGAAGTAGCTAAAAACCACACAGCGCTTGAAGGGACACTACATTATTACTATGACAAAGGTATTGGTTACTACTATCAGGTTGACGAAACCCCGTATGACGTCGAACTGGTTTGTCAGTTTGACCCAACGCGAAAAAGGAGAGTAGGTAAAGCAACTGTATATGTCGTTCGTGATATGAGTTCTCGTACTTTCGTAGGTTTGTATATCACACTAAAAAATCCTTCTGCCGATACGGCAAGAGCAATTATGTTCAATACATTTAGGAATAAACAGCAATTCTGCAAAGAGGTAGGTATTGAAATAGGGCCTAACGATTGGAAACAAGAAGGCAAGTGCAGGAATATTGGCTGTGATAATGCAGAAATGGCAGCAGAATTGTCTAGGTGCTATTCGAGAGATGCGCATATTTCTGTTCAATTTAATCAAGAAGGTCATTCTCACGATAAGGGGTTGGTTGAGAGAGCCTTTCGGCTGTTACATGATGCTGTTAAGGGGCAGGTTGACGGATATAGCCCAAACAACGTTCCATCGCACATAAAAAGGTTATTGAGACAAAAAGCTTTATTAAACATAAATGAGCTTTATCAAATTTTGATCACTTACATCATCATTTATAACAATTACTCGTTAAATAAAGGAATAGAACTCTCTAAAGAAATGTACATGGATGGTGTAAAACAAATTCCCGGTCAGGTTTGGGATTGGGACAAGCGAAATAGAGCTGGTTATTTAAAGCATGTTAATGATTTCGAGCTATATGGTAGCTTGCTCGAAGTAGGAGAGGTGACATGTTTGCCAACTCATATTTCGCTCAAAGGGTTCAAACAAAAATATACGTGCGAATGGACCAAAGCTAATGAATATCAGAAAAAAGGAGGGACTTCACCAAAACTACCGTGTCGCTATATGCGTCACTCAATGGACGTAATATTTATTGAAACACCTGATGGTTTTCAACCTGCAATTCAAAATGGAAGTCTGTTTAAACATGTTTCTGTTGAAGAAATTGAAGCTGAACAAGACATCATTCATGAAGAAAACAAGCAAATAATAAAAAACCATAAAGCTAAGCAAGGTAAAACCAGAGCCTTGATCGAAGACCTTCAAGCTAATGCAAGGTTGGAGCAGGAAAAAATCACGGTCAATGACGCAAATACTCAACCCATCAAAGAACATCGTAACGTTCATATCGAACGCGAAATAGAACAAGATCAGGCTAGGCATTCTATGTACTTAGCTGATCAATATCGATTAGTTGAAGTACAAGAAGTTGAGACTAGTCAATCAAGATTAACGGATAACAATAGCGCACCTATTGAGTCTGCTCGCGCTAGAAGAATACGGGAGAATAGAGAGAAAACTAATAATAGAGGTAAAAAAAATGACAGTTAATTATCAAAACATTAAAACACGAAGCTTACGGGGCAACCCGTTAGCAGAAGCAATTCACCCCAGATTAAGCGAGGCTGAGTTTGAGGAGCTGGTAACTGACGAAATTACGGTGCCCGATGATATTGACGAATATCTTGATTATGACAAAGAGTTAGAGGCACTTTCTTTAATGAAGACTGTTTCACCCACTGGTATGTACTACGAAACATATTGTGACCTTTACAATGTTTTAATGGCCGGGTTTATGTCTCGTAACCCGTTATCTGAAGAGCAACAGAGGTACAACAATCTGATATCAACAAAGCAAATAAAGATAAAGAAAACATCCTCTGAATGCATGATTCTTACTGGACTTTCAGGCACGGGAAAATCAACGCTTATGGATACAATATTAGGTGTATTTGAACAAAGTCACTCGCATACAAAAAGCGGTAAATACGGTCTGGACTTTCAGCAGATTGTCTATCTCAAAGTTGATATTCCACCAAATGCTAGTCCTGATGCGGTTTGTAAAAGAATAATTTGTGAAATAGATAAATTCACAAAAGATGGTAGGAGTAAAGATTTTAAAATTACTAAAGGCAAAAAGGTCGAAGATACAATCGACAATATCGTTGCCGCCTGTTCAAGTTTGGGTTTAGGACTACTTATATTTGATGAGGTACAGAATCTATCTTTTGCTAGTGGCGGAGACAAAGAAAAAATATTCCGTTTGATGCAGGACATGACGAATATTGCCAAAATTCCCGTTATCAACATAGGAACAACCAAGGCAATAAAAACATTTAAAACTGAATTTAGTAATTTGCGAAGATTGGGGCTTCCAGTTGACTTAATCAACTTTCAGCAAGACGAAGAAGACTGGGAACTATTGGTTGAATACGCATGGTCTTATCAATTAATACCTAGTCCTCTAGAATTAACTGATGACATCAGAAATGCTATTTACGAGTGCACACGAGGCGTACCGCACTGCCTTTTTCATTTGATTTCTCAAGCCAATGTTTATGCGATAAGAAATCAAAAGAACTCTATTACCGTTGAAGATTTAAAGCACGTTTACGACACTAAATTTAAGCTACTTAAACCAGCTATTTTGGCTCTTAAATTAGGAATGAATGATTTGTTCGACGACATTTTTAATTTAAAAGATCAAATAGAAAAAGCAATAGAGCCAACTTTAAAAAAGCTGTTTAAATGTGCAGCAAGTCAAAAACCAAAAGGAAAGTTAGCTAAAGAGCTACTTAACGAAATTAAAATATATTTGCCGGAATACACGCCAACCCAAACAGAAGCTCGAATTTTAAAACGTCTTGAAAAAGATATGTTGATAGAAGTGAGTGACATTGAATACAACGAAGATGGGGCGTACGTACCGCTATGATCCCATTTTACTTATCAATTTTACCCGGTGAGCACATTTATAGTTGGTGGCTAAGGCGCTATTGGTTATCTGGAGCACCAGAAAAGCATACATACTTTAAAGAGTTCGGGGTCAAGGCTAGTGAACTACAAACGAATATACCGCTATCAAAATCTTGTCAAAAGGTTTGCAAGCTGAATGCTCGCACCTTTGATAATCCCCAAATTGCACAGCAAGCAACTGAGTTTCCTCTTTGGGTTTTATCCATAGACCATGATAGATATAAATACTTCAAAAGTCGGATTCATCTAACTCAAGTTCCTGCAAAACTTCATGGAGTTCACAATTCTGGAGTGACTAGCAACGTGGTTCGTTGGAAAGCTTGTCCTAACTGTATAGAAGAAGATCTTAATATATATGGTGCATCATATTGGCACGTGAAACATCAACTTCACGGTGTCAGCGTCTGTAATAAGCATGCCACTCCCTTGCTCGTTCCCAAAAAAAAAGGACGAACCTTAGACTCCTTGCACTTACCTCATCAAGTGGATGATTGGGAACTGTTATTGGAGACAACCACCCCTACACATTATTTGTTTAGTGAGTTCTGTTCCAATTTATATGATTTAGCATCAAAGGATAGCGAACGTCTCTTTATGTTAAAAAGTGAGTTTTGGAAAATATGTGGTTCAGATAGCAAGTCGATAAAGCCTGATAAATCTCTTACGGACACACTTGAGATAGAGCTAGAAGTCGATCTAGGGGCAAGCTTTTTGTCATCTTTATTTAGTTACTACTCGTCGCCTCACGGTTGTCATAAAAGAAAAATAGTAAATGCTTTAGCTAGCGGTGCGACGAGTAAGTATGTTGACCCTGTATTTTGGCTAGTCGCTCTATTTTGGAAAAGAAAGGAGTTGGGCTTAGAGAAAGAGTATGCCAATGAGCTTATTGCCAGTTTTTAAAATGTTTGAAGGTGAAACAGTATATAGTGTGGTATCTCGATATCATGCTATATCTGGCCTTTTTAATCACAACACACTAGTTTCAAATGTTTTTGACGTAAATAAGAAACGCATCCATCCCTATTTGCCAAATGCACTCGAAAAATTTGCTCACTATTTTGAAGAGTCATTACATCTAACCATAAATAACAGAACGTTGTTCCCTATTTTTGATGCAACTCTGAAGTCACCGCAATCTAGTAAACTTTATCGTTCAATTCTCGGTGAGAAAGGCTCGCCATTTCATTTATCTATGACACCACAATATGGATTAAAGCTATTCGCAGGTCACAAATATTGCCCAGAATGTGCAAGCCATGACTTAATAACATATGGTACAAGTTACTGGCATATAGAACACCAAATACCCGGAATGACAGCATGTGTAATTCACCATTGCCTGTTGGAGGGGATAAGAAATGACGATTTGCATTTAGATAGGCGTCTGTCACTCCCCTTATTTGTGGGCGATAGTCAAAAAGCAAACAGAGTAGATGTTTTGTTTTCTGAATTTTCGATTAGAAAGTTTCAAGAGTATAAACAAGAGCACTTTCAACGTGAATCTATTGATGTAATAACTCAAAACTTAAAAACGTTGGGGTTTATTACTCAATCAGGTCAATTGAAGTATGAACAGTTAACAACAGAGTTGAGGAGGTTTTGGAAAGGATTGAGTGCTAATGTACCATTAGGCATACCCATCTCAGTCCAATCGTTTGATTTTGTTGGACCTATGCTCCGAGTAAAAACGAGAACTCCCGCCCACCCATTAAAGTATTTCTTAGTTTTATGCTGGATGGAAAACTTGAAGAAGGAATCATGTCATTACCCCAATATTACCTGCAACTCAAAAAGTAACTTTGATAAGGATATTTTGAAGTTAGCGGAGGCGGGGCAAAGTATGAATTTAATTGAAAAAACTTTGGGTATCAGTCGTTGTTATATCCGCAAGTTACTGGAGTTAAATGGAATACACCACGAATCAAACTCAATGCATTTGCCTGATGAAATAATTAGGAAAGTGGTTATTAAAGGTTTTTATGGATACACGATAGAAGAAATATCTACTCAACTATCGCTAAAACCATCAACTATTGAGCATATTTTCTGCCGTACTAAAGGCTTGAGTTTGTGGCGGAAAAAATTGAGACATCAAAAAAAACTTGATTCTGCACTAACAGTATTAAAATCGGCAGTGAAAGCCCATCCTGATTGGCTTAGAAAAGACATTAAAAAACACTACAATGCTGAGTTTTTTATGATTTACAATCATGACAAGCTAATGTTGGAAGACATTTTGCCAGCTAAAACTTCGCCAATTCCCCCAAAGTCAAAACGAAAACGCCCGTAAATTTATGAATCCCAACTAATGAGGGAATCTTGAGCCTACCTTGTTTAAGGCTCTAATTTGTATCGGGCTGAAACCAGATCTTAGTAATTCAAAGTCATCAATGTCTATGATGGCCTTTTTTCCATTTCCTTGAAGCTGATATAGACTTCCAGAGCAAGTTTTAGCAAATCTGTTGGCATAATTAATTTCTACAACTCGGCTGGTAGATACATAATCCCCTTTAAAAAAGCGGTAAGAATTGTCTTCCTCTACTATTCCCCAAATAACATCACCTATATGTTGATCTTTATCCATGATGGTGACAAAAAACCAATCAGTTATTATGGTGTTCATAAGCATTACCTGTAGATGGATATGGTAACGTATGATAAAAAATAGTCTTTTAAAACTATAGCAAAAGCATGGATCTAATCGTGACTTTTTGCAGGGCGAGAGCAAAGATTTATGACACAAAAAAATTCTATATTTCTTGCCTCTTTTTATAATGTCAGGTTTTTGATTTTTTAAAGGTTAAAAACTAGGGTTTGAGCAACCCTTTGTCTCATTTTTTAATAGCAGAATACAAAAAAGTCGCTCAGCGCGGCTTATTAAACCTGCCACTTAAGCTCTTAAGTGGCATTTTTTATTTCTAACTTTTAAGTCTATATTGCTGCATTTTACTATTCGGTTTTTCGGGAATAGTCATTTCGATTATGCCTGCATCAATTGCAGGTTTTAAATAGCGCTCTCTAAAATGTTTTCGATCTTTTAACCCTAGCTGGTTTTGTAGCTCTTGTCGGTTTAATGGTTTTTCGCTTTGGTTAAATACATTTATTAAAGCGATGACTTGGGGGGCTTGTATGTCTAAGTGTATAGTGTTTTTAACTTGAGGGGGTTGTTGTGGGGTTTGGCTTTTTGTTATTGATTTTAAATCACTTTCTAAAATATCTAATGCTGAAAGTAATGTCTCTAACATGTACTCAATAAACACGGATGAGTCACCGGTTTTGGTACTTAGGTTAATGCTTTCAAAGTATCGTTGGCGTGTTGCCGCTATTAAGTTATGAATGTTTAGCAATGAAAACAGCGTATGCCATTGTGATAATTGTTGGGTTTGCCACACACACGCTAACTCAGTATTACCCTGTGCAACCGGTTGAATAAACTGTAATTCATAATGGCATACTGCACTACTGATTAGAGGGTGGTGGTTAGTTGTATTAAACCACGCAAATAGCTCTTCTACCATTTGTGGCACTCGAATTGCCTGTGGTGCCATTTGTAAGCCATTTTTTAACGCTAGACCTTGCTCCCTATAACGGCCTGACTTTTCACTTTGATCTTTCATTAAGCTGCGATGCAGAGCTAATAAGCTATCTGGGCTTGATAGGTCAGATACTGTAAATTGAAATTCAGAGTTTTTCATTTGTATAGAGGTGAGTTTTTGTTGCTTATAGTGCTCAATAGTTGCTGGCGAATATAAGGCACTGATTTTACCTAAAGCTTCACTAATATTTGCAATGCTGTGAGTCATGCTGGCTGAGATTGAAAATGGGGGAGTGGCGTTGCTCATTTCGTTATAGAGGTTATTTAAATCAGGAGATTAGAATACGCGAACTGAATATAAAAGTCAGTTTTAATAGTGATTTAGTATTTATTTAAAACTTTACATAGTCTTTAATTACTGGTTTTAAATGTTAAACCGACGCCAAATAGCGCCGGTTTATTAGTTACTCTTCGATAAACGCTTCACCTTCGTTCATCCACTTAGCGGCTGGCTTGCCTTTTAAGTAATGATCAAAGTACTGCATCATACGTACTGAGAAATCTACCTGATTAGGGAATTGCTTTAAGTGATGTGGCTCACCTTCATATTGTAAAAATGTAGCATCTTTACCCGCACGGCGTAGTGCTAAGTAATATTGCACGCCTTCATGCCATGGCACAGCATCATCTTTATCACCAAACATAATCAGAATCGGGGTATTTACTTTATCCGCAAAAAAGACTGGCGAGTTCTCAATATAAAGCTCAGGGGCTTCAAATAAGTTTTTACCAATGCGACTTTGCCCTGTTTCATATTGAAATTGGCGAGCAAGCCCTGACTTTAAGCGAATGCCACTGTAGGCGCTGGTCATGTTAGACACTGGCGCACCCGAAACTACAGCTTTAAACATATCAGTTTCAGTGATCATAAACGCGCTTTGATAACCCGCCCATGAATGGCCTTGTAACCCTATTTTATTAGCATCGGCAATGCCTAAATCAATCAGCTTTTGAGTGGCGTTGATCATGGTTTGAGTTGAAGACTTACCTGGATGACCTATTTCAAAACGAATATCAGGTAAAAAGATGGCGTAGCCATTTGATGTAAACATCGGAAAGTTAGGGCGATGATTTAATTCCATTTTAGGGAAATCGTACATACGCTGGCTCATATAGCGGTAAA
The DNA here is from genome assembly GCF_013394125.1 of Pseudoalteromonas sp. Scap25. GTDB lineage: Bacteria > Pseudomonadota > Gammaproteobacteria > Enterobacterales > Alteromonadaceae > Pseudoalteromonas. Next base: position 2,837,565 of record NZ_CP041327.1, on the reverse strand, counting down.
AGTACACCACAACCGGTACTTTATCGCCTTTTTTATAGCCGGCAGGTTTGATTAATACCCCTTGTAAATCTTCTCCATCAAAGCCTTTATAGCTAATAAGTTCAGGCTTTTCTCCCCAAGCAAAATTAGTTACCTGAGGATTAAGGTTAGTGACTTGTTGTGCTTGTTTGAAGCTAAAGTCTGTTTGATAAATATCAGGAAATTGCTGATAGGTTTGCTCAGTAAATAAGTATTTATCGGCATTTTTGGCTTTTTTAATTACATCAAAACGCTTATTACCTGTGAGTACTTTAGTAACGTTAAGCGTTGTTAAATTAAGTTTAGCCACCTCACTTTGCTTACTTTGTAAGTTAATTGCAGAGAGCAAAAGAGTATCATTGCTGTTAAAGCCCACTTGGTTTTTATCAAGCTTGATTACTCTGTACTGAGTATTACTTTGTTTACCATTAGTTAAGCGTTTGGCTTGCTTGGTATTTACATTAAACGACCAAATATCATATTTACTATAAACCAGTATTTCGCTGCTATCGTTAAGCCAGCCAGCAAAGCCATAGCCAGGCTGCTTAGATGGATAATCGTGTTTGTCATCGGCAAAGGTAGCGTTAATTGCTTTGCTGAGTACGCTCACTTTGTTATTGCCTAAGTTTTTAAGCTGTACTTGGTTGTTATCAAAGTAAGCAGCAAACTGACCATTAGGCGCAAGGCTAGGTCTAAATGGATAGTCGTTAATAATAGGTGTTTGTTTACCCGTTTTTATATCAACCGCAAAGTAGTCAGCAAAAAAGCCGCCATACATTATTTTTTCAAGATGGGCTAGATTTGAGTAGCCTAATAATGAATCCGCGCGTTCAGTATTAAGTGCGACCTCAGGCATATTTGGTGTGCTTAACTGCACAACTTGTTGCGAGTTTACATGGTATACCGCCGTGTAATGTCGATTCTTATTACTTTCATTCCATTGCTGCTCTTCGCGAGGTTTAATTTGCGCATCGTTGTTGTGCCATACATTTAACCCTTTTTGGTCGCGAATAACCTCAAAGTCATACAATGACGACTCATCGGTATATTCCTTTTGTTTAACTTTTTCAGCAAGTTTTGGGCGGTTTTCAAAGTATAGGCGTGTACCATCTTCGGCCCACGTTAATGTCGCAGTTTTACCCATTAACCATTCTGGGTTAGGTGACTGCACAGTGGTAAGCGTTTCGTCCTGCCAAAGCGTTAATTCGTATTGGCGGCGACGCTTATCATCGTTTACATAGTTACCTAAAGTAAATGCAACACTCTTATTGATTGGATGCCAAGCTATTTTGTTGGCAACCACACCAGGCTCGTCAATTAATGCTGTGCTGGTAAAATCATTGAGTGAAAATAAAGTAATTTGATTATTATTGCCATCCACATAGCTTTGGCTCACTAATAATTGATCGCTGGTGGCGCTAATATCATAGGTGAAAGCACTTTCAAGAGTGTGGGTGCGTTTATCGCTTAAGTTGACGATAACCAGCGGGTAGCTTTTATCTTTTTTGTCTGCAGGGATAGCGCTATCGTTATCGGCGTTTTTATCATCCGCGTCTGTGCTCTCATTTTTACGATAGGCAAGCCACTTCCCGTTATTAGCGAGTACGTAGTCTTTTACGTCATTAAAGCGTTGTTGCTCACCGGTTTGGGTATTCACTAATACTAGATTGTTTTTTAGATCGCTTTTTTTCTTAGTGGTTTCTTTTTCAAGTAGGGTAGGCACTTGGATGAATGCAACCCAGTTCGCCATTTTGTTAATTGTAGGGCGAGTGCCTCGCTCTACCTCAGCAATAAGCTTGTTGTTATTTAGCGAGTAGACTTGCCCAGTGGCATTGCCACGATAAGGAGTTGCACTTAAAGAGAGGATTTGACCATTTTCAGAAAGCTGTGTGCCTTTTACAGATTTAAAATCAAATACATCTTTAAATTCTAATGGCTTATTTGCTAAGGCACTGGCGCTCGTTAAGCTGGTAATAAGTGCACAGCCTATAAGAGTGAGTTGTGTTTTCATTATAGATTCTCGTTTTTTAACATTATTTTATTGTAACGAGTTTTAATAACAATTCGAGTAGATACGATAAGTGGTAGCAGGGCAGAGATGAGAGGTTAAAAATGAATGGTAAAAGGTAAAAGGTAAAAGGTAAAAGGTAAAAGGTAAAAGGTAAAAGGTAAAATTTTCGAGCTACGGGATGCGAGGTGGTAGGCATCTGTGAAAAATAGGAGTGGAAGTGGTTTATTTAATACCTTGTTAGCATCACTAACAAGGTATTACTTCGAATCTTATAACCAAATTTTTTGAAGTTCTGGCCATTGTTTTTCAAATTGCTCACTTGGGCGAGCACTAAAATTACTGCGCACAAACTGATTCATTTTACCCTCAACGTAGGCAAGCAAAAAGTTAGCTAGGGTTAGCTCATCGCTTTGGAAGTTTTTACCTTCACGTAGCTTACGCTCTCTAAGAATTTGCTTGAATTGGGTCTCTAGCTTTTCAAATAAGCCTTGTACACGTTCACGAAGTCGCTCCTGCTCACCTTGTAGAGCATCGCCTGTTAATATACGAGTAATGCCAGGGTTTTTCTCAGCAAACGTTAGCAACAGTAATAAGGTATTGTATACGCGTGCTTTGCTTTCTTTTTCGTTATCTAAAATAAGATTAATACGTGATAGCAGGGTATCTTCAATAAACTCAATTAATCCTTCAAACATCCGCGCTTTGCTCGGAAAGTGGCGATAAAGAGCGGCTTCAGATACGCCAACTTCTGCGGCAAGTTTGGCAGTTGTAATACGCTGACCAGGGCTGGTTTCTAACATTTGTGCGAGTGCTTGCAGTATTTGCTCTTTGCGATTACTTTTTTTTGTCGCAGGCATGAACATTCCTTTTTTTAATAGTTATTTTTTCTACATCAACGTGCGATAACACAGCTACCTGCCTAGTGTTTGTGCGGGCAATAACCAGTGAAGCGATATTTTCACGTATTACGTGAAGCTCTGGTACTGCGCAAGCATTAAACTATATTAGCGAAGTAAAATTACACTAAAAGGTCACAAGGCGTCATCATGTTAATGTTTTATTCAGTTTGTTTCCAGCCTTTTTATAATCGTTTGGCAAGCTGCTCGATCACTTTGATTGCTATTTCTGTTTTACTAGTCACAGGTAAATCGAGTTGTTCATTTTGCCAATAAAGAGTAAGTGCGTTACGTTCTGAATTAAAGCCTAAATCACTTTGCGATACGTCGTTTGCGCAAATCATATCGAGGTTTTTATTAGTCAATTTCCCTTTAGCGTAGTTAGCAACATTTTGCGTTTCTGCTGCAAAGCCGACAGTGTAAGGGCGGCTTTGTGTAAGGTTTGCTACCGCTGCTATAACGTCTGGGTTCTTAACTAAGCTAAGAGTGAGTTCATCGCCTTGTTTTTTCATTTTTTGCGTGGCGATATTCGCTGCGCGGTAATCGGCTACAGCAGCGCAGCCAATAAAGGCGTCTGATTGATGGGCGTAATTGAGAGATTCTTGCAGTAGCTGCTCAGCACTTTCTATATTAATTAAATTAACGCCTTGCGGCGCGGTAATGGTCACTGGGCCTGAAATTAAGTTAACTTGCGCGCCAAATGATAAAGCAGCTTGTGCTAGTGCATAACCCATTTTTCCTGAGCTGTGGTTTGATATAAAACGCACCGGATCGAGAGGTTCTCGGGTTGGGCCTGCGGTAATAGTAATGGTTTTACCCGCTAAGAGTTGTGGTTGCGCAGGTTCAGTGCATAAACTCACTAATTCATGCGGTTCAAGCATTCGCCCTGCACCTACATCACCACAGGCTTGCTCACCTTTGCCTGGCCCCCAAACTGCAACGCCACGAGCCTTTAAAGTGGCTATATTAGCTTGCGTGGCAGGGTGCGCGTACATTTGTTGATTCATAGCCGGTGCCACAGCCACTTTTGCAGGAGTTGCGAGTAATAACGTAGTGAGTAGATCATCAGCAATGCCTACCGCCATTTTTGCAATAATATTGCTGGTGGCAGGAGCCACTAAAATTAAATCAGCCCATTTGGCAAATTCAATATGTCCCATCGCAGCTTCTGCTGATGGGTCGAGTAATGAGTCAGACACTATTTCACCACTGACAGCTTGCATCGTTAGCGGGGTAATAAAATGCTTTGCTGATTCAGTCATTACAACTTTAACGTCACAACCATGGTCTTTTAAACGTCTTACGAGTTCGGCACATTTATAGGCTGCAATTCCACCGCTAATACCCAGCACTATTTTTTTATTTGTTAAATTAATCATGGTTGTTCATCAATTTTATAAAATATGCTGGCTAAAATAACAAATCTTGAGCGTGACAGCTAAGATAAAATGCGTTTTATCGCGCTAATTTTTAATTTTGCATTACAGTTATATGATACTGACCGCTTTCAAGGATGAACGATGCAATTAACCTCTCTGCCTAATTCACTCAGACCGCGAGAAAAGCTGCTAGCAAAAGGCGCAAAGGCACTCTCTGATGCTGAACTATTGGCTATATTTTTACGTACGGGTTTACCCGGTATGAATGCAATAGAGCTGGCACAACATCTGATCAATGAAAATAAAACCCTGCATAATTTGTTTAATGCCAGCATAGATGAGTTTTGTGCGCAAAAAGGGCTGGGTACAGCTAAATATGTACAGTTACAAGCAGTACTTGAGCTAAGTCAGCGTTATATGCAAGAAGGCTTTGTTCGCGATGCCGTTTTTAATTCCCCTCAAGCTGTTTACGACTATTTAACCCTGCAAATGCGAGGGTTGCAGCAGGAGGTGTTTATGGTGTTGTATCTTGATAGTCAAAATCGTTTATTGAAAGATGAAATCTTATTTTATGGTACGATTAACGCAGCCAGTGTATATCCACGTGAAGTTGTCAAAGCGGCTTTAAAAAATAATGCGGCAGCGGTTATTTTTTCACATAATCATCCCAGCGGTATTGCAGAACCAAGTCAGGCCGATAAACTAATTACCAATAAATTGTGCCAAGCGCTGCAATTAGTCGACATAAATGTATTGGATCATATTATTATTGGTGGTGAAAATTGTGTTTCGTTTGCCGAACGGGGACTTATTTAAGTTTATTGCTCGCAGATATGTGCTAAAAATGAGCGGTTTAGTGTGTTTTGGCAAATTAGTTTAATTTAAATGCAGTTTTTACTTTCCCTAAGGGCATTCGATCTTTATAATTAGCCGCTATAAAATTTACACATGAGCTGGTTGGATAAGATCAGTATTTGATCTTTGCCTGTAAAAGCTGTATAAAGAGCGCCCTTCGATTTATCTCTAGGGCACAAATACATGGCCTTAGGGAAAAATTAAGCTCGAGCGAAGTTATTGGAGATATATAGACATGTCTAAAGTATGTCAAGTTACAGGTAAGCGTCCAGCGGTTGGTAACCACCGTTCACACGCGAGAAACGCGACTAAACGTCGTTTCCTACCTAACCTACAAACACACCGTTTTTGGGTTGAAAGTGAAAAACGTTTTGTAACATTACGCACTACTACTAAAGGTATGCGTATTATCGATAAAAAAGGCATTGACACGGTTCTTACAGAAATCCGTGCTCGTGGCGAAAAAGTTTAAGGAACTGAATTATGCGCGATAAGATCCGTTTAGTTTCAACTGCTGGTACTGGTTTTTTCTACACTACCGACAAGAACAAGCGTAACATGCCTGAAAAAATGGAAATCAAAAAGTTCGATCCTAAGGCTCGTAAACATGTGATTTTCAAAGAAGCTAAAATTAAGTAATTTAGTTTTCTTTCAGAAATGTAAAAACCCAGCTTATGCTGGGTTTTTTGTTTTTAAAATTCACTCTGTTACCACCGAAAATATACCTACCGTAATTGTGTCCATCTAATTAAAAATTTATGTTAAGCACCATGGCTTATTGTTTTAATAGCGGCTCCGTTGTTTGTAATATCAATCCGCAATAATACTTAATCACTTTGCGGGGCTAAACGTGTCGCTGCCTGCGTTAAAAATTCTCATTTAGAGCAACTAAATAGCAAATTTTTTGCCTAGCTATCAACGCGTTTTTCCAGCCTCAAAATAGACCACTTAATTAAGCGAATTGGTATAACCAAAGAAAATATAAATAGTATTAAATGACTTCACGGACTAATCAGTTGGATGTTGTGTATTTAGAGTAAGATTGTGGGGGTATGTAAGTATACCTAATGAGGAAGTGGGGGTTTTACTATGACTTACTAGGGGTGAACTGTAAGCAGCCCTAAGGCTACTTACAGTGCGATACTTATACTTTAAAGTTCTCTACTGATATTCTTAGTTCTTCGGCTAATTTAGCCACTTCTGAACTTGAAATATTAGTTTGTACAGCACCTTCTGCTGTTTGCTCGGCGATAGCAACAATAGACTCTAAGCGTTCACTAATCTCTTGTGATACTTGTTGTTGCTCTTGTGCTGCCGTTGATATCTCTTCACTGACATTGTGCGCTTGCGATACCGCAAGAGTAATTGAATCTAGTGCACTATTAGCTAAATCACTTTGCTCAACACAAGAAACAGCGCGTTCTTTACCTTTTTCCATGGCTTTAACTGCTTCTTCAGCGCCCAACTGTAGTGATTCAATCATAGATTGAATCTCTTGGGTCGACTCTTGAGTTTTACTTGCAAGCGATCTTACTTCATCAGCTACCACGGCGAAGCCTCTGCCTTGCTCGCCGGCACGCGCTGCCTCAATGGCCGCATTAAGTGCAAGTAAGTTAGTTTGCTCAGCGATACCACGAATAACGTCTAAAATACTACCAATTGAGGCGCTATCTTTGTGTAGCTTATTAATAACACTTGATGCTTCATCAACTTCGTAAGCGAGTTGTTCAATGGTTGCTTTATTTTGATTTGAAATACCTTTAACGCGTTCAGCTTCTTTATCAGCATTTTTGATTTCGCCCAGTGCTTGTTGAGCACTGTTGCTCACTGTTTGAGAGGTACTGCTCATTTCAGTGGTTGCGGTTGCCGCTTGCTCTACTTGCGCTTGTTGATTACTAATCGCTTTGCTCGACTCACCGGTAATTGTTGAGGTTTGCTCAGAAGCAGCAGCAAGCTGTGTTGAACGCGAAATAATACCGGTAATTAAGCTACGTAAGCTATCAATTAAGGTGTTACAACTTTTCGACAATTCACCAAATTCATCTTTTGCGCTGTCATCCAAGCGTTGAGTCATATCACCACTGGCAACAATATCTAAAATGCGGTTAACTTCTGCTAATGGCTTAGTAATACGGTTAACTGTAACAATGGCCACAAGCACAGCGATAATAGTAGCAATGATCATGCCTATCCAAGTCCATAAGTTAGCTGAGTTTACATCGCTGCGAACGCCTTCTTGCAAAGTAAATGCAACGCCGCTGGCTTGTAATACTAATTCGTCAATTTGGCTAAGTGCTGTTTTAGTAGCTTTTTCAGACTCTTCTAATTCACGTTCAGTTGTGCTGATTGCATCAATAAGGCGTTTTTTATTTGCTGAAAGGCTATCGTTACCTAAAATATTACTCTCAAGTGTATCTACATAACCTTTTAAGTCGTTAAACAAGCCGCTATGGCTCTGCTCTATTGCAGGTTGTATTAATGAAACGGTACGAACGACTTCTTCAAAGTAATATACTTGTTCATTTTTAATAATATCGAGCGTATTAAGTGTTTTAACAGTTAACATATCGGTGCTACTGGTAACCACAGACATAAAGTTATTTTCAAGGTTATTAGCTGCTTGATAAGCACGCGGGTAGTTATCTTCTAAACCATCGATATCAATAATATCAAGAACCATAGAGTTGGCATCTTCTGCCGCAAGCTCAACGGTTTCTAATTGAGCTTTAAGCTTTTTATTAAGCACTAACTGAGTGTTTTTGTCTTTGAGTAGGCTCTCTATAATGCTTAAAAAACTTAAGTAGGTCTTTTCAACGTCAAGGCTACTCTTATTTAGTTGTGGATCATCTTTTACTACTTGTTGTAGCTCGCGATGTAACTTATCAAATAACTGTTTTTGTTCTTCTATTTGTGCTTTTATTGGCGCTAGCTCTTGAGCCGATGAAGTGTGAAAGCTAGCTTGAGCAGCTTTACTCATCAAAATAAATTCAGCTTGTAATTGAGCGCTCTTGTTTAATGCCGGAAGCGATAGCTGATTAACCTTTTGAGTTGAGCGATCTATATTTGCTATTTTTATTAAAGAGTTACCGCCAATAATTAAAAGTAATAAAGTGATAAATATAAAACCACCCCAAATACGTTGACTCACTGTTAGATTCATATGGTTTTCCATTCAAAAATACGTCTATTAAAACTTATCGGCGCTTTCAACAATAAGTTAAGTAATTAAAAATAATTAATTTTTACTGTTAATAGTTAGTTGCTAAATTTACCGTGAAACTTCATCACACACTAAGCATACATAATTCAACTATTCGATTATGGATGTAAAATAATACAAAGCAATTTTCCTCATCTTTAATTAGATTAGAGAGTGTTGCTATTTTTTACACTTAGTTGTGAATGGTTTGTAATTATGCAATTTAACATGCACTCTTAAACTTAACAGATGTATTAACTTTTTTCAGTTTATTTAGACAAAAGTTGTGATTTTTTTGAAAGTTTTTGTTTGCTCTGTAAATTTATTAAGGTCATTGAGCCGCCCCAGACGCAACCTGTATCTAGAGCGTACAGGTGTTTGTAGGGAGTTTGACCTTCAAGTGCAGCCCAATGACCAAAAACAAGGTCATGTTGAGCGTTAACAATTTTAGGATGAGAAAACCAAGGAATCAATGAATGGCTATTTGCTGTTGCTTCTTTTGCACTAAAATCAAGCAAGTTATCGGGTGTAATAAAGCGCATACGGGTGAAATAATTAACAATATAACGAAACTTGGCAGCGTCATCGAGTTGCTCACTCCATGTTAGTGGGTGAGGCTGATACATGTTTTTTAAGAAGTATTGAGCGTTGTCAGCACCATAGCATTGCTGTGCGAATTGGGCGTGCTCAATGGCTTGCACGCACGACCAATCAGGGTTTAGCCCCGCGTGTGAAATAAAGCAATCATATTTATCTAAGTAAAGAGCTAAAGGCTGAGTTTGCAAAAACGCGACGTAATGTGGGAGTTTACTGCTGTTGAACAGAGTCGTTAGTTTGTCTTTGGGGTTGGGGGCAACATTATTTAAATAACAGGCAATCATATGTAAGTCATGATTGCCTAATGTGACGCTAACGCTGTCTTGGTGCTGATATATGTAATCAAGACATGCTTTGGAGTCTGGGCCGCGAGCAACAATATCACCTACTAGGTAGAGATGATCTTTGCTAGGATTAAAGTCGACTTGCTTTAACAATAAACTAAATTCGTTAAAGCAGCCTTGTAAATCACCTATTGCGTAGTCGGCCATTAGACGCTGTTCTTACTCAGTGTAAGATATTAGGGCAAGCTAAACGGAACACATTTATGGGGGCTTCAAACTCAGCACCAAATTCGTTTCGTAAAGTGTAATGCCCTTGCATGGTGCCTACCGGAGTATCTAATATTGCACCACTGGTGTATTTGTAACTTTCGCCTGGGGCTATATCTGGGGTTTCACCCACCACACCTTCACCTTGTACTTCTACTTCTTTGCCATTGGCATCGGTAATTAACCAATAGCGACTGAGTAGTTTTGCACTACATAAACTGTGGTTTTTTATAGTAACGGAGTAAGCAAACACAAATTTATCAAGTTCAGGTTGCGATTGCTCTTCTACATAAAATGTTTCTACAGATACCTTTACAGGTGATCCCATATTACTGCTTGTTGTCATAAATCCAGTTAGCTATATCAATAAATTGTTGTAACGACAGGCTCTCAGCACGCAAAGTAATATCAATGCCAATGCTGGTTAACTCTTCAGCGGTTAAAAGGTTACCTAGGCTGTTGCGCAGTGTTTTACGACGTTGATTAAACGCTTCTAAACAGACGGTATTTAATATTTTAACGCTCTTAGCTGTGCGCTGCTCTGCCTTTTTGGGGATTAAGCGAATAACCGCAGAGTCCACTTTAGGTGCAGGTTTAAAGCACTCTGGTGGTACTTCTACTACAGGCATCGCATTACAGTAGTATTGAGTCATTACACTCAAGCGGCCAAAGGTTTTGCTGCCTGGGCCTGCAACCATGCGTTTTACCACTTCTTTTTGCAGCATAAAGTGCATATGCTCAATATGATCGGCAAATTCAAAAAGGTGAAACAACAAAGGAGTAGAAATGTTGTACGGTAGGTTACCAAATACTTTTAGCTTTTTGTCGTCTTTAACTAGGCTTGCAAAATCAAACTTCATTGCATCGCCTTGGTTTACGGTTAATTTAGGCCCTAAAAAAGGGTGTTCAATTAAACGTTGGGCTAAATCTTTATCTAGCTCAACAACCGTTAAATGGCCACTTAAATCGGCTACAGGCTCAGTAATAGCGCCAAGGCCTGGGCCAATTTCGACTAAATTATCTTGCGGCTTGGGATCAATAGCGGTGACAATTTTATCGATGATTGATTCATCGAATAAAAAGTTTTGGCCAAAACGTTTACGGGCGCGGTGTCCTAAATGTACTTTATCGGTCATTGATTCTGTGCTTTTTCATGGGCGAGCTTAATTGCTTCGCGGATCGCTAATTCAAAACTGCCAACATCAGCATCACCAGTACCGGCTAAATCAAGCGCAGTACCGTGGTCGACTGAAGTGCGGATAAATGGAAGGCCAAGAGTTATATTCACTGACTTACCAAATCCTTTGTATTTTAGCACAGGTAATCCCTGATCGTGATACATAGCCAACACAGCATCAGCTTCATTTAGGTATTTATCTTGAAATAATGTGTCTGCTGGTAAAGGCCCGATTAAGTTCATCCCCTCAGCTCTTAGTATGTCAAGTGTAGGCGTAATCGTGTCGATTTCTTCGAGGCCTAAATGGCCATCTTCACCAGCGTGCGGGTTTAAGCCACAGACTAAAATACGCGGTTGCTCAATACCAAACTTGGTTTTTAAGTCATGATTAAGAATATTAGCCACTTTAACCAGTCGCTCTTGGGTAATAGCACGAGCAACATAAGCAAGCGGGATATGCGTTGTTACTAATGCAACTCGTAGCCCTTCGGTAGCTAATAACATAACAACATCAGCGGTGCCCGATTGTTGAGCAAAGTACTCTGTGTGGCCACTAAAAGAAATACCGGCTTGGTTAATAATACCTTTATGAACAGGGCCGGTAACAACAGCATCAAAAGTGCCGTCCATATTCTTTTCGCTAGCAATACGCAGTGTGTCTAATACGTATTGACCGTTTGCGTCATTCAGCACACCCAGTTCAACCGGCTCGGCTAAATCAATCTGTTTTATGTACAAGCTGCCAGCCGATGTAGGCATGGCTTCGGCGCTTTCATCAAATTCAATTAATTTAATGTTTAAACCTAAATGTTTAGCGCGCTGCTTTAGTAGCGATGCATCTGCAATCGCTACTAGCTGTGCATCCCAGCTGTGCTGTGCCAGTTTTAATAGCAAGTCAGGGCCAATGCCAGCAGGCTCACCAGGGGTTACCGCAATTCTTAAGGTCATAATTATTCGTCTGTTGGGAAAATTTCAACATGGGCTTGTTCGCGCATTTCTTGCTGCCAGTTAAAACCTTCTTCTTTAAATTTACGATTAAACAACATGCCATGTGCACGATTACGCTTAGCTTGCTCAGTTTTATCTGCAACGCGTGTATCTAACAACTGCACAATGTGCCAGCCATACTGGGTTCTAAAGGGTTCGCTGATTTCGTTTTGATCAAGAGATAGCAATGTATCTCTAAACGCAGGAACGTAGGTAGTTGGATCAGTCCAGTCGTATTGCCCGCCTTTAAGCGCTGAGCCTGGGTCTTGCGAGTGCTCTTTAGCTAGTTCTGCAAAGTCAGCATTTCCAGCGCGTAAATCCTTAACAAAGCCAGCTAGCATAGTGCGGGCTTTTTCTTCGCTTAAAATAATTGAAGGCTTAATAAGAATATGACGGGATTTAACTTCTGTGGCTTCTACTACTTGGCGACCACGAACGTCTTGCACCTTAATAATATGAAAACCTGCGCCAGAGCGAAGTGGGCCAATAATCGTACCTTTCTTTTGCCCTTTCACCGCTTCTGCAAATAAAGATGGCATTTCATTAATGCCCATCCAGTCTAATTGACCACCCTCAAGCGCTTTTGGACCACTTGATGAAGAAATAGCAATACGCTTAAACTCTTGGCCGTCTTGCAGCAGTTCAATTACCTTGTCTGCGCGTGTTTTTGCAGAGCTGACGTCATCTGCACTTGCACCGCTTGGAATATCGATAAGAATATGACCAATATCGTATTCTTCGGCATTTTTGCCTTGGCTATCCATAATTTTTAGCAAGTTATCAATTTCTTGGTCGCTTATATATATACGACGGTCTACGTTTACACGAATGACTTGTTGCGTGGTTATCTCTTTACGAATTTCTTCACGGTAAGCTTGAAAGCTCTCACCCGACGCTTCAATAGTACGACGTAAATCAGCAATTGTACCGCCTTGCTCTTTGGCCATGTTGGCGAGTGTTTGGTCGAGCTGGCTATCTGAAATCTCTAAGCCCATACGCTCAGCCATTTGCATCATTAGCGTTTGATTAACTAAGCGCTCAATTGCTTGTACACGCAGTGTTTCGTCTTTTGGCAGCTGTTGATTTTGTTCTTCTGCTTGTTTTTTAACACGATCAACAATTGTGTCTACTTCACTTTTTAAAATAACGCCTTGGTTTACAATACCAATCACTTTATCTATTTCGACCGGTGCGGCGAATGCACTTTGGCATAAGCTAAACGTTAAAACTGCTGATGTTAATAATTTTTTTAAATTCATATTCTTTTTACTACTCTTACTAATAGTACTGTTGTAATGCTAAAGGCGACTAGATTGATATAGTTATTTGTAAATTTTTACTATACAAAATGCAGCTTAGTCATTAAGAAAATACGGCCTACGATAACCAAAAATACCTTGTTGTAATAATTTTTGAGCATCATAACGGCTTTTACTACCAAGCCCTTTTAATACAAAATTCAAACGAATGCTCGAATCAAAAGTGGCTTGGGGTTGCCCAATTGACTGATTTAAATCAGTTTCAATTTGGCGGTGACCAGTAATTTGGAACGCCCAACAACACGATTCATACTGTAATCCACTAAATACTTCAATGCTGCGGTTATTATCAAGGTCGCGATGGTAACTTGCAATAAACTGCCATTCGTCACTGATAGGAATGCTTGTAAATAAGCCCGCTTGTTCGATTGTATTTCCTGAGACATCATTTGCATAGCGATGGTTCAATTGAACCAGCTGATTATTGTCACCTTTATAATCTAAGGTAACATTTGACTGGATAATTTGCTTGCCATCCGTATCGTACTGAATACCACCGGATAAATACCAGCGGCGGTGCCAATGTAACATGGTTTGCGCTGCAAACAAGGCATTGTAGTTACTGTCGCTGTTAAGCCCTTGCTCTGTGGGCTTGGCTGAATCACTTAAATAAAATATTTGGCCAGCACTGAAATTAAATACTTCTTCATTTTTCTTATCAAATAAACGGGTGGTTGCCCCAAGCGTAAATTGATTTGCAGCGGCAATACGGTCAACACTTGAAAAACGTGCATCCCTGAATAGGCCAAAAAAGTCATCTTGTAATTTAGTGGTATCGTATAAGCCAATATCGGACTGATCTTTATTTGGTGTATATAAATACTGAATTTGTGGTTCTAAGGTTTGAATGCCATCGTCGATAAAAATTGAGGTGTCGCGCTCAAAGTTAAGCTGAGAATATAAGCGGAGTTTCGGCAATGTGCGCGAGACCGTCTCGCTATATTGAGTGCCCTGTAAGTTGCCGTCTTGTTTATAGTTAGTTTGTAGCAGGCTTACTTCAGATAAAAATGACCAAGCATATTCTTTGTAATCAAAGCGTGCTTTAGGTTCTATATGCACGCGAGTTGCTTGGTCAATCACCGCTGAGCTATTAGTAAAGTGGCTCAGCTCCCCTGAAACAGTAAAATCGAAGTAATCAATTTTCCACGGCGTAGTTTGTGTAAAGCTAACTTGAGGTAAGGCTGTATATGACTCTAAGTGGTCACCGAGTACTTCAAAGTTTTGTATTTTTATATCAGTACGCCACATCTCGCCCATGTGAGTTAGTGAGCCGGTACGATAAAGCTGAGTATCGGTTTTACTTGCATAAGTTGAGTTTAAATCAGTAAGGTAATTATCATCACTGACATTGGTTATATCAATACTGGCTCGCCAGTCTTCGCCTATATAGCTTTTTTGTTGCCAATGAAACAAAAAACGCTCGTCAAGCTCAGGCTCTGAGTCATCTTTATTTAAGTATTCGACAGCCACTAAACCTTGGTGTTCTGGAGTTAGATATCTAAATTCAGTTTGTAGCTGTAAACCTTTGCGTGACATATAACGCGGCGTAATGGTTGCATCATAGTTTGGAGCAATATTCCAATAATAAGGCGTAATAGTCTCTAAACCATAGCGATCTGAGCTTGAAAAGCTGGGTGTTAATAAGCCTGATTTACGGCGCTCATCAAGTGGGAAAGTAAAATAGGGTAAATAGAGCACTGGCGTGTCTAAAATACGTAGCACCGCATTGTAGGTTTCACCCCAGCCTTCTTCTCGCGATAAATTAATTTCGTCGGCTTCAATCGCCCATACTGGCGTATTACCCGGGCAAGCAGTAAAGCTTGCATTCATCAGCATTAAGCCAGACTTGTCTATGGTGAGTTTTTCCGCGCCGCCTTTGCCTTGCTGTTGTGTTAGGCTGTATTGTGCACCTAATAAGCTAAAGGCTGAGTTGTTTAAATCGGCGTTTAAGCCCGCACTTTGAACTTTACTCACATAATCGCGGTAGGTAATAGGGCCGGTGGCATTGAGTAGGCCGCGTTGTTTATCAATCAGTGCTGATTGTGCGGACAAACTCATGTTAACGGTGTTAATATCAACATTACCAGTAAATTCAGCGCTTTGTGTGCCTAAAAGCTCAACGTCATCAGCGCTGATATCAACCGTTCCAAGCTCAAGGCCAGCTAGCGGTTGCCAAGCTCTGGTTTGCATTGAAGTGCCACAAAAGTTGTGTGTCAGTTCAGTTTCGGCAAGCGATGGTGCGCTCAGTACGCTTAGCATCAAAATGCCCCAGGTTTTGCTCATTTATCGACCTTTATGCTCTGTGATTAGTTACAAGCTATACATAATAAAGGAAAACAATAGCAAAGTAATTAGTGAAAAATAGATAGCTTATAAAATGACACGTTTTGAGAGTTTACAACAGTTTATTAATACTCACTTTAGTGAGCAATCCTGCGCGCTTGATGCAATAACCGCAGATGCCAGTTTTCGCCGTTATTATAGGTTAAGCGCTGAAAATAAAAGCTTTATTGTGATGGACTCAGATCCAAAAAAAGTTAACAACGTCCCTTATATTGCATTAAATAAGGTGTTTTCTGAGCAGGGGTTTTTATTACCATCCATTATTCATAGTGATGAGCAGCAAGGTTTTTTTATTTTAAGTGATTTGGGTAACACCCATTTAGCTGACTTGCTTGATGATGCCAATCGCAGCGAGTATTACCAGCAGCTGATCAGTTTAAGTGCCAAGTGGGCTAAAACGCCTAAAGCTCCGTCAATGAATCCGTATGACCATGACTTTATTGCACTTGAGCTGGATATTTTTAAAAATTGGTTAGTTAATGATTTTATTTGTACAGAGCTCAGCGCTGAGCAACAAAATATTTGGCAAACAAGTACTGCGCTGCTAATCAATACACTGCTTGAACAACCCACAGTGACTATGCATCGTGATTACCATAGCCGTAATATTATGCGCTGCGAGCAGCAATGGGCAATTATTGATTATCAAGACGCGGTACAAGGTCCGTTATGTTATGACTTAGTCTCGCTTTTAAGAGATTGTTATTTTAAATTGCCCAACGACGAGCTGACTCATTTACTTGAGTTTGGTTATGACGAATTTAAGCGACAAAGTTTAATAACTAACGAGTCATTCGCACAATTTAAGTATTGGTTTGATTTAACTGGCTTGCAGCGCCATTTAAAAGCAGCGGGTATTTTTTGTCGCTTGTATTTACGGGATGGCAAAAAAGGTTACTTAACCAATATATTACCAACACTAGCGTATATTGTTGAAGTGGCGGCAGAGTATCCAGAGCTTAGTGACTTGTCTGATTGGGTAAAAAATTACGTAGTACCAAAAGTACAGCAGCGGTTAAAAGAGGAACAACTATGAAGGCCATGATCTTAGCTGCAGGACGCGGTAAACGTATGATGCCGCTCACCGCACAGTTGCCAAAACCTATGTTATGTGTGGCAGGTAAACCACTTATTGAGCATCATATTATGCGCTTAAAAGCAGCTGGTATTACGCAGATTGTGATTAATCTCGCCTGGCAAGGAGATAAAATAAAAACCTACTTTGCAGATGGCAGTGCATGGGGGGTAAGTATTACCTATAGCCAGGAAGCAACTGGCGGGCTTGAAACTGCAGGCGGAATTATTCAAGCACTTCCTTTATTAGATGAGTCATTTATTGTTATTAATGGTGATGTTTACAGCGATTACGATGTTAGTGCATTAATGCAGCTGCATTTACAGCCAAAAGAAGCGCACATTGTATTGGTTGAAAATCCTGCGCATAACCCAGATGGTGATTTTACGCTAAGCCACTTACCTAATAGTGAACAGCGCTATACTTTTTCTGGAATTGGCCGTTATCAGGCTGATTTCTTTGAAGGGCTTCCCCCAGGTATTCTCCCGTTAGGGCCTTTACTGCGTGAAAAATTAAATGAACATTTAGTCTCCACTGAACTCTATATTGGCCAATGGGACGATATAGGCACACCAGAGCGTTTATCGACTCTTAACCAACAATTAGCACCATAAGCTAAATATAAAACACTAGAGGTAAGTTTTAAAATGTGGGGAAAAATTCTCGGTTTCTGTTTTGGTTTTATGTTTGGCAAAATATTTGGCGCCATTTTAGGCTTATACCTAGGCCATATGTTTGATAAAAGTCTAAAGAAAGACTTTGATCAGGCTGGTGGCTTCTCTAACCTTTTTAAAGGCGATGATGTTAACGAGCGCCAAGCACTGTTTTTTTCTAGCTGCTTTGCAGTAATGGGGCATATCGCCAAGTCAAATGGACGAATAAGCGAAACCCATATTAAAGCTGCGACGCTATTTATGGATGAAATGGGCTTAAAAGGCGAAGAGCGCCGTGAAGCGCAGCAGGCATTTCAATCGGGTAAAGACAGCGACTTTTCACTCAAAGACACGGTTTATGACTTTAAAGAACGTTTTGCTAAACGTTACGATTTACTACAGTTATTTTTAGAAATTCAAATTCAAATGGCGTTTTCTGATGGCGTGCTTGCCGCGCAAGAAAAGCAATTACTGCAAGAAGTAAGCAAGCAGTTGGGGGTATCTAAAGCACACTTTGCCTTTGTACTAAAACGTTATCAAGCAGAGTTTAATTTTAGGCAGCAACAACAGCGCTTTAGGCAGCAGCAAAGTCAAAGTAGTAGTTACCGAGAAGGCTCAGGACATCATGTACCGCCAAATAATGATATGAATCGCTCGCAGGCATTGGCCTTGTTAGGGCTAAATAAAGATGCGTCGCAACGTGATATTAAAGTAGCGTACCGAAAGCTTATGGCTCAGCACCATCCTGATAAACTGGTATCGCAAGGTTTACCTAAGCACATGATGGAAGTCGCGGTTAAAAAAAGCCAAGATATTCAAGCCGCTTACGAGTATTTAAAAAAGGCGGCGTAAAAAACCGTCTATTTCTTTGCTCAAGCGTGCATGTTGCTGCGGCGCATCGCGCAATCCAAATAGCTGGCGCTGGCGGTAATCAAACTTTGCATTACGGTTAACCCAACGCTGACGGTTTTTAAGGTTCATTAAAATATCGTTATGATCGCCTGAAAAATAAATATCTAATAACGCCGGTGTCACTAAAGAGGTGGTTTGGCTCAAACGCGCATTACGCTGTGAATTTGGTAAGAAGCTACTTAAACTAATAAATGCATTGATCTGTAAATCTGAAAAATCAGCATAGTGCTCCATTAATACTCCCGCACTGGTTCCTTGAGCAATAACCACAATATCATTCGAGGCTTCACTCGCTTGCTGATAAAGTGCCTCATAGCGAGCAATTAAATTTGTTTTGTAATTATCTAGTACATCAATATTGACCTGCTCAATATAATCAACATGATGAGGCGGCTCAGTTGGCGTGCTGTTATCTGCTGCAGTCGGTTGATTATTTGCCTCGCTGCTCTGCTCAGCAGCTTGCCAATTAATATCGGGCACCGTCATAGCGTAAGTGCTATAGCCATGGTTATTTAACTCTTTGCGCAAAAAGTTCATGCCAGAATTGTTTGTAGGGCTCGATTGCCAGTCGGGTATTAGAATCACCACACCTCTAAAATCAGCGCTCATGTATTCACGATGTAAGGTTAAAAATGGTGTGTCGCCAAGCTCAATGGTTTTAATTTCATCCCCTGGTGCTAAGCGTTTAATATCATTTTCAATAATAGTTGAGTGGGCTGTAGGAGCTATATGTTCCACTGCATATGTTTGCCAATGCATTAATATGCAAACAGCTGATAATGCACAGAGTGACATTTTTATAAATTGCGCAACAACCATAATGAACCCAAACAATAAAGATTATTTAGGTATCGGCGCGAGGCTATAAAAGTTTAGCTATTTGCGTGTTTATTTAAAACTCGGGTTCAGCTTCAAAAGTAAGTACTTGCTCTGTTAAAGGGTGTTTGAGTTGTAGCATTTGTGCATGCAGCTGTAGGCGAGGAGCCGCAGCAAGTGCGTCTTTGTGGGCATATAAACGATCGCCTAAAATAGGGTGGCCTAAGCTTAGCATATGTACTCGCAGCTGGTGGGAGCGCCCAGTAATAGGAGTAAGCTCTACACGGGTTGCCTGTGCTTCGCGCTTAAGCACTTTAAAATGAGTAAGCGAGGGCTTGCCATTGTCGTGATCAACCATTTGCTTAGGACGGTTCGGCCAATCACAAATAAGCGGTAAGTCAACTGAGCCCGTTTCACTTTCAAGTTGCCCATAAACTCGCGCAATGTAACGCTTTGCCGTTTCACGCTCTTGAAATTGCATACTTAAATGGCGGTGAGCGGCTTTGTTCATTGCCAAGCAAAGTATCCCTGAGGTAGCCATATCTAAACGGTGAACAATTTTAGCCGTAGGAAAAACACGGTTGACGCGATTAATTAAGCTATCGGCATGTTTTGGGTCTTTACCTGGTACGGTGAGTAACTCGCTAGGCTTATTTACAATAAGTAAATCATCGTCTTGAAACAGTATAGTTAAATACGGGCTCATAGGGGGATTGTAATTAACTAACACGGCAGACCTCAGTGATTTTGAAGTGCGCTATTTTAGTGGAGCGAGCGCAAAG
The DNA here is from genome assembly GCF_013394125.1 of Pseudoalteromonas sp. Scap25. GTDB lineage: Bacteria > Pseudomonadota > Gammaproteobacteria > Enterobacterales > Alteromonadaceae > Pseudoalteromonas. The sequence goes on along the minus strand of NZ_CP041327.1, from coordinate 2,817,995 downwards.
GCTCAAGTAAAAAGCGCGATATAAATATCGCGCTTTTTCAATGCACACGTTAGTTGACCTTTAACTAACGACTGACAGCTATATCCTCTAGTGCGAAACCACAATTAAACGAATTGCATCGAGTTTTAACTGCGCTTTTTCAATATGTGCGGTTAGCTCATTGCGTTGTTTGTCGTAAAAAGTAATTTCTTCTTGGCGAATATTTGGGTTTATTTGTTTCAGTGCCTCTAAACGCTGTTGCTCTTCACTCAACGATGTTTGCATTTTAGCTAATGACTCTGCACGAATAACATCCAGCTTTTGTTGCGCCATGTCTTTTGCTGTGTTGATCATCGGATGAACCGCACTTTGTAATGCACCGGCTAATTTACTTGCTGTTTGGCGACCTACCGCAGATAACTGTTGATTAAAGCCATCAAAGTCAACGTTTTCGCCTAAGTTATTACTGCTCTTATCGAGTAAAATACGAATAGGCGTAGGCGGTAAAAAGCGGCCCACTTGCAGTACTTTTGGTGCCATCGCCTCGGCAACAAAGATTAGCTCAACAAAGAATGTTCCTGGTGGTAACTTTTTGTTTTTAAGTAACGCCACTGACGCACTACCAAAGTCATCATCGCAAATCATGTCCATAGTGCCTTGCACCATAGGGTGATCCCAACTGATAAAGTGCACATCTTCTTGCGAAAGAGCGGTATCACGGTCAAATGTTACCGTCATGCCATCTTCTTTTAAAGCAGGGAATGAGGCATTAAGCATATGCTCAGTGGGTTTTAAAATAATAGTGTTTTCACCTTTATCTTCTTGGCTTACGCCAAAGGTGTCGAACACATTGATCATGTAACTTGGTAGCTCAAACTGATTATCGAGTTTTTCAATGTCAGCTACGAGTGAATCAGCAGCGCCTTGCCCTGATGAATGCAGTTCTAGTAGGCGATCTCGGCCACTTTCCATTTGCTTACGTAATACTGCATTCTTTTGTGCTACTTGCTCAAGCAATGGGTCTAGCTCATCTTCGTCACAATTATGAGCTGCAATATATTCAAGTAAGTCTTCGCTAAATTCTTTATATAATAACTGTCCTGTGGTTGAAGTGCTTTCAAATGCATCTAGGCCTTCGTTGTACCAACGTAATAACACTTCCTGTGCCGTATTTTCAAAGTAAGGCACATGAATGTTCACATCTTGTGTTTGTCCTATGCGGTCTAAGCGACCAATTCGTTGCTCAAGTAAATCTGGGTTGAGCGGTAAATCAAACAACACTAAATGATGTGAGAATTGGAAGTTACGGCCTTCTGAACCAATTTCAGAACACAATAATATTTGAGCATTATCGTATTCATCGGCAAAGAACGCCGCGGCGCGGTCTCGTTCAATTATCGACATGCCCTCGTGGAAAACCGAGGCTTTAATTGCTTCGCGTTCACGTAATATTTGCTCAAGGCTGATTGCGGTTTCGGCTTTAGCACAAATGAGTAATACTTTTTCACGTTTGAGAGTTTTTAGCGTTTCGATCAGCCAATCTACACGCGGGTCAAATAAACCCCAACTGGCGCTTTCACCTTCAAACTCTTGAAATATTTTTTCAGGGAAAAGTGCACGCTGTGCACTGAGTTCAGCATTTTGAATGCCGCTCATATTACCTAGTACAGTCATTGCTGTTTTGTATTGCTTAGGTAAAGCCATAGGGTAGGCGTGTAATTTACGACTTGGGTAACCATCAATACCACTGCGACTATTTCTAAATAAGATGCGGCCAGTACCGTGACGGTCTAAAAGCATATTTAAAATTTCTTTACGTGCTTCAAGGTCGCCTTGTTGTGCTGTTTCAAGAATATCGGTGATATCCGTTTCTTTTAATAGCTCAATCAAGGTTGCTTTAGCGTTATCATCTAATGATTGCTCTTGCAGTAGTTGGTTAGCAGCTTCGGCTACATCTTTGTAGTTTGCTTCTTCTTCTTTAAATACGTCGTAGTCGTAAAAGCGATCTGGGTCGAGCAGTTGTAAGCGTGCAAAGTGGCTACGATGACCCAGTTGGTCTGGCGTTGCTGTTAATAAAATTAGCCCCGGAATGTCTTGACTCAGCTCAGCCATACGTTGGTATTCGGCACTAGGTTTATTGTTGTTAATGCTTAAATGATGGGCTTCATCAATGACTAATAAGTCCCAGTCGGCCAACGTAGATTGTTCAAACCAACGTTTTTTCTTAGTTAAAAACTCAAGGCTGGTAAGCACCAGTTGCTCGGTATCAAATACGTTAGGTGAATCAGCAAACGCTTCGTCGCAGCGCTCTTCATCAAAAATAGAAAAACGTAAATTAAAACGGCGTAGCATTTCTACTAACCATTGGTGCTGCAAGTTCTCAGGTACCACAATGAGCACACGGCTGGCGCGACCAGTAATAATTTGTTGGTGTAAAATCATGCCAGCTTCGATGGTTTTACCCAAACCTACTTCATCAGAAAGTAGTACACGTGGCGCAAAACGTTTACCTACTTCTTGGGCAATATAAAGCTGATGCGGAATAAGGTTGGCACGTTGGCCAATTAAACCTTTAATAGGTGACTGTTGGCGTTCAAATTGGTGTAACCAAGTTTGGTAGCGCAAAGTGTATCGATCAAAGCGGTCTACTTGGCCTGCAAATAAACGGTCTTGTGGTTTATTAAATTTAATAAAATGGTCTAAAAAGGTCTCTTTTAATTGTACTTTTTCACCGTTATCAATACGTTCACCGTGATAGCACAGTAATTCGCCTTGTACTTCAATTGACTCAACTTGTAATTCCCACTCCTCAACGCTTCGGATCACATCACCAGGATTAAATGCTACGCGGGTTACCGGAGCTTCTGCAGAAGAATAAACACGGTTTTCACCACTGGCAGGAAATAAAATGCTGACCTGGCGGCCATCAATGGCAACAACGGTGCCCAATCCTAAATCTGACTCTGTATCACTGATCCAACGCTGACCTAAGGAAAAATTCATGTATGTCTCGTCTATGAAGAAAAAGGCGGCTATGTTACCTGTTAGATAACACCACTGCAAGGCGCTATTTGCCTGACTTTTAATTAATTTTATAAGTGTGAATTATTCCTATCTATAAGCACTGATTAGTGCGCCGATTTTGTAGGAAATTCAAACTAAATGATATTTGTCATAAAACAGACTTTTATGACAAATAGACTAAACTCAAATTATACCTAAGTAATTAATCAAGTTTATTAGTCACACTGATTAGTTTATTGGGTATAGCATAAAAATCATAAAACGTAAGGAAAGTGCTATGGAAAAAGCTTCGAACCTTGATAGTAAAATGTATGTGCTAGATACCAATGTATTGCTTCATGAACCCCTCGCGTATTTGTCATTTCAAGAACACCAAGTGGTTATTCCAATGACGGTATTAGAAGAGCTTGATCACATTAAAGACAGAAAACACGATGTAAGTCGCGATGCCCGAGTGGCCATTCGTGGACTTGATGGAGTGCTCAGCCAGGCCTCTCCCGAGCAAATGTTACAAGGGGTTGCGCTACCAAGTAATAAACAAGGCGGATTAACGGGAAGCTTACTGATTGTAAATGACCATTTATTTGCCGATTCTATTTCCGGCTTACCGGGCAATGAAAACGACCACCGCATTATTAATTGCGCGGTGCACTTACAAAATCAGCACAGTGATAAAAAAGTCATACTGGTTACTAAAGATATCAACATGCGCTTAAAAGCCAAAGGGGCGGGGCTTAAATATGTTGAAGATTACCGTACCGATCAGCTTATTGACGATATCGCCTTACTTACCAGCGGCTATAAAAAAATTACTGGTGATTTTTGGCAGCATGTTGGCGAGTGTAACACTGAGCAACACGGGCGTGAAACAGTCCATCATATCCCTAAAGATTTAATCCCAGATGTGTTTTGTAATGAGTATTTACTTGATGATGGCGATCAGTTTGCCGCTAGAGTCAAATCTTACGATGGTGAGCATATTACCATTAAAGATATTGGAGCAGAGCGACTAATGCATCAAAGTGCTTGGGGAATAAAGCCAAAAAATATTTACCAAGCAATGGCACTAGATGCACTGCTCGATACCTCTATTGAACTTGTTATTTTAACCGGCCCTGCGGGGTGTGGTAAAACCTTACTGGCGCTTGCATGTGCACTGGAAATGGTGATTGAAAAAGGTGTTTACGATAAAGTGATTGTAACCCGAAACACCCCTGAAATTGCCGAATCGATTGGCTTTTTACCTGGCACCGAGGAAGAGAAAATGGCGCCTTGGCTGGCTGCCATAACCGATACCTTAGAGGTGCTGCATAAAGGAGATGAGAACCCTGTTTCAAGCCGTAATTACATTATGGAAAAAGCCAATGTTCAGTTTAAATCGGTGAACTTCATGCGTGGGCGAAGTATTCAAAATGCGGTGGTGATTTTAGATGAAAGCCAAAACTTAACGGCTTCTCAGCTCAAAACCATTATTACCCGTTGTGGTGAAGGAACTAAACTTATTTGTACCGGAAATTTAGCACAAATAGACAGTAACTATTTAACCGCTGTTACCTCTGGACTTACCTATATTGTGGAGCGATTTAAGCACTTTGAAGGCGGCGCTACTGTTAATCTTAATGGTGTAGTAAGAAGTCGACTAGCGTCATTTGCCGAGGAGAATTTATAACTTGCGCTTAACATCTTGGCTCGATAGTCTACAGTTTGATTTTTGAGCCAATAATTAGGTAACTTGTTGAAATTTTTGCCGTTAGAACATTATCATCGCTCTGTTTTTGTGGCGCTAGCACTGCCTTTGTTAGTGGCCTCTTTTTTGTGTTTGCATTTTTATAATATAAAAATGGAACGTGCAATAACAAAAAAGACCACTGATTTTAATGCATTATCTGCGCAGCTTGATCATGATATGCAAGCAATGGGGGACTTGGTTGATGCAATGTTTGTTATGTATAACAAGCAAACTTTTCTTGTAGAAAATTATAATCTTACAGAAAACATTAACCAATATGAGCATTATTATTATCGCCAATTTGAACATTTAAACGGTGAAATTGCAGGTAAAGGCCAGTTTAGTTCTTCTGAGTCGGCACTGTTACAGTGGCAGCAGGTAATATCGCTTGCACCCTCTTTTAATACCACCTTAGCGCTGCTTTCATCTGTGCATTCTGTTGCGTATGTTGATGAACGTGGGTTTGCATACTTAACTCGGCGCGACAATACTCAAAATAATATATTTATCCCGCTATTGAATGGCGACTTTAAACCCTTACCGTCAGCAGCCAAATTGGCTTCGAGTGCAGTCATTAATCTGGGTAATAAAGCATATTTTGCGATTGGCCGTCAGCGTGAGCGAAATTCATCTGATTATATTATTTTAATTTATGACTTGCAGGCCATCTCTGGCTGGTTAAACAAAATCACCTCTAAGCAAGGTGAGTATGTTTTTATTAATCAAGCAAATCAAATTATTGCCAGTTCACAGCAGTCAATTAACCAAGCAATAAATTTTTCGACATACTGGCCTCAAATTAATACGCGCTCACCAAAGCGTACAACCCTGTCTGAACTGCTTTTTTTAATTCAACCCTCAGATCAGAGCCCGATTCATTTAGGGTTTCTTGCTGATGAGCAAATGCTGACCAGCAGCCTTGTGCAAGAAGTGGTGTTGGAGTTTATTTCATTAGCGTTATTTTTATGCTTGATGTTTTATGTCTTTTTTTGGTTAAGCAAGCGTATATTTATCAGACCTATGACAGAGCTAATGCGTTACTTAGAACATCATAACGATGACAACTCGGGATATTTAAATTACAAAATACCATTAAATTGGCAACCTTGGTTTGCTAGGGTGAAAGCTATTTTTGCGAAAAATGAACGTTTAGTTATTTCATTGCAAAATGCTAATAAAAAGTTAGATGAGCAGGTGCAGCTCAAATCTGAAAAATTAAAACATAGCGACCAAGCAAAAGAGCGGCATTTAGCCCTGCTAAATACAGTACTTAACAGCGTGCCTGACTTTATATATTTTAAAAATACAGACGGCACCTTTTTAGGTTGTAATAAAGCATTTGAGCAGTTTATAGGTAAGAGCCAAAGCGAACTTATTGGTCAAAATATGCATAGCATTAGTCGCAGCTACGAGCAAATCCAGCGGCTGGAGCAGCAAGCATTACAGCATAAAATGCAAATTCAGCAGCGTATAGACGTTGCTAAGCAAACTTATCAGTTAACGATTGCTCCGTTTTATGATGAACAGCGCCAATTGCTAGGCACAATGGGAATTGGTCGCGATATTACTGCGCAGCAACATACTCTATATGCATTAAAAGAGTCGGAATCTAAATTTAGAAGTGCCATTGAATTTGCTGCTAATGGGGTGTTTTTACTTTCACTTGAGTACGCTATTTTACAGGTTAATAAAGCCGCGCGAAAACTGTTTACCAAACATCATCAATTAACAGATACCCCGTTTGATACACTATTTAGTGACACGCAGTGGCAAGAACTCGAAGCCTTGCTGCAGCAACTACTGCACAACAAAAAACAGGTGTTTCATTTAACTTTTGCGCACACTCAATTAAATGCTTGGTTGCAGTTGAGTATGTCATTAATTTGGAATGAGAATGCTCAGCCGCTATATTATGTTATTCATATTCAAGATGTTACTGAGCTTACGAAAGCCAAAGATGATGCAGAGCGAGCCACCTTGGCTAAAAGTCGCTTTATTGCTAATTTGAGCCACGAAATACGTACTCCTCTCAATGCCATACTAGGGCTATTAGACATGTTAGTAGAGCATGGATTAACGCAGCGACAAGTGCAACTGACCAGCCAAGCGACGTATGCAGCCAATAATTTATTACAAATGCTTAATAGTATGCTTGATTTTGCGCGTGTTGAAAGTAATGAAGCAACGCTGCAATTAGCGCCTTTATGCCTAGTTGATTTGATTGATACCTGCGAAAGCTTAATTTTGCCTTTATGCCAAGCAAAGCAGATACAGCTAAAAGTTGATATTGACCCACATATTTCCCCTTTTTTAGTTGGCGACTCCATTCGTTTGCAACAAGTGTTAGGTAACTTATTAACCAATGCTGTTAAATTTACTCCTACAGGCAACGTGACATTAAAAATGCAGTTACAGCCAAGTAGCCGTAATGAGTTGCAGCGTATCTGTTTTGGGGTTATAGATACAGGTGAGGGGATTGCTCAAGCCGATCAACGCCGTTTATTTGATGCCTTCACCCAAGGCGATGAGTCATCCACTCGTCAGCATCAAGGAGTAGGTTTAGGGCTGGCAATAGTAAAACACAGTGTGGCATTAATGGGCGGGGAAATTTCACTTGATAGCGATAAAGGACAAGGTTGCTATTTTTACTTTACGCTCGATTTAGCGACCGATACCAACAAAGTTACTCGTGATGAAAATAAGTTATTAGTAATTACTAGCGCTAAAAGTACGTTACTTAATCAAGTAATTAAAGCGTATCCTGTTATTAATAACCAAACGCTTAATAGGGTAATCGCTGAACCAGAATATTTGCTGCAAGCGCACACAATAATCATTGATGCGTGTGAGCTGTCGGCCTTTTTAACACCAAAAATAAAAGCAACACTGCGTACAGCTGCTATTTCGATTGTTGTTATTACAGATAATCAAGACGAACAGCCACCAATAAATGATTCCCTTATTACCCAGTTCTTACCCTCAAGCGCACTTGCACAGCGATTACTTAATTTGAGCTCGCAAAAAATAGTGAAGGCAATTGAAAACAAAGCACAAAAACCGCGTGATACAGTCTCAGGAATATTAGTGTTAGCGATAGACGATAATCCATTGAACCTCGATATTATTAGCAGTATTTTGAGTCAAGCTGGAGTAAATGTTGTTACGATCAATGACCCGCAAAAAGGGATTGAATTGGTAAGTAGCTTACGCCCCGACTTAGTCTTAATGGATATTCAAATGCCCAAAATTGATGGCTATCAAGCGACTGAAATAATACGCCAACAGTTTGACGCTCAGCAATTACCTATTTTTGCATTAACCGCGCATAGTGAACCAGCCGACATTTCGCGCTCACTCAATGGTGGGATGAATAAACATTTAACTAAGCCTGTGGTTGCGCCAGTTTTATTTACAGCAATCGCAAGCCTTGGCATCGCTACGCCATGTTTTTTCGATAAAGCCTTTGCTTTGTCTCAGTTTGACGATGATCACTCTGTACTGCACAGTATGTTAGACAAGTTAGCGACATTAAGTGAGTCATATTCAGCTGAGCTTCAAAACAACAACCCTAGTATTGAAATGGTACGCTTAGTGCATAGTTTAAAAGGGATAGCAGGAAATTTAGGTTTTAACCGATTATTATTGTGTGCTCAACACACTGAGCAGGTATTAAAAGCGGGCGGCGAGCACGCCGCAGCTGCAATTAAAGAATTAATAATACAGTTAGAGCAAGTGCAAATTTATATAAAAAGTTTAGATGTAAGCAATGATAAATAAAGCAAAAATATTAATTGTAGATGACGATGCGCTTAACCGAATCATTTTAGAAAAAACCCTAAGTGACGAGCATGAGGTTTACTTAGTGGCTAGTGGTGAAGAGGCGTTGGTATTTGTTAAGCACACACAAGTAGACTTAATTATTTTAGACATTATTATGCCAGGCATGAATGGTTACGACGTGCTGGTGGAGCTTAAAGAAAGCAGCCTAAGCCATACAATCCCCATTATTTTTATCTCAGCGAATAGCTCTCATGAAGACGAAGCAAAAGGCTTAGAGTTAGGCGCAATGGATTACATTGTTAAGCCATTTTATGCCTCTATTGTTAAAGTGCGTGTGCGTAATCAATTACTCATTAAGCAAAAAAACGATTTATTAGAAATGCTTGCGTCTATTGATGGTTTAACAGAAATACCTAACAGACGTTATTTAGATGAAAACTTAGAACGAGAGTGGCGAAGAAGTAAGCGTAATAATTCCTCCATGTGTGTACTGCTTATCGATATTGATCACTTTAAGCGCTATAACGACTACTACGGTCATCGTGCTGGCGATGAGTGTTTAAAAGCAGTGGCGCAAACATTAGTGGCGCAATGTGAACGTGGCAGTGATTTTGTTGCCCGTTATGGTGGTGAAGAGTTTGTTGCAGTATTACCAGAAACCAATCAGCAAGGCGCTATTGCGTTTGCTAATAAATTACGCAAAGCTATTAATGACTTGAATATAGAACACAACGCATCTTTAAATGCTTCACACATTACTATTAGTATTGGAATTGCCTCAAGTGAGAGCAGTCAAGCATACACCGAGAAAGCGTTATTAGAAGAGGCTGACTCAGGTTTATATAATGCTAAAAAGTCAGGGCGCAATCAAATTAGCGCCCAATAGTATTTTCGAGAGCTTAATTTGTTAGCATCAATAACGCTGAGCTACCAATACCCACTAATTTATCATTTTTGAAAACGAGCGGTGTGCATTCATCTTTGGTCATTTTCCCATCTGAATGAATGCTGTGCGTTGCGTAGAACAAGACTTGGTAAACATCATCCTGTTTTTTTAACAATTCAGTGAAGTTAGGTGTTTTTAGTTGGTTTAACACCGACTGATACGAGCTATCCATTGCCAAGCCTGAAATGATTTCACGATTGTTTTTATGTGTTGCTTGCCAACTTGAAGAGCTATTACCTGCCCAGTGACCCTCTGCTTCGCCATCTGATACAGCGATTACACAACCCGTTAAAAAAGGAGCGGTAAGTGCAGCGATTAAAAGTGTTTTTTTCATTTTTTATTACCCTAGATGATTAATTAAAGACAATATAGCAAAGACTAGGCCAGTTTTTAAACTCTTAAAAATCAATGGCTTGTTTTTATTATGTTTGGTGGGGTGGTGGCTTTTTTAAAATATAAATCTAAAAAGCCACTTTTTAGTAATTTTGACTAAGTTACTTTTATGGCATTAAACCAAGCGGTTACGCGACTCGTGTAGACTAAATGCTGTAATATTTAAACTCACTTCTTTTACTAAACGCACGATAGATTCAGTGCTCGCCCACGCTATATGTGGTGTAAGTAGTAAGTTATCACCCGTATAATTAGCCAGAGGATTGGTCAGCTCAGCGGGCTCTTTGGTAAGTACATCAACGCCCGCACCGGCAATAATATTGGCTTTTAATGCTTCTACTAAGTCAGCTTCATTGATAATCCCACCGCGTGCGGTATTAATAATTAGCGCAGTTGGCTTCATCATTTTTAATTCATTAAGTGTAATTAAGTCGCGCGTTTCATCATTAAGTGGGCAGTGAACGCTAATAATATCCGCTGTTTTTATTGCTGTTTCAAACGGGGTGCGTCCGTTGCGACACGCCGCGCCTTTACGCTCTGCAATAATTACATTGGCGCCAAACGCTTCAGCCACTTTAGATACTGCATTACCTAAAGTGCCACCACCAATAATGGCTAATGTTTTGTCCTGGATGTCATTAAAGTTGTAATCCAGTCGACAAAACATCTCACTTTTTTGCCACGCGCCTTGCTGACAATCTGCTTGATAGCGGTGAGTATTACCTAATAAGTTAGTGATCAACGAAAAGGTATGCTGAACAACAGAAGGGGTCGAATAACCGGCAACATTAGTAACTGCTATACCTAAGTCTTTCGCGGCATTTAAATCAACATTATTGGTACCCGTTGCACTAACACAAATGAGCTTTAATGATTTTAATTGCATCATAGTGTCACGATTAATCACCACTTTGTTGGTGATTAAAACTTCTGCATTTTGGCTATGCGCTAATACTTGCTCAGGGCTAGTTAGCTGATGCACTGTGAGCTCTCCAAGTGCTGAAATACCATCCAGTGACGTGTTTGCCAGTGTTGCGTTATCAAGAATTGTTATATTCACGGTGTGTCCTAATATGTGTATGTGTTAGAGAGGGAGTAACCTCTGTACGCAGATAAAAAGATCATTATTTAATTGAATGTTATAGATTTATTTAGACTTAGCTTATTGTGTTCACATTAACAGGAGTAAAGTCATATTTAAATGTGGTCTGCCCACTGAGGGTTAACTTGCATGTTATTATGACCAACTGCCTTGCTAAGTTAACTTGAACAAAGTGCTATTAGTAAGGTCTATCCATTTGAATTAATAATTAATAGCTATAGTTTATACACATGAGCGGTTAATCTGGCAATGATGCTCAGTACTAAACTATAACGCTATGAAAACTCAGTAAATCGAACTTTAGTATTGCTAGTTTCGTATTTTTGCTTGAGTTATAATCAAAATCAGACATAACGGGGCGTTTTCGCGCGCCGTTTTTAACTTTGTAGATGCAGTAAATGATAGAACTAGAAGATAAGTACGCAGATATAAGACCTTACAATGACGATGAAGTTGCCGCCTCATTAACGCGATTAATTAACGATAATGCGTTTCTTGATGTGATAGCAAAGTATAATTTGCCACGCTTTATATCCGCAGTTGGGTTTTTAGCACGCGCTATAATAAAGCATCAGTTGCGTAAAAAATGGGGCAAAGTTAAAACAGTTGAAGATGTACAAAATGAAGTTGCACATTACTTAAATAAATTAGTAAACCGCACCACATCAAACGTTACTTTTTCGGGCTTAGAGGCGTTAGACCCTGATCAAGCCTATCTTTTTGTTTCAAACCACAGAGACATTGTACTCGATCCTGCATTGGTTAATTGGGGCCTTTTTCAGCATAAAATGAAAACCGTGAGAATTGCGATTGGTGATAACTTACTGCAAATCCCATACATTACAGAGCTTATGCGTTTAAATAAAAGTTTTATTGTAAAACGCTCAGCTAAAGCTCCAAAGGAGATGTTAAAAGCGCTGACTCAATTATCGGCTTATATTTATGACTCACTCAGCAGTGGGCATTCTATTTGGATTGCTCAAAAAGAAGGCCGTGCCAAAGATGGTGTAGATCAAACCGATCCCGCACTATTAAAAATGCTGCAACTAAATGGACGTAAACAAAAGAAAGAATTTGGCGAATACATTAAAGAACTAAAAGTGGTGCCGGTTGCAATATCTTACCAATATGAACCCTGTGCAATAGCTAAGGCAAAAGAGCTTTACCATAAACAGCATCATGGTAAATATGTGAAATCGGCGGGTGAAGATATTGCTAGCATTGTTGAAGGTTTTAGTTCAGCCAAAGGGCATGTGCACTTATCGTTTGGCCAGCCTATTCAGTCAGATTGCGATAGTGCCGATGAATTGGCAAAAACCATTGATAAGCAAATAATTGATTCGTTTTATTTGCACCCAGGCAATTATATTGCGGGTGGTTGTACTGAAGCGGTTATAAATAAAAATGATGCAGCACAATTTGCAGAGCGTTTAGCAAAAGTGCCAGAAGAATTAAGATCTTTGGTACTAGCGATGTACGCCAAACCGTATCATAGAAAAACACAAGTAGATGAACAAAGCTGTGAACATTAATTAACAGCTAAGATAAAAGCAGCAATTAATTGGCTGCTTTTTTTTTGCACAAAAATAGCGCTATACTCAAGCTATGCTTTTTTAGACTGGAGGGTTTGATGCAACAAATTGAAATATTTGATATTCCTAGCCCTTGTAAAGGTATTTGCTTGGTTAATAATCGAGGCTACTGCAAAGGATGTTATCGCAGTCGTGATGAGCGATTTTCGTGGAATTCGTTAACCAATGCCCAAAAAAAGAAAGTATTGAGCCTATGCCAACAACGCTATAAACGTTATTTACAGCAAAAAAATAAAGCTGAGCAAACCGCTTCGCCAACACGGCAGCAAGGCTTTGATTTTTAAAATTGTAGTTTGTACTTTGACCTGAGTTTAGCTACCGTGCCATTGTTGTGTAATTTCTTAAGTGTAGTCTCAAGCTGCAAAGCAATACTCGCATGGCTATTATGTAAATAATGATAAAGCGGGTAGGTAGCAACCACTTGTTTTTCATAGCAACCTAAAGCAGGAGGAATAGTTTTATTGGCCATCGCAAAATCAATCAGTAATGCAGCTTCTACTTTTTGCTGGATCAGTAAATTTAATTGAGTGGTATTATTTTTTACTTCAATAACCTCGCCTTGAAAATCAATACTGTCTAAATATCGTTGTTGCACAGGGTAGCTGGCTATAATAGCAACGCTATCCATTGTTTTAGTAGAGCTGGGTTCACAGTGCTTATAAAGCTCAAGACTAAATTTAAATAACGGGTAATTAACTCGAATTAAGTTTTTGTAAGCACTTTCAATACTAATATCACGAGCAAGCTGCCCATCTAACATGCCATTATTTGCCGCAAATAATGCATTCTGGCGATTAAAATCGATAATATTTAATTTAAAGCCTATATCTGCATACGCTAATTGTAATAGCTCAATAGTATAATTTGCTTGCTGGGTGTTCTGCGGGCGATTAAATGTATAGCTGTAACTATGGCCAAATGACGGATTGCTAAAAACTAAACCTATTAATACAAGTAGTCCTTTAGAGTATTTAAACACGTCAGTATTTCCAGTCTATTAGAGGCAAATGAGTAGGTGGGTATAATAACAAATTGGCTGTGTTTTGCCCAGTTTCTAGTCATAATCTAGCAAAGTCTATCTTTAACAATTATTGATCCCCTTAGATTATTTACGGCAGATTCTTTTTATTCGCTATAGAGTTAGTTTATTATAAGTTTAAACGTATAATCTAAGTTTTATCGGGCCAGTGAAAGGGGTAATATGAGTTATAACCTGTGTGATTTACCACGAGAGCAAAAGTATCAAATTCAGTTAGACTACGAAGCTTCATTTTGGGCATATCAAATTAAGCGTGGCAAGAAAACGCGTGAACAAGTTTACGACACCCTGCATAGTCGTCCTGTTGCGGAGCAAGGTTTTTTAAAGCAAAAGTTTGAGCAATATTTGGCACTTATGCTAAGTTAGAGTTTACTTGCTATGGTTGTTATAAAACAATTAGAACCAGTTAAAACGCCCTTAATAAATAAGTTTTATACCTTACATAAAGTTCGCGGTCGCGCAAATAAACAAGACCAACTGTGGGTCGCTTACGATAACCACACGATGATTGCGGCGTGCCGCTTACAACATAAACCGACTTTTTTATTTTTATCGACTGTTTTTGTGGCCCCTGAATACCGCTCAACTGGTGTTGCAACAAAGCTGTTAAGCACGCTTTTAAATCAGCAAACCGACGTTGTTTACACATTCGCTTACCAACATATTACTGATTTTTATCAGGCACTTGGTTTTAACCAGGTGTTAACATATACTCCTGAGTTATTAACGCTATTTGATGCATACAAGCACCGCAATATTATTGCATTGAAATATCAGCAACCCTAAATCAGCATAGGAAACACATGGGCATCTGTATTAATAGGTTTATCACAGCCATGTTTGTGCTATTTATGCTCATAAGCCTCGCTGCAACAGCGCAAGTAAAAAGGCTATCCCCGAGCGAAGGGTTATCTCAAAGCTACGTTAATACTATGCTTATTGATAATAATGGCTATTTATGGCTCTCTACTGAAGGAGGGTTAAATCGCTACGACGGCTATCAGGTTATTCCAATTAATGGCCCAAATGGTGAGTTAGAAGAGACCATTATTGATCGCATATACCAAGATCCAGAAGGACAAATTTGGATTGCTTCCTTGTTAGCGGGGCTTTTCAGGTATGACCCGCAAACAAATACCTATCAGCAGTATCTAAAAAAGCCAGTGACAGAAGAGCAAATTCTTCAGCAGTCTGTTTTTACTATGTTGGCCACAGATGATAAATCCTTGTGGATTGGACAAGGGCGAGTGTTTGCAAAACTTGATATAGCCAGTGGCTCTATTACTCCTTTATTTAAGCTGCCTGAGCAATTTGAAAATGCATTTGTACGTACCTTGTTTCATTACAATGGCTATATCTTTATTGGCAGTACAGACGGTGCTTATGTATTTAATATTGCAACGCAACAAGTACGCCCTCTAGAGCATTTAAGCGAAACCGATGTACACATCTATCAAAACAATGTGAAGTCATTTGCACTGGGTGATAGTAATCAGTTATTGGTTGGGGCTGTTAAAGGTTTATACGCTGTTGATATTAGCAATATAGAGGCATTGTTTAATAATAATGAGCAGTCATTTACAAATGAAAAGCTGCTGGCTGATTTAAATGTTTGGGATATAGATAATCAGCAGGGGGTTCTTGATTTAGCAACAGACAAAGGTCTGCTCAGCTTTAATTTGACCACCAAAACGGTGGTTAAAAATAAACGTATTCAACAAAGTAAATACACCCTTGCCGATACCAGCATTATTGATATGGTAAAAGATAAATCAGGCGGTATGTGGCTTGCGACTAAAACTGATGGTGCTTTTTATTTATCGGGAGACAACTATAAGTTTTATAATGTAGAGGGAAATGCTCTGGGAGGGGATGGATTTTCGCATCACTCAGTCTGGGCAATTAAACAATTCCAAGATAAGTTATGGTTAGGTACCCATAATGGTTTAACTGCGGTTGATATAAAAAATAACACCTCAACGGTGTATTTAAAAGATTATAAAGTTGATTTACTAACCACAGAATTTACTATTTTCAAAATTATGCCTTACAAAAATAAACTTTGGTTACAAACAAACCGAGGGCTGTTTATTTTTGACCCCCAAACCCAGCAGCTTACTCAACCTAAAACTGCCAGCCCCAAGAACCAAATATTTTTAAACGACTGGATGCATGGTATTGCCTTGTTAGAAAATGGTGATTTATATTTTGTTCACCCTGATCATGGCATGTTTAAATATAATATTGATAGCCTGATTTTAACCCCATTAAAAGGCGAGTTTTCCCAATTTGACCCGTTCTTAGCACATGGCTTTTTAGCGCCATTGCCCTCTCAGCCAAAGTGGCCGCTATTTTTTAGTGGTGGGGTGTTATACCAGTTTAATCCTGATGAGCTCAGTTTAAATACCCTTTATAAAGTACCCAAACATCATGACAATGTTGCAGTGAGAATTCTTTCGTATGTTGAAGACAGGCAAGGGATTCTATGGCTCTCTTTATCTAACTTTGGTTTGATTGGAATTGATGCCAGCAGCTATGAATTAGTGCATACCATTGATTTAGATAAAAATAAATTAGGCACACTATTATACGATATGGTGCTAGATGAAGAGGGAATGATTTGGATGAGTAGTCATAAAGGAATATGGCGACTAAACCCTAACACTATTCATTTTCAGCAGTTTACTACATCAGACGGGGTGCTTTCTGCTGAATTTAATAGTGGTGCTATGGCAAAATTAAATGATGGACGAATTGCCTATGGTAGCCTTAAAGGCTTTACCTATTTTGATCCCAAAGAGAATAAAAATAGCCAAGGTTTGTTAGAACATGTCAACATTACTCGCATTAATTTAATGTCTCGAGACTTGTCGATTAACTTACAACAGCCATTAAAAAATATTACTTTAAATCATGATGATATAGGGCTTGAAATTGCGTTCTCAGCGATGTCATTCAGTTTTCAAGAACGTATTATTTATGAATATCAGCTCGATAAAGGTAAAAAAAGTTATACCCGTAATAATCGCGTGGTGTTTCCTAAATTAAACCCCGGTAGCTACCAGTTAAAAGTCTGGGCAAAGGATCCGTTGACGGGTGAGTATACTCCGCCAGCAACGTTAAATATTAAAGTGAAATACCCGTTATGGCGGGCCCCTTACTTTTTAGCACTTTATGCTATTTTGTTGATCACTGTAGTGACTGCATGGGTGATGAGACGTAACAAAATACAGCGTATTTTATTAGCTGCACACAAAGAAAGCCAAGATAGCGAGGCGCGCTTAAAGCTTGCGCTAGAGGGGAGTGAATCGGGGGTATGGGATTGGCAAGCAAATCAGTTAAATATTTATCAGCCAAGGTTAGTCAACGAATTAGGTTATGCGGAAGACTCAGTCAGTTTAGATGACTACTTAGATAAAGTTCACCCACAAGAGCGTGCTATTTTTAGGTTAGAGTGGTTAGAATTTTTATCAACTGACAAAGGATATTTTAACTGTACTTACCGATTGCGTCATGCCAAAGGTCATTGGCGCTGGTACAAAGACTTTGGCAAAGTGGTTGAATGGAATGAAACAACTCCGCAAAAAGTAGCGGGTACGTATACCAATATGACACGCGAGATGGCATTTGAAGAACACGCTCGACTATTTACTGCCGCGTTTGAGCAGACTCGAGATTGGGTGTTTATTTTAGATAAAAACTTTAATATACGTGCTTCAAATAAGTCGCTACAAGCGGCTTTTGCTTTATCGGCAGAGCCTCGTTCAACTCGCTCACTTAATTTAGGTATGACTCGCAGTAGCTATTTTGATTATTTACGCATTATGCAAAAACTTGAAGTAGGTGAGCATTTCTCATGTGAAGATACTGTGGTATTGGCTAATAAGGAACAGCGCCATGTGTTAGTAAAAATAAGCGCTGTAGCGGATGAAAGCCAAAGATTAAGCAGTTATGTGGTTATTTTAACGGATATTCATGCCCAAAAGTCAGCTGAGAATGAGCTACATTTATTAACTAATTACGATTCATTAACGGGTTTGCCAAACAGAACTCTGTTTAACGACCGAGCTATGCATGCCATAGATCAAGCGCGTCGCCATCACAGTAAAGTCGCTTTAATACACGTAAATATAAAACGCTTTAAATACTTTAATGACTCATTTGGGACAGAAAGCGCTGATGAGATCATTAAGCTGGTGGCAAATCGTTTAAAAATAGCATTGCGTCCCTGTGATAGCGTAGCGCGTTTAAGTGGTGGTGAATTTGTTATTTTAGTTGAAGATATTCAACAAATAGAAGAAGTATTACTTATATGCACCAAGCTTATGGATTGTGTGAGTAAAGACATTGCTATGAATAACCAAAGTGTGAAGGTTCATCTAAGTATTGGGGTGGCGCTTTTCCCCGATGACGCGACGCATTATAAAGCGCTGTTAAAAGCATCAAATGTGGCGCTCTATTATGCTAAAGATGGTTTAGAAGGTGGTTACAAGTTTTACAAACAAGAAATGAATCAAAAAATTGAAAGGGCGCTGCATTTAGAGTCGCAATTGATCAAAGCGTATCATGAGCACGAGTTTTGTAATTACTATCAACCTATAATTAGTACATCTACACAAAGAACGGTAGGCTTTGAGGTGTTATTACGCTGGCCTGAAAATCAGCTAGCTAGTACGCAAGAGTTTGCAAATGTGGCTGAAAATATTGGTTTAATTACCAAAATTATGCTGCAAACATTTAAAAGAGCACTTGTACAGTTGGTGCGTTGGCGCAAGGTGAATCCCGATTTATATTTATCAATTAATTTATCAGCACTTGATTTTGAGTTTGCTGAGCTTATACCTGAAATTCGCCAGGCATTGAGTAATGCGGCACTACCGCCTGAGGCCATTGTATTTGAAATAACGGAGTCTATTTTAATGAGAGACTCAGAGTATGCGCTTAAAAATATGGATGCACTAAAGCAGCTCGGGTGTAAATTATACATGGATGACTTTGGAACGGGTTATGCTTCATTAACGTATTTAAAGCGCTTCCCCATTGATGTATTAAAAATTGATCGTAGTTTTGTGCAAGATATTGGTATTGATTCGGATAATGAAGCGATTATCCAATCCACGCTGACTTTAGCCAGCAGTTTAGGTAAAGAGTGTATTGCTGAAGGGGTTGAAAGCGCACATCAACTGGCCTTCTTAAAAGCTCAAGGTTGCAGCTACTTTCAAGGTTATTTGTTCAGTAAAGCGGTGCCTAAAGAGCAAGTGCTTGAGCTCATTGAACGCGATTGGCAGCCTGTATTTTCACAAGCTTAAAGCGCCTCTGCTTTGTGTATGTGTTATTAAGGGCGCTTACCACAATGGCGACAAAATAAATGTGAGCTGCGTTTATTAAGTTCCGCTTTTATTGCTTTATTAGCTTCTAACTTACTTAACCCGAGTTTGTAGCGAAGATCTTCTAGGTGATGTAATTGCTCGTCGGAGAGTTTACCGTCGGTTATTTGCTCATGGGTGGCATCTTCAAATAACTGACGACGTTTACGAACTTGCTCTGAAAAGCTCGACGCTAATAAACCAGTGGGTATAGCCACCATGCCCATGCTTACTAGAGTGATGACACCACCAAACAGCTTACCAATCGGTGTTATTGGCACAACATCACCATACCCAACTGTAGTTAGTGTTGCCATTGCCCACCACATAGCGGCTGGAATTGAGCCGAACTTGTCTGGTTGAATGTCATGTTCTAATAAATAAATACCGCATGAAGCTAAAATAAGTACTACTGCCATAATAAAAAATGCAGCCAATAATGAACTTGATTCATCAATAAATGCCTGTAATAACAGCTGCATAGCCCGTGAATAACGAGTGAGCTTAAATACTCTTAATAAACGTAGTACGCGTAAAAAACGTAAGTCTAAAGCAAAGAAAAACATTAATAGACTTGGCAAAATGGCGATTAAATCGATGATAGCCAGTGGTGATAAAATATAGCGGATCCGCTTTTGTGTATTGGAGCAATCCATAGAGGCGTATTTTACTCTATCTACACAGGTCCAAGCACGTATTAGGTATTCAGCACTAAATATGGCAACCGATACCAGCTCTAACATTAAAAATTCGTTGTAGTACGCAGTGGCAATGCTGTGCACTGATTCGAGTACGATGGCCACCACATTTATCATAATAATAGTGATTAGTAGGGCATCTAAAAAGTGACCGGCCCGTTGGTACTTACCTGAAGACTCAAATACTTGGTTGATGGTTTGTCTAAGTTTCTGCATAATAATTATTATAATGTGAGTAACATATTGATACTGCCTTCTTCAAAATCACGACTAATTTTAAATCCGAGTTTACGAGCCAGCTCAATCATGCCAGTGTTTTCAGGTAGGGTGATCCCCTCAACGGTTTTTACCCCTTGGCGCTTACAATGAGAAATTGCTGCATTCATTAAAATACGTCCTAATCCAAGCCCTTGGCAATCAGAACGTACTACAATAGCAAACTCTGCTTGTAAGTTATCTGGGTCCATAATCACTCGTGAAACCCCTAGGGTGTGCTGTTGCTCGTCTTGTGTTTGGGTAACAATAAACGCCATTTCGCGGTCGTAATCAATTTGCGTCATTTTCGCGAGTTGATCGTGGTTAAATTGTGGTAACTCACCAAAAAAGCGTTTATACCTATCTTCTTTGGTTAATGACTGGTCAAACGCTTGATGTGCTTGCTCATCTTCAGGTTTGATTGGTCTGAGCGTTGCGAAGGTATTATTTTTTAAAGTGACTTGTTCAACTAGTTCAATAGGGTAAGGACGAATAGATAAACGTTTTCGATGTGCTTGAGCCTGATACTGATTCAAATTCATGGTGGCATCAAGCACTAAAAACTGGCCATTACTTGCTAAAATAGGATTAAGTTCTAATGAGGTGATGTCCGGTTGATCAACCACCAATTGAGAAATTCGAGTTAGTAGTGAACACAAACGATATTTATCTACTTTTTCTGGCAGAACACGATCTTTAAGTACGCCTTTATCATGGGCGGCGGCAATTAAATATTTAGCTAGGTTCATATTCAGTGGTGGCAAAGCGACTGCGGCTTGTGCATATTCAAGCCCTGTACCGGCTTCACCTAATAAAATAACCGGCCCAAAATTAGGCTCTGTTTTAATGGCTATACGCAGCTCGTTAGCTCCCGCTCGAGGTGCCATTTTCTGTAATGAAAAACCATCAATTATGGCATCAGGGTAGGTGTTCTTTATTCTTAACAGCATGGCAAATGCGGTTTGCTCTACCTCTTGTGCATCATTGAGGTTTAGTACGACACCGCCGACTTCAGACTTAGAGGGAATACTGGGGCTAATCAATTTCAATGCCACTGGAAAGCCCAGCTCTATTGCTTGCTCTTTGGCTTCGGTTGGAGTGTAGGCAACTTCAGTTTGAATACAGTCAATGCCGTAACTACTTAAAATATGACTTGCTTGATGGGTTGATAAGTAATGTTGTTCATCATTTAAAAACTCTTTTATAGTCGCTTTCGCTGCTGCTTTATTAATAGTGGCATCGTCAGTATTTGATTCTGGCGTTTGAGTTAAATGCTTTTGGTTACGACGGTAGCTTACTAAGTGCATAAAGGCGCCTACCGCCCCTTCTGGGGTACGATAGGTAGGGATGGCGTTATTAGCGCAGATGCGTCTTGCAGCAAAAGCAGCATCTTCACCCATAAAATTAGTAATTACATACGGGCGTGCCATTTTCGGTAATTTATTTAGCGCCTCAACAATAACCTGAGCGTAATTTTCACTTGGGGCCAAAGCCGATGGAGTGTGGATGATCAGTAAGTTTTTAACTTCTTTAGCATTTAGTAATATTTCTAACGCATGCTTATAACGCACTGGCGCAGAATCGCCAAATATATCGACCGGATTGGCAGCGGTGTCTGAATGCGGGATCACTTTATTAAGTGCTTCGCGAGTTTCATCACTGAGCTGAGCAAGTTTTCCTGAGCTTTGAATGAGTTCATCAACCGCCATCACTCCAGGGCCGCCACCATTGGTTAATATGGTAAGTTGCTCTACTTGCAGTAACTTAGGATGCATTGCCAAGGTTTGGGTGGCGGCAAAGAGCTCACGTAAGTCGTTTACTCTTAGCATACCCGCACGTTGAAACATGGCATCATATACCGCATCTGAGCTTTGTTTTCCGCCGGTGTGTATTTCAGCGGCGAGAGCCCCTGCGCTGGTTCTGCCAGTTTTAATAGCAATAACAGGTTTAGAAAATGCGGCTGCTCGAGCGGCAGAAATAAAGCTGCGGATATCATCAATATTATCGATGTACAGTAAGATGGCTTTGGTTTTAGCATCACGACCTAAAAAGTCGAGTATTTCGTCAAACTCAATATCTAAACAATCCCCCATAGATACAAAGTATGAAAAGCCAATTTCTTTATTTTTTGCCCAATCAAGAATAGTTGAGCAAACTGCTGCAGATTGCGATACAAAAGCCAGTTTACCTGGTGTGGCAACAGTATGAGAAAAGCTTGCATTTAAGCCTATATGCGGAATAAGCAACCCTAAACAATTTGAGCCAAGCAGGGTGACTTTATGCTTAGCTGCGCTCTCTTTGAGTGCCTGTTTTTGAGCTGTAGTTAAACCATCCGCAATAATAATGGCACTATGACAGCCAAGCGTACCTAGCTGCTCAATAATTTTCATTAAGGTGTTTTTATTGGTACAGATAACGGCTAAATCAGGCACTTTAGGTAAGGCTTCAATACTGGGGTAAGCCAATACGCCGTGTACCGCTGTATGATTTGGGGTAACGGGCATAATAGGCCCTTTAAAGCCACCTTGCAGTAAGTTGCGCATTACCACATTACCCGCGCGAGTGGCGGTGTTTGATGCCCCAATAACAGCAACAGAGCTTGGGTTAAAAAACTGGTTAATACGTTTTAGACTCATTGCGTTTCCTTGGCTGATTAAGTTTTGCGTTCTGTACTGTCTCAATGTAACCTGTTTATTGTGTTTTTTCGAGCGTGAACATGCTTATTATTGATATTAGGGTCTGTTGACCTTTCAAGGTTAAACTTGCAGCTGTCTGTTTGGTATTTAGGCAAGGCAGAGCCTATGTGGTGTGGTATTCCCCATAAATAGGCGATAACGCAGCATAAATGCCAAACAGGCGCTGCCCGAAGAGTTCTGCCTAGGGGCGATTTACTCTTTGTTGCTCGGTTTTTACTTAGCCCACTAGGTTACAAACCTCGCGCCGCGATTAAATCGCCCCTAGTTTGAACAAATTTTAATCCGCAAAGGTCAACAGACCCTAATCAAGGAGAGTGAAGTGAATAAAATATCGAATGTAACCGTTGTTATGGCAGCAGTTTGTTTAAGCATCGGCTTAATTGCATTGGGCTTTATCATCAAAGGAGCCGCACTTGATATTAAAGGCATGGAGCGCACTGTTCAGGTCAAAGGCTTAGCAGAGCGTGAAGTGGTCGCTGATACTGTTATTTGGCCGCTGCAGTTTAATGACGCCGATAACAACCTTGAAAAGCTTGTTGAGCGAGTTGAGCAAAAAAATGATGCTGTAATTGCCTTTTTAAAGCTACATGGCTTTGACGATGAGGAAATATCGACAGGCACTCAATCTATTATTGATAAGCAAGCGCGTGAATACGCGAACGACAATCAAAAGTTTAGATACGTTATTAGCTCAAATATTATTGTTTACTCTAATGCCCCTGATAAAGTTAAAAACGCACTGAGTAAAGTGAGTCAGTTAGCTAAACAAAATATAGCCATAGTGCAAGATAACTATCAAACTCGTATTGAATATATTTTTACTGGGCTTAACGATATAAAGCCAGCCATGGTGCAAGAAGCCACAGAAAAAGCTCGTGAAGTAGCAAATAAATTTGCGAAAGATTCAAACTCCCTTTTAGGTAAAATTAAAACCGCACGCCAAGGGCAGTTTAGTATTAGCGATCGGGATTCAAACACACCGCAAATTAAAAATGTACGCGTGGTTACTAGCGTAGAATATTACTTATCAGATTAGTGCCGCTACTTGTTCAGTAGAGCGCTGTAAATATGCGGCGCTTAATAGCAAGGTAATTTCGCTTGGAGGGTCGTTTTTTAATGCCTCAAGCAATTGTAATTTTGCTCTAGGATTTTGTTTTTGTTCTATTTCCATTAATGCCAGTAAGGCTGAGAATTCATGCTTTACCGGAATGTTAGGCTTATGTGCATAAACGATATAGCTGGCCACAGGAGTGAGCCCGTACTGATTGATTTGCGCCAATGCATGCAGTAACTCTTCATTAGATTCAAATAACATTAACGAGCGAACATAGTTAAAAGGCAATTGACTCGGCGCTGCGTGCTTGAACACATTATGTAACACGTTATTGCCATGGCTATCTGTACTAATAAAGCCTTTATTTAATTTAAGCGCAGGAGTAAAAAAGCTCAGTGCATCTAAACTGGTTAGCTTTTCAATAAACGGCGCTGGTGGCGTATTGCTCGCTAAAATTCGCACGGCAATGTTTTGCATAAAATCGTATTTAATACTCATGCGTAACGCGCTTTCAAACAGGTAATTAAGCTGCATCACTTTTTGAGCGTCAGTAAGCTTTTTAAAGTCGTTATCAAGCTCATCAAACTGTTGTTGTTTAATACGCGCATTGAGTAGCTGTATGCTTAGATCCATTCTGTTCTCCTTGAATACCTACTTTATCCTAGCTTAATTTTTTGCTTTATAAAACAAAAGGCCGCAATTGCGACCTTTTATATGTTTAAGTAGTTACTTGATAATTAAGCTTGTTTGCTAGCAACCCACTCATCAACAAAGTTTTCTAGAACGTTCAGTGGTACAGGGCCATTCTTAAGCACTACGTCGTGGAACTGACGAATATCAAACTTGTCGCCAAGTTGCTCTTTAGCTGCTTCACGTAGTTCTAATATTTTCAGCATACCTACTTTGTAAGCCGTTGCTTGTGATGGCATTACAATATGACGCTCAACCATTTTTACACCGTCAGAAGTGGCGTTAGGAGTGTTGTTAACGTAGTAATCAATACCTTCTTGGCGAGTCCACTTCATTGCGTGAATACCGGTATCAACCACTAGACGACAGGCACGCCATAACTCCATAGCTAAACGACCAAAATCTGAATACGGGTCTTCATAAAGGCCCATTTCTTTTGGTAGTAACTCTGAGTATAAACCCCAACCTTCAATGTAGGCTGTGTAACCACCAAATTTACGGAACTTAGGCACGCCTTCTAATTCTTGTGAAATAGCAATTTGCATGTGATGACCCGGAATACCTTCATGGTAAGCTAGAGCTTCCATTTGGTAAGTTGGCATTGCTTCCATGTCGTATAGGTTGGCGTAGTAAATACCTGGGCGAGAACCATCTGGCGCAGGTTGTTGATAAAACGCTTTACCTGCCGCTTTTTCACGGAAAGCTTCAACACGTTTTACTATCATGTCGGCTTTTGGCTTTACAATAAACAGCTCATCTAAGCGTGTTTTCATGTTATCAATTAAGCCTTTAGCTTCACTTAGGTACTGCGCTTTACCCGCTTCAGTATTAGCAAGGTAGAATTGCTTGTCGGTTTTCATAAACTGCATAAAAGCGTTTAAGTCGCCCTCAAAGCCAACTTTATCTTTAATAGCACGCATTTCATCATGAATACGTGACACTTCGGCAAGACCAATAGCATGAATTTCTTTTGCAGTAAGGTCTGTCGTAGTTGTACGTTTAAGCGCGTTATTGTAAAACGCTTCGCCATCAGGGAATTTCCAAGCACCGTCACGGTCATCAGCACGTTTTTCTAGCTGTGCAATGTAGTTAATTAACTTAGAGTAAGCAGGTTTAACTGCTGTTTTTAATGCTTTAGTCGCTTTACTAATAAGTGCATCTTTTTCAGCTTGGTCGATTTCTAATGCATTTACCTTGCGTTTAAAGTCAGCTAAAAGCGTAGAATCTTCACCTTGTTCAAACGGCGCACCTTTAATGATGTTTTTGCTTGAATCAATCACGTGTGGAAATACAAATTTAGGTGCAATAATGTTTTTATCGGCGCGAATTTCTAAGCCGGTAATAAGTTGCTCAAATACACCTGGCACCCCATTTAAACGAGCAATGTAATCGTTGGCTTCTTTTACGTTGCTAATTTGATGCTGGTTAATTAAAAAAGCCGGCACCATAGAGTGCGTACCAAACATCTGGTTTACTGGGTAGTTATGGTAACGCCATTTAAAATCAGCAATGCTGGCTTCTAAATCTTGTTTTTTTAAATCATAACTTACTTGAGTCGCTGCATCTAATTGCGCACGGTTAATGCTGTTGAGGGTGACCAAATCGGCTTTAGTTTGCGCCAAGTCTTTAAGCGCTTTTTCTTCGCTGTTGTCATCCCATTTATCGTAATCTTTTTTGATGCCCATGTAGGTTTGATAAACTGGGCTGCTCATTACATCACGATTAAAAGTGTCTTCAAAAAAAGCATTCGCTTTATCAATTTCACTTTGTACCGGTTGAGCTTGAACCGCCGGTGCTGGCGTTGATTGTTGTGTTGCTTGTTGGCAACCAGCAAGCAGTGCCACGCTTACCGTGGCAGCAATTAGAGTAAGTTTACGCATTCGTTTCCCTTTTGTTGTTAGAAACCCATTAGGGTATTTTAATTTTTCATGTATTTACTTTACATGCGCATAACGCCAAAAGCGTTATACGAACAATTCTAGCAGGTCATTTAAAAAGCGATGGCCTTTAAGGCTTACTTGCCAATGGCCGTCTTTTTCTATTAATAAACCTGTGTTAATGGCTTTATTCAAAGCCGCTTGTTGGCTTTGTAATGGCTGATTAGTCAGTGCACTGTAGTCTTCAATCGGGCATGGCTCTGTTAAACGAAAGCGATTCATAAAAAATTCAAACGCTAAGTCGTCTTGTTCTACTTGCCAGCTTTTGTACAAGTAGGGCTTAATAATGTCCATGTAGCCCCGTGGATGTTTAACCTTTTCAGTGCGTGTTATCACCCCCGTTTTCGCATCAGTGACCTTACCATGGGCGCCACAGCCAATACCAAGATAATCGCCAAACCGCCAATAATTCAAGTTATGTTGGCATTGAAAGCCCGGTTTTGCATACCCCGATATTTCGTATTGCTGATAGCCTGCTTGTGCTAATAATGCTTGGCCTTGTTCTTGAATATCCCATAAGGTCTCATCTTGCGGCAACGTGGGCGGTTTTGAAGCAAATTGTGTATTAGGCTCAATGGTGAGCTGATACCAAGAAATATGTGGAGGGCTCAGGGCAATAATTTGTTTTAAATCACTTAGTGCGTCATCGAGAGATTGCCCTGGTAAACCATGCATTAAATCAAGGTTAAAGCTATTCAACCCTGCTTCAGTAGCTTGTTGTGCCGCATAACAGGCTTCATCGGCACCATGAATTCGGCCTAAGGCTTTTAACTTATCATTTTGCATGCTTTGCACGCCAATAGAGATACGGTTAATCCCTGCTTTTACATAATCTTTAAAACGGCCAGTTTCGACTGTGCCCGGGTTTGCTTCAAGGGTTATTTCACAGTTATCGCTTAAACCAATTAGGTTATCGATTTCATTGAGTAAACGGGTATATGCTGCGCCGGTTAATAGGCTTGGCGTGCCGCCGCCAATAAAAATACTGTGAATTTTTCGCCCTTGTACTAAGTGTAAATCAGCTTTTAAATCGTCAATTAAGTGCTGTACATATTCAGCTTCAGGGATGTCACCTTTTTGCCCGTGGCTATTAAAGTCGCAGTAAGGGCATTTTTGCACGCACCAAGGCACGTGCACATATAAACTCAGTGGAGGAAGGTTCACAGGCCGCCTTTGTGTTGTAACTCTTGTAGTAATTTATTAAGTGCTTGCCCACGGTGACTTAGTGCATTCTTCTGCTCTTTTGTAAGCTCTGCACTGGTACAATTTTCTGATGGTACAAAAAAGATAGGATCGTAACCAAAGCCACCTTTACCGTGTTGGCTAAGGGTAATTTCGCCCTCCCAGCTAGCACTGCAAATAAGTGGAGTAGGGTCGTCGGCATGACGCATTAGTACCAACACACACCAAAAGCGAGCGCTGCGATTAGGGTTGTTGCCTAAATCAGCCAGTAATTTATCGATATTATCTTGATCGCTTGCGCTATTTCCTGCAAAACGAGCAGAGTAAACACCTGGCGCGCCATTCAGGCCATCCACTTCTAAGCCTGAATCATCTGCAATAGCAGGCAGTCCGGTAATTTTAGCCGCATGACGCGCTTTAATTATCGCGTTTTCTACAAACGTGGTGCCTGTTTCGGCTACGTCACTGACATTAAAGTCGCTTTGCGGTACAACATTAATATTAAGTGAGCTGAGCATGTTAGCCAGCTCATTCACTTTTCCGGGGTTACCGGTTGCAAGTACTAAGGTGTTGGTCATATTTAATCTACGTAAAATTTTTGCTTAAACTTTAATGTTTGAAACTGATTACCTTGTTGGATTTCAATTTCAAAACGTAAAATTTCTTCGTTGGTGTAATCTACTTGTGCTAGGTAATAAATTGAATCGCCTTCAACGACTTCTTTAAAGTTAAGGGTTTGCTTGTTACCTAATAAGTTTTTAGCGATACCTTGTAATGTCGCTTTTTGAGCGGCTTTATCTGCATTATTTTTTAATATTGAAATATTAACAATACCTTTATAGCCACTACGCTCAAGGTCATAGGCTTTAGCTATTTGCGGTTGAATAAACGTTGATGGAAAGGCTATGTAATGAACTTGCCAAGGGCCTAGTTCTTTGTATTGGGCGCCTTGTTCTTGAGCGCTGTGTGCATTAAATGCTAAAGCGAGACAAGCAATAAAACAAAACTTTATTAAACGTTGCATGGTTAACTCCTGAGTATGTAAAAAAGAGGCGCTAGGCCTCTTTTATATTACGTTGTGCTTAAGCTAAAAGGTCCATTAGCAGCATTTGTAAAAACTGAATGCCGATGATCAGTACCAATACCGATAAGTCTAAGCCTCCTAGTGGAGGTAAGATTTTACGGATCGGCTTTAACATTGGCTCAGTAAGCTGATGGAATACCGCTTCAATTGGGTTATAGCCTTGGCTTACCCAGCTTAAAATAGCGCGGACGATTAACACCCAAAAGACTAAATTTAAACCTTCTTTTAAAACAGTTATTAGCGCCTGTATAAGCACAGGTTGAATAGCCCAAGAGCTATAAATAAGCCACATTAATGTACTTATTTTTGCCGCAGCCACTATAAATGCCAGCAACAAAGAGGCTAAATCAAGCCCGCCTAGCCCTGGAATGATTTTTCGCAGCGGGTTAACTGCAAACGAAGTGGCTTTGACCACAAATTGGCTCATCGGGTTGTAAAAGTCGGCTTTTGCCCACTGTAGCCAAAAACGCAGTAGTACCACCATTAAAAATAGATCAAACAAGGTGCTAATTAAAAATTGCATGGCATTCATAGTATAACCTTCAATAAAAAATGGTTTTAAAGTTCTTGTTCCATTTGCACTGCACGCGCAATACACGCATCCATTGCATCACCCACAGTTTGGGTTAAACCTTGCGCTTTTAAATGCTCAACAGCTGCATGCGTGGTACCGCCTTTTGAGGTTACATTTGCACGCAGTTGCGAAATGCTAATATCTGGTTGGCTAAGTGCCATTTCAGCTGCGCCTAGCGCTGTTTGCTGTACTAAGCGACGCGCGTCTTCATCATTAAAGCCAAGTGCTTTCGCTTTTTCTTCAATCGCTTCCATAAATAAGAAAAAGTAAGCTGGCGATGAGCCTGTCACAGCAATGATATCGTTAATTTGCGATTCTTGCTCTACCCACACAACTATACCTGTACATTCAAAAACTTGTTGTACAAATTCATGTTCGCTTTGCGTTTCGCCAGCGCCATATAAGCCCGATACACCACGGCCAAGTAACGACGGTGTATTTGGCATACAACGCACCATTTTCACATCTTGGCCAAGCATTTCACGTAAGCGTTTAACGGTTAAGCCTGCAGCGACTGAGATAAATAATTTATCACTAAAGTCGATGCCTGAATCTTGAAATGATTGGCACAAGTCGCCCATCATTTGTGGTTTAACAGACAGAACAATGACATCTGCATCGCGCATAGCTTCGTTATTATCACTGGTGGTTTGCACCTTAAAGTCGGATGCTACCTTGGCTAGTTTTTCTTGGTTGCGGTTAGTTGCAATAATATTGTTTGCGTTAAAGCCGTTTTTTACCATGCCACCAATGATGGCGTAGCTCATATTACCTGTGCCTATAAATGCGATTTTTTTATCTGACATATGTCTGTTATCACCTTTTAAGTTCGTGTTCCAAAAATATCTGTGCCGATCCTCACCATGGTTGAACCTGCCGCTATGGCAGTCTCTACATCGTTACTCATCCCCATCGACAACGTATCTATATGAGGATATTGGGTCTGTAGTTTATCAAAGCAAGTTTGTAATTGCTCAAAATATTGAATTTGCGTGTTAGCATCGTCACTTTTTGCAGGAATAGCCATTAGTCCGCGTAATTTTAACTGTGAACACTGACTTATAAATTGCGCTAGTTGGTCAATCTCTTCTATGGTACAGCCTGATTTAGCATCTTCTGCGCTAATATTAACTTGTATCAGTACATTAAGAGCGGGCATTTCCTGTGGGCGCTGAGCGTTTAAGCGTTTTGCTATTTTTAGTCTATCGACGCTTTGTACCCAGTCAAAATTAGCAGCCACCAAAGCGCTTTTATTTGACTGTATAGGGCCAATGAAATGCCAAACAATATCGCTAAATGTGGCTAGTTGCGCTATTTTATCTACAGCTTCTTGAACATAAGATTCACCAAATTGGCGTTGCCCTTGCTCATAAGCTGCCATAATATCAGAGGCGGGTTTGGTTTTAGATACTGCAAGTAACGTAATTTCGTTACTATTACGCTGTGCATTTTGCGCTGCCTCTGCAATTCTAGCGTAGGCGGATGTGAGTCGTTCTGCTATTGTAACCATATATTTATCAGTTAGTTGTGGAGTCATAAATGGATATCACCGAATTATTGGCATTTAGTGTGCAACATAAAGCATCAGATTTGCACTTATCATCAGGGGTGTCACCTATGATACGTGTTGATGGTGATGTGCGACGTATTAATATACCAGCACTTGGAGATAAAGAAGTCAGCAGTCTGGTTTATGACATTATGAACGATAACCAGCGTAAGGACTATGAACAAAATCTCGAAGTGGATTTTTCTTTTGAAGTCCCTAATTTAGCACGTTTTCGTGTAAATGCCTTTAACTCTAATCGTGGTCCTGCTGCCGTGTTTCGTACTATCCCGAGTGATGTATTGACACTTGAAGATTTGGGCGCGCCGGAAATATTCAAACAAATTTCAGATAACCCACGAGGCTTAGTATTAGTTACCGGCCCTACAGGCTCAGGTAAGTCGACTACACTCGCAGCCATGGTGGACTATATAAATCAAAATAAACATCATCATGTACTGACCATTGAAGATCCTATCGAATTTGTGCACGATAATAAACTCAGCTTAATTAACCAGCGTGAAGTTCACCGCGATACACATAGTTTTTCTAATGCCTTGCGAAGTGCATTGCGTGAAGACCCTGATGTTATTTTGGTAGGTGAGCTACGAGATCTAGAAACTATTCGCCTTGCTATGACTGCTGCTGAAACTGGTCACTTAGTGTTTGGCACTTTGCATACCACGTCGGCACCTAAAACCATTGACCGTATTATTGACGTATTTCCTGGTGAAGAAAAAGACATGATCCGCTCTATGCTCTCGGAATCATTGCGTGCGGTTATCTCACAAACACTGATCAAAAAGGTCGGTGGAGGGCGAGTGGCTGCACACGAAATCATGTTGGCAACGCCTGCTATTCGTAACTTAATTCGTGAAGATAAAATTGCTCAAATGTACTCATCGATTCAAACCGGTGCGTCGCAGGGCATGCAAACCATGGATCAATGTTTAACAAACCTTGTTAACAGAGGCATTATCACTCACTCAGCGGCGTATACAAAAGCACAAGATAAGACGCAGTTTAGCGCTTAAGGAATTATTATGACTTTATCTCTAAATCACTTTTTACAAATAATGATCGACAAAAAAGGCTCTGATCTATTTGTATCAAGCCAGCTGCCTATTAGCGCTAAAATTAATGGCGAGCTGATACCTCTTAATGATGACAAGCTAACCGATGAGCAAGCGCTGGAATTAGTTGAATCAGCGATGAGTGAAAAGCAAAAAGCAGAGTTTCATAACACCAAAGAGTGTAACTTTGCGATTGCAACCAGCGAAGGGCGCTTTCGTATTTCGGCTTTTTGGCAACGCGATAGAGCGGGGATGGTTATTCGCCGGATTGTGACCCAAATACCTGATGTAAAAGAACTTGGATTGCCCTCAGCGCTTACAGATGTGATTATGTCAAAGCGCGGACTGGTATTATTTGTCGGTGGTACGGGAACCGGTAAATCAACGTCTTTGGCGGCGCTTATTGGTTATAGAAATCGCAATCAACGTGGGCATATTTTAACTATAGAAGATCCAATAGAGTTTGTTCATGAACATAAAAAAAGCATTATTACTCAACGTGAAGTGGGCTTAGATACTGAAAGTTTTGAGTCAGCACTAAAAAGCTCTTTACGCCAAGCGCCTGATGTTATTTTGATTGGTGAAATTCGATCGCAAGAAACTATGGAGTATGCGTTAAGCTTTGCAGAAACAGGTCATTTATGTGTTGCCACCTTACATGCTAACAATGCTAACCAAGCTATTGATCGTATTATGCACTTAGTTCCAAAAGAGAAGCACGATAAGCTTAAATATGATTTAGCATTAAACTTACGCGCTATTATTGCCCAGCAGCTTATCCCTACCTCTGATGGTGAGGGACGTGCTGCTGCTATAGAGGTATTATTGAATACGCCAATGGTGAGTGAGCTGATTAAAAACGGTAACATTGGTGGTATTAAAGAAACTATGGCCAAATCAACTGAAATGGGCATGCAGACCTTTGACCAAGCGCTGTTTGAGCTTTACAGACAGCAACGGATTAACTATGCCGATGCACTTCATCATGCAGACTCGCCAAATGATTTACGTTTAATGATAAAACTGCGTAATAACGAGCAGCAAGGGGCAGGCTTTTTGCAAGGTGTAACCATTGATGGCCTTGATGATAAAGGTAATATTACCTAAGGACAATTAACTCGTTGCTGCCTACATGGATATAAGCCAGTAGTATAACGTAGGAGCAGTTATCGAGCCAGCTAGGTTATAAACCTCGCGCCATGATTAAATCGCCCCTTACTTGAACGAGTTTTAATCCGCAAAGGTTAATAGACCCAAATCTAAATCCACGCATAAAAAAAGCGCTTTAAGCGCTTTTTTTGTTAAATCAATTTATTCGCCATAACTGGCTTCAAAAAAGCTCTCTAGAATTATCACCGCAGACATATTATCTACGTTGCCTTTACCTAAGTTTTTATAACCACCACGTTCAAACAACCGTGCTTTAGCATCAGCGGTAGTTAAGCGCTCATCTTGAGTATGAACCGCTATACCGTAATGATTATGCAAACGGTTGGCGAACTTTTTGGCTTTAAAGGTAACCTCTTGAGAAGTGCCATCCATATTAAGCGGTAAGCCAACCACCATTAAGTCAGGTTGCCACTCTTTTACCTGTACAGCAATGTCATCCCAATTAGGGATGCCATCTTGAGCTTTCACCGCCTTTAGGCTGGTGGCGCTGCCTGTCAATTCTTGACCAATTGCAATACCAATGCTCTTAGTACCAAAATCAAATCCCATTACGGTGCGCTCACCTTGCGGTTTTACTGTTTTTTTAGTCATGTTTGTCTTTTATGTTATTAGGGTCTGTTAACCTTTCAAGGTTAAATTTGCAGCAGTCTGTTTGGTATTTAGGCAAGGCAGAGCCTTTGTGGTGTGGTTATTCCCCATAAATAGGCGATAACGCAGCATAAATGCCAAACAGGCGCTGCCCGAAGGGTTCTGCCTAGGGGCGATTTACTCTTTGTTGCTCGGTTTTTACTTAGCCCACTAGGTTACAAACTTCGCGCCGCGATTAAATTGCCCCTAGTTTGAACAAATTTTAATCAGCAAAGGTCAACAGACCCTAAGCATGTCCAGCTTCGGGGCTTAATTGGCTAACATCAAAACCAAGCATAGAGACTGCCATTTCCCAGCGCTTTTCCACTGGGGTATCAAAAATTATTTTAGGGTCGGCTTTTATAATCAACCAGCTATTATCAAGTAGCTCTTGTTCTAGCTGGCCTTGCTCCCAACCTGAGTAACCTAAGGTAATTATAAATTGCTCGGGTGCTTGAGCAGTAGTTAATGTGGCTAATACATCTTTTGAGGTAGTGATCATAATATCACTGCTCAATTTTTGGCTTGCCGAATACCCCGGTTTTGGTGAATGTAGCACAAAGCCACGATCCGTTTTTACCGGCCCGCCAGCATACACTGTCACTTGCGCGGCATGTTGCGACTTATCGTTATCAATATCAATTTTGTCGAGTAGCTCACCTACGGTAACATCAATCGGTTGATTGATAACAAGTCCCATAGCGCCTTCTTCATTGTGTTCACAAATATAAGTGACCGCACGTTTAAAAAAAGGGTCTTGCATTGATGGCATTGCGATTAAAAAATGATTTTCTAATGACTGCATAATTTTTACCCCTTTAGTTATTGAATCTTGAGTATGGCATAGTCCCATGTTTTAACACTAAAAATTTATTCAACTTTAAGCGATGACTATAGAAGCGTCAGCGCTTAAAGTTTGCTATGGCTTTAGCTAAGTTTTCTCTCTATGGCATCAAATAAAATACCGGTAATAGAAATGTCGTAAGCGGCCTCAATTTCTTTAACACAGGTTGGTGCTGTTACGTTAATTTCAGTTAACTTATCGCCAATGATATCTAAGCCAACAAATATTAAGCCTTTTTCTTTCAATGTAGGGGCAACTGCTTGAGCAATTTTAAGATCTGACTCACTAATTGGGCGTGCTTCACCACGTCCGCCGGCGGCTAAGTTACCGCGCGTTTCGCCGTTTTGTGGGATACGCGCTAAGCAATAAGGAATAACTTCACCATCAACAACCAATACGCGCTTGTCACCTTGAGTGATCTCTTCAATGTAATTTTGCGCCATCGCAAAGCGACTGCCATGCTCAGTTAAGGTTTCGCATATTACGCCAATATTGGCATCATCTGCTTTTACTCTAAAAATAGAAGCACCGCCCATACCATCCAGTGGTTTTAAAATAATATCCTTGTGCTGGGCTAAAAATTCACGGATTTGCTTTTGGCTGCGCGTAACTAATGTATCAGGTGTGTGCTCACTAAACCAAGCTGTAAAAAGTTTTTCATTGGCGTCACGCAAGCTCTGTGGCTTATTAATAACTAAAGTACCCGCTTGCTCAGCACGTTCTAAAATATAGGTTGCGTAAATATATTCAGTATCAAAAGGCGGATCTTTACGCATTAAAATAACGTCTAAATCAGCCAGCGCAATGGTGGTTTTTTCTTCAAGTTGGTACCATTTTTCTGCGTTATCAAAAACCTGCGCTTTGGCTGCAGTGGCGTAGGCATTGCCTTGACGCAGCGATAAATCATCCATTTCCATGTAGTAAATTTCGTAGCCACGGGTTTGCGCTTGCATCATCATTGCAAAACCGGTGTCTTTTTTAATATTAAATCCACTAATAGGATCTGAAATAATACCTAACTTAATTGCCATGCGCTGTGCCTTAATTTATGTGTTTTTTACAACTGTAACCTTGATATGTGGGTGCTTTTTGTTATTTCAATTAGCTAAATCGCCAAATTGTAATTGCAGTGCGCTTAAAACGGTTAACGCTGCTGTTTCTGTGCGAAGTACCCGCGGGCCTAAGCGAATATCTACAAATTCTTGTTGCTTTGTTTGTGCTATTTCATCGTCAGTAAATCCGCCTTCCGGCCCTACTAAAAAGCGCACGCCGTCATCGGGAATGGTAATAGTTTTAATACTGTGTTCGGCGCGAGGATGCAAAGTTAATTTAATGGCAGCTGTTTGCTGTTCAAGCCAGGTTTTTAAATCAACAGGTGAGTGTACTTTTGGCACAAAGTTGCGCCCAGATTGCTCTGATGCGGCAATGGCTATTTTTTGCCATTGCTGGTGTTTTTTTTCTAAGCGGTCGCCACTTAGTTTTACGCCGCAGCGCTGGCTAAAAATAGGAGTGATTTCAGTGATCCCTAATTCAACAGACTTTTGAATGGTAAAATCCATTTTGTCACCACGGGATACGCACTGGCCTAAATGAATTTTTAATGGTGATTCAACGTCATGAGGATTAAATTCAAGTGGCATAACAACCACGCTCTTTTTACTCACCTCAATAATTTCACTGAGGAATTCTCCGCCTTCACCATTAAAAATAGAAACCTGCTCGCCCACTTTCATGCGCAACACTCGACCTATGTGCCCAGCAGCATCATCGTCAAGGTTTAAAGGAGTATTAAGGGCAATTGGTGATGATTGATAAATATGAGGCACTCGCATGGCAAATCACTTTTTTTACATAGAAGTTATATCCCTCTATGGTAAGTAAGCAAAGGCTTGGGTGCAATTATTTATTTTTCATATTCAGGGACTGCAAGCTCTATTAGTTCTTGTGCGGTTTGGGCTATATCGGTATCACAGGACAAATGATTTGAATGGCACTCTTCATTTATGGGGTTAATGTCATAGCCATGATTGGTTTGACTAATAATATAGCGCTTTTCATGTAATGAATTATAAATAAAGCGCTGTGTATCATCAGCGAGCAAATAATCTGTTTGATTGAATAATACGCCTTGAACATTATGGTGTTCGTGAAGGTAGCTGGCCAGTTCTGAAATACTGATTTCGTTCTCAATATCGCAATAGCAATAATCTTTAACGAGTTCATCAAACATCATTTTAACCAGCTTTTGCGTGTTCGCACCGGCTATAATGATGTCTTTTTTAGCAGCATCATTAGTATTTATGTAATACTTTACAAATGCTCGACTGAACTCGTTATCTATATCAATTAATAGATAACTTCCTGTTTTAATTGCCATATACCTAAAGTCCCTGTTAATTTACCAAACAATTAAATAGGGACGTTTAGCAACGGCTAAATTTAATGAGTTTGGTACTAAATTGAAAACATACTTATTAATAAATAACCAATAGCACAAAATACAGCAAATTCAATACAGGCAATGCCAATATTATCCTGATGGTCGACTTCAAGTGCGGTATCTATATTTGGCATTGAAATAATTTTTATAATATACGTTAAACAGTATAGTAACAGCCACATCACACCGCAATGCATTACCAAAGTAAATAAGTTCTCTACCATTTTACCGTTTTGAAACGCCGCACTCGATAAACCAGCATATGCAGCAAGAGCTAAGCCTATTGATTTACCCGCATAGCGAATACCAATGGAGGTGTTTTCTAAACCAAAGTTACTTTGCAACGAGGCCCCTTGGTTGGCTTTAGCAAAGCGGTTTTCGCGTATTTTACTGTCTAGGGCAAACATGCCTTGTAAAACAAAAAAGCTTACCGAGGCTATTAATAAATTACTAAAGCCTTGAGTGTGTGTCCACGTATATAAACCCAATACTAAAATGCAGTTGGCAATCAGCATGCCTGAATCAACCAGCGCCGCACAAACGTTTTGTTTTAATATAGCTGCTTCTTCATTAAAGCGGCGTAATATCCACTTACGGTGGATTAAATGTCCCATTTTTATAAACGAAAATAACAGCACAATTAACAAAATGACTTTCAGTGGATTTGATTGAGCGGTGCTAACACTAATTTCATCGAACAAAAATGCCATTGTGGCGATCACCACTGATATTTCAGAAGCAAAACTAATTCCCATTGCAAAGTTATCATGTTGCGCTAATTCTTCTTTAAGTGCTTGTTTTGCTTTTATTTGAGTAATAATTCTTAAACTGATGATAATAATACAAATAACCACAAAACTAATAGCAATCGCAACTAAACTAGTGTTAGATAATGATAAATATGACATGGTGTTCCTAAATAGATTTACCTTGATAGGTTTTTAACCATTCTAGTATGGTTATTGGTGAGATAAAAGAGGGTATTGATGAGTAACGACACGCAGCTTCCTATTGAATTACAAAAACTGGGTGAAACGCGTTTTGCAACGCTGTATCCCGAACAACAAATCCAGCAGCAAATCGTGCGTTTATTAGCGTTAAGTGATTTTTCTTGGCGCAGTTTAAGCTCTCAACCTTCGCTGTTGTCTTGGTTGCTATGCGAAGTTGAAATTAACAATAGAGAAATTTCAGATCCCTTTGCAACACTTAATATTAATGAAGTCGAAGAGCAGCAGTGTCATCAATTACTGCGCCAATATCGTGAAAAGTACTGGCTAAAAGTCGCTTTTTTAGACTTATGTTGTGAAAACTCAATTGCGGATAGCATTAAATACATTAGTGAACTTGCCAATAAACTGATAGATAGTGCTAATCAATGGGCCTACAATAATGTTGCTAAAACTAATGGTGAACCATTAGATGAAGATAAAAACGCTTTACCATTAATGGTACTAGGCATGGGGAAGTTAGGAGGGCAAGAGCTAAATTACTCATCTGATATCGACCTTATTTTTGCATACCCCCGCAACGTTAAAACCCAAGGCGGTCGTCGCTCGCTCGAAGCATCTGTTTTTTATACTAAAGTGGCCCAAAAGTTAATTACAGCCCTGAACCAATGCACCGTGGATGGCCAAGTATTTCGGGTTGATATGCGTCTGCGCCCATTTGGTGAAAGTGGTCCGTTGGTGATGAGCTTTAATGCCATTGAAGATTACTACCAAGAGCAAGGGCGTGATTGGGAGCGCTATGCGATGTTAAAAGGGCGTTTAATTGGCACGCCTAATCGTTATTGGCAGGAGTTTAATACCTTGCTGAGACCTTTTGTTTATCGCCGCTATATTGATTTTTCGGTGATTGAATCGCTTAGAAAAATGAAACTCATGATTGCCCAAGAAGTGCGTCGTAAGCGCTTAACAAATAATATTAAATTAGGTGGTGGCGGCATTCGCGAAGTTGAATTTATTGTTCAAGCATTGCAAATGGTCAGGGGCGGCAGAGAAGCAAATTTACAAACACAATCTCTATTAACTGCATTAGAGCAGCTAACTTTTAGCCAAGTGATTGATGAGCATGAAGCCAGAGGGCTTAAAAATAACTATCTTTATTTACGTATGGTAGAGCAATACCTACAGATTTTTGATGATCAGCAAACACAAACTCTGCCTGATGATGAGCTAAATCAGCAACGGCTGAATGTATTGTTGAAGCAAGGTAATTTTGACTCAGCTATTGAAAAAATAGAACAGGTCATGGCGCAAATTCATAATGAGTTTATTCAGGTAATTGGTGAAGAAACCGAACCACTTGATACTTGTGAAGGCGCGTTTATAAGTACTTGGGATCATGGTGATGTTAGCTTTTTGAATGAACCAAGAGAAGAGTGGCAAACACCATTACATGACTTCAAACAGCGCCTATCTAAAGCCAAAGTGGGCAACCGTGGACGCGATATTCTTGATAAATTAATGCCTGCATTGCTCAAGCAATTAAATGACTTTAATGCTACTGCCAGTGCGTTTACAACGGTATGCCAAATACTAAATAAAATTATTTCGCGCACCGCTTATTTAGAGTTGTTGTATGAAAACCCTGGAACGTTAAAGCAGTTAGTTTTGCTCTGTTGCCATAGTAAGTGGATTGGAGAGCATATTTCATTGTATCCCATTTTGCTCGATGAACTTATCGACCCTGCAGTGCTATACAAACCGACCCCATTAACAGCATATAAAGATGAAATAAGACAGTATTTTTTACGTATTGAACATGACGATCTTGAACAACAAATGGAGGCATTACGTCAGTTTAAACAAACTCATCAGTTACGGATTGCTGCCGCAGATGCCACTGGCGTAATTGATGTAATGAAAGTAAGCGATCACTTAACTGCACTTGCAGAAGCAATAGTTGATCAGGCTGTTAATATTGCTTGGTATCATTGTGTTAAACGTTTTGGCATGCCACCCAATACCGATGATGAGCATAAAGGCTTTGCCGTTATTGCGTATGGAAAAACTGGCGGTTTTGAGGTGGGTTATGACTCTGATCTCGATTTAGTGTTCGTGCATAACCATGACGGTACCAGCTACACCAGCGGCGACAAAGCAATTGACTCAAGACAGTTTTATTTAAAACTAGCGCAACGATTAATGCATTTATTTAATACCCGTACTGCTTCAGGTATTTTATATGAATTAGATACTCGACTTCGCCCAGAGGGGGCATCAGGGTTATTAGCGATTAACTTAGAGAGTTTTAATCATTATCAACAAACCCAAGCATGGACGTGGGAGCATCAAGCTTTAGTGAGAGCGAGACTGATTTTAGGCCAAACTGAATTAGTAACGCGTTTTGCACAAATTCGCGCCGAGATATTGTGTCAAAAACGTGATGTTGAACTGCTAAAGACCGACGTAATTAAAATGCGCGAAAAAATGCGTGGTCATTTAGCTAAAGGTAACGAACAGCAGTTTGATTTAAAACAAGACGTGGGGGCGATGACCGATATTGAGTTTATCACCCAATATTTAGTATTAAAGTACGCTCATGAATTTACCCATTTATGCGACTATTCTGACAATGTCAGAATTTTAACGGACGCGGCTAAAATTGGTTGCATTACAGACACACAGAAACAGCAACTTATTAAAGCCTATATAGATTATCGCTCACGCTATCATGTGTTGAGCTTAGATCAGCAGGGTCGCTGCGTAAAACGTGAAGATTTTAGTGAAGATATTAAAAATGTCACGTCGATATGGCAGGCTATTTTTGAATTAAATTGAATAAATACATAGGCGCTCGATTATTATTGAGCGCCTATAAATCGCAGTTAATTACTTAGCTTTAAACAGTGTGTACGTACAAATTCAGACGGTAGCTCGGTAATTACCGCTGCACGTTGTTTAGGGCAAAAGAATGCATATACTTCATTTGAAAAGTCATCATTAATAGAGCGGCTAACGCGGTATAAAGCGGAATTAAAACTGCTATCGATTCGAAAGTGATCTTTAACAACGTAATCCTTATCTAAGTACCATAATAATGTAACCCCTTCGTTATTAGCATATTGGGTAAGAACGGTACGTAAGGTTGAATCAGGTTGAAAGCGACGCGGGCCTACTTCTCCACTCCAATTTAAAGGCATGGGTTCTACTACAAAAGAGCGTTGGTTTAGCGCTCTGTCGAGACTAAGATCGGGTTTTTCGAGTTCAATTACAAATTTGTCATTGTCTTTATCGGTAGTAATCCTATCTCTAATTGATGCATAAAACCGCGATAATCCCTCAGCCGCAGCATTAGTGGTTTGTTGATAATTGAGCGACGATGTACCATTTAGTAAAAAGTAAATGGCTGCACCAATTAACAATAAAGCTAAAAGTATATATCTAATCCAAAACCACATGGCTGTTACTCGTCTTTGTTATTTTAATAACCCATCTTTAATAAAAAGATGGAGCGTCTTTATCTGGGCGTGTTTTAAAACGTCTATGCAACCACATATATTGTTCAGGGGCGGCATTTATTGATTGCTCCATGCGCTGATTAACACGTGTTACATCGGCTTTATCATCGCCGCTTGGGAAATTTTCAAGCTCAGGTACGATTTCTAAGTGATACTTTCCGTTGTTATCCCTGTAAGCAATTAAGCTCATTGTTTCGCAGTTTTTACTACCTGCAAACATTAGTGTACCAGTGGTGGTTGCTGTATCGGGTACTGCGTAAAAAGGCACAAACTCACAGCGGTTACGGCCATAATCCTGATCGGGTAAGTAATAACACAGCTTTTTATTTTTTAATGATTTTAATAATCCTTTTACGTCTTTTTTCCCAACCATGTATTCATTAGAGCGAAGACGTCCATTGGTGGTAAAGTATTCCATAAGCGGATTGTTATGCGGGCGGTAAAAGCCAATACCTTGGCACTTCAAACCCATTACACGACTTGTCATTTCAAGATGAAGTATATGTGGAACAAGTAATAAAACACCTTTTCCTGATTGTTGTACGCGCTCAAAGTGCTCAAGCCCTTTTATTGACCCGAGTACTTTTTTGACCCGCCATTGTGGCCACCACCAAGCCATACCGGTTTCAACCATGGCAATACCGGTATTTTCCATATTTTTAAGTACCAGTTGTTGTTGCTCGGCTTCGCTCATTGTGGGGAAACAGCGTTTAATATTAACCTCAGCAATATGCCTTCTACGCTTCATATATTTATGAACCAAGCGTCCTAGCTGCTTACCCATAGCTAATTGTAGTTTTTGCGGTAACCAAGAAATGAGATATAAAAACAAAACACCAATCCAGGTTAGCCAGTAACGAGGACCTAAAAAAGAGGCTTTAAAAGGGGATGAGTTAACCACAAAAATTTCTCTAAAAATAAAAGGCTAGGGTCTGTTGACCTTTGCGGATTAATATTTGTTCAAACTAGGGGCAATTTAATCGCGGCGCGAGGTTTGTAACCTAGTGGGCTAAGTAAAAACCGAGCAACAAAGAGTTAATTGCCCCTAGGCAGAACCCTTCGGGCAGCGCCTGTTTGGCATTAATGCGGCGTTATCGCCTATTAATGGGGAATAACCACACCACATAGGCTCTGCCTTGCCTTAATACCAAACAGGCTGCTGCAAATTTAACCTTGAAAGGTCAACAGACCCTAGTTTAACGCTATGTGTTAAAAAATACAAAAAGCCAGCAAAAAGCTGGC
The DNA here is from genome assembly GCF_013394125.1 of Pseudoalteromonas sp. Scap25. Classification (GTDB taxonomy): domain Bacteria; phylum Pseudomonadota; class Gammaproteobacteria; order Enterobacterales; family Alteromonadaceae; genus Pseudoalteromonas. Next base: position 2,775,471 of record NZ_CP041327.1, on the reverse strand, counting down.
TTTAGTGATTATTTATAATGAAGTCGTCTGCTTAGTTAACAGTATTTAAACCTTGGTTTATACCCACTAAATCTTCACGGCTTAATGTTCCTGTCGCTTGTTTTAAGCGAAGCGTTGATACAACATAACGATAACGCACATCAGCAAGATTACGCTTTGCATTGTACAAGTTTTGCGTACTGATCAGTACATCAACGATTGTACGTGTACCTACTTCAAAACCCGCTTCAGTGGCTTTTAATGCGCTTTCTGCTGAGATAACCGCTTGCTCAAGCGCTTTGAATGTCGCAATGTCAGATACCACTTGATTGTAAGAAGTAATTACAGAGCGAGTTACTGCACGATAATCGGTTTCAAAATCTTGGCTAGCAGCAACGTAAAATGCACGTGCTTGATCTGTTGCAGCAACCGTTGCGCCACCTGAGTAAAGTGGTACGCTAAAGTTTAGTCCAATAGAGCTAGAATCTGAACGAGGTTGATCGTCAAAACTAACGCCATTTGACTCGCTATCTGTCAATGAGTCGCCGTAGCTAGCATTTAACGTTAGTTTTGGATAATGACCTGCTTTTGCGAGTTCAATTTGTTCTTTAGCTATATCAACCGTGATTTTTGATACCTGCAGATTCAAATTTTTGTCTTTAGCTATTTTAACTAAATCAGTTGCAGGCGTACTTGGCTTAACAGTAGAAAACGTTTTGGTGTTTAACATATCAAGTTTTGCGTGATACTTACCAGTGATCTCACGTAGCTGCTCACGGGCTGTTTCTACCGCATTATTAGCAATGATCTCTTGCGCTACTGAGTTATCAAATTGTGCTTGTGCTTCATGTACATCGGTAATAGCTGTTAAACCTACAGCGTAACGCTGTTTAGTTTGTTCAAGTTGGCGCTCAATGGCACGTTTTTCAGCTTGTACAAATTCAAGGTTATCAATAGCGCTAAGTACGTTAAAATAACCCTCAGCAACACGAACAATTAGGTTTTGCTTGGCAAAGTCGTATTGGCCGCTTGCTTGAAGTGCTTGTTTGTCGGCTATACCTAATGAATTCCATGCGCCTAAATCAAATAACGTTTGGCTTAAGCTAATACCACGAGAAAACTCGTCGCTTTCAGAATTAATTTTATTAATAGAAGATAAATCTTCAGATTGTCTGAAGGAAGTTGAGTCAGACTTTGTATAACCCATAGTCAAACCAATTTGCGGTAATAATGCGCTCATAGCGCGATCGCTTTGGTATGATTGAGCATCAGCTTGGGCTTTTGCTTTTAAAACGGTAGGATCGTTGGCTGTTGCGATTTCAAAAACTTGAAGTAAATCTTCAGCATTGGCTACGGTTGAGCCCAATGCGCATGATAAACTAACCAGTGCTGCAAGGATGTTCTTTTTCATGTGATGTTCGGTCCTTAGACAATTTTTGTACTACAGGCATGTTAACCTGTTTTACTTAATAACTAAAAAAAAAATTAGTAAAACAACGTTCTCAAGTGTAACAGAATATATACCTAACACGCCTCATTCGCTCAATTTAGCGTTTTAATGGGGCTTGCAATCAAGGCGTTGATGTATCTACGCTTTCAAAAAGGAAATAAAAAACATGGCGAATAAAAGTCGTACTCAATTTACCCATGATGATGTGAGATTAAAACCGGTTGAAAATTTGTATAAGGGGTTTTTTAAAATAAACCTTTATCAATTTCAGCATGCCTTGTTTGCAGGTGGAGAGTCTGAGGTTATTCGTCGAGAAATTTTAGAGCGTGGCGATGCGGTCGCGGTATTACCTTATGATCCAGTGACTGAGCAAGTATTGCTCATAGAACAAATTCGAATTGGCGCAATTAAAAGCAAACATACGCCTTGGCTGTTAGAATGTATAGCGGGTATGACCGATGACAGTGAAGATTACGAAGCGGTTGTTAAAAAAGAAGCGTTTGAAGAAGCAGGGCTTAATTTAACAGAACTTGAGTTTATGCTGTCTTACCTTTCAAGCCCCGGCGGTACTACAGAGCGTTTGTTCTTATATTTAGCTCACGCCGATTTAAGCCAAATGAGTACTGGCATTTATGGGTTAGAAACCGAAGGTGAAGATATTAAAACCCATATTATGCACGTAGACGAAGCACAGCAGCGACTTAATAGTGGTGAAATAGATAATGCCGCTACCGTAATTAGCTTGCAATGGTTAGCGCTAAATCGCGATAAGATACGTAAAAAGTGGGCATAGTTTTTAATTTTTAATAGTAATGGCGGTATTTTGACAGCAATTTTAACCACTAATCGGTACATTCAAAGCCTTCCAAAGTATTTAACGCTTTGTGAGCACAATTACGTACGCCTTTTAAAATTACTGCCTCATGATCGAGTGATTGGCAATGTAAGAGAAATTAAATTAGGCCACAGTGAATTTGCAATTCACATAGATGATAGTGCCAAATACACACTCGATGTGTCTATTAAACAGTTAAATGGCATGCTCGTTGGCATTGCACCGCTGTATTTAACGGTACGTTTGTACAATGATGCGAAGGTGGCTGAAATTGTTCATCATGACTACCACCAACGAATTAAGCCTTCTTATGGTTACCCTAACCCAAAAATGCATCAAAAAGATGAAAAATATCAGTTAAATGCTTTTTTGTATGACTGGTTGGTAGCGTGTGTTGAAAGAGGTCAATCAACACTTAATTGGGATGTAAATAATGGCTTGGTTTGATGACACTTATTATTTTGAACAAACTACGCTTCGAATTGCACACCTAACTGATTGCCACCTTTTTAGTGATAAAGATGCTGAATACTTTGGCGTTAATACCGCTGAACATTTTGTTAAAGCATTGGCCGATATAGCAAAGCAGCAGCCTGATGCGTTGATATTTGGTGGTGACCTAACGCAAGATCACAGCTTTAATTCGTATTTATTATTTGCAGAACTTATTCATAATAGTGACGTTGATTGCCCCGTATTTTGGGTGCCTGGTAACCATGATGAGATTGAACAGCTTAATTTAATTAGTGGTGGACAAATACAACACGCTAAACACATAGTGGCACAAGGAATTGAGCTAATATTAATTAACTCTAAAGGTGATACACCAGCAGGGTGGGTTAGCGCCACACATTTGGATGAAATTATGGCGTGCTTAGTTAATTCAAGCAATCGCCACATTGCATTTTGTCATCACAACCCATTGCCTATTAATGGCTACCTAGATAAACATATGCTAGAAAATGGGCCGCAACTATTAAATTTATTAGTTAATAATGGCCGCGTTGATGCGCTGTTTCATGGGCATGTTCACAATGACTACCAACAGCAGTTTAGAGGGCTTAATGTGTACGCCACTCCTGCAAGTTGCGTGCAGTTTAGTAAACACAGTGAGACTTGGCAGCAAGAAAATAAAGGGTCAGCTTATCGCATGCTGTATTTAAATGCTGAGCAACAACAGCTGCACATACACTCGGACGTGGTATGGTTAAACGGGTAATTTATATTCACGGTTTTAATAGCTCTGAAAAATCATATAAAGCTGTGCGCTTTGGTGAGCTTATGGCACACTATGATGTTGATTATTGTGTGCCGCGTTTAAATCATGAGCCTGTAGAGGCTATTATAGCGCTTGAACAACTATTAACACCGAATACCGTATTATTGGGCAGCTCGCTAGGTGGTTTTTTTGCCACGTATTTATCGCAGCGTTATCAAATTCCTGCGGTGGTAATTAATCCTGCCGTTGCCCCATATACATTATTAGAGCCTATACTTGGGCCTAATTATAATCCGTATCAAGATTATAATTACCAATTACAATCTCGTCATATAGATGCGTTAAAAGCATTAACGGTGACAGAGTTAAAACACCCTGAACTGATGTACTTATTACAGCAAACAGGGGATGAAGTGTTAAATTTTCAGCACGCAATAAAGTATTACTCACAATGTAAACAGTTAATTGAATTTGGCGGCGATCATAGCTTTAATGGCTTTGAGCGAGCTTTTTCAAGCATTGTCGATTTTCTTAAAATCAGATATTAGCGTATATAAAGATAAAAACTATGACTCAACAAAATTATAACGCCGAAGCCATTGAAGTACTTAATGGATTAGAGCCGGTAAAACGCCGCCCAGGCATGTATACAGATACCACAAGGCCAAACCATTTAGGCCAAGAGGTTATTGATAACAGTGTTGATGAGGCAATGGCTGGGCACGCAACACGTATTGATGTCATTTTACATGAAGATAATTCGCTTGAGGTGAGTGACGATGGCCGAGGTATGCCAATTGACATTCACCCAGAAGAAGGTATTCCAGGAGTTGAGTTAATATTTACTAAGCTGCATGCCGGCGGTAAGTTTTCAAACAAAAACTATCAATTCTCTGGTGGCTTGCATGGCGTAGGTATCTCGGTTGTTAATGCGCTATCTACCCGCGTGGAAGTAACGGTTCGCCGTGATGCGCAGCAATTTAGAATGGCTTTTGAGCATGGCGATAAAGTTGAAGATTTAAATGTTATTGGCTCAGTGGGTAAACGCAACACTGGTACTACGGTACGTTTTTGGCCAGATACCAGCTATTTTGACTCTGCTAATTTTTCTTTGACTAAGCTTAATCACTTATTAAAAGCTAAAGCGGTTTTATGCCCAGGTTTGCGTATTAAGTTTGTAAATAAACAAACGAAAGAAACCCAAGAATGGTTTTATGAAACAGGCTTAAAAGATTACTTAATTGAAGCCGTTAAAGGTTACGAAATACTACCTAAAGACCCATTTGTGGGTGAGTTTTCAAGTTCTATTGAAGGCGCTGATTGGGCGGTAGTATGGATGCCTGAAGGTGGTGAGTCGATAGCCGAAAGTTATGTAAACTTAATTCCTACCGCGCAAGGGGGCACCCATGTAAATGGTCTGCGCCAAGGGCTTTTAGAGGCGATGCGTGAATTTTGTGAGTTTAGAAATTTATTACCACGTGGCGTAAAGCTCACCCCAGATGATATTTGGGAACGTTGTAGTTATGTGTTGTCGGTTAAAATGCAAGACCCACAATTTGCAGGGCAAACCAAAGAAAAACTCTCATCACGTTCATGTGCTGCGTTTGTATCGGGTGTAGTAAAAGATGCCTTTAGCTTATGGCTAAATGAGCACACTGACACCGCAGAGCTACTTTCTGAACTATGTATTTCAAATGCACAGCGTCGCTTACGTGCGGCTAAAAAAGTAGTACGTAAGCGAGTTACATCAGGCCCAGCATTACCAGGCAAACTGACCGATTGTAGTGCTGCTGATAATGACCGCACGGAATTATTTTTAGTAGAGGGTGACTCAGCAGGCGGTTCAGCTAAACAAGCGCGAGATCGTGAGTTCCAAGCAATTATGCCGCTAAGAGGTAAAATTTTAAATACTTGGGAAGTTGAATCAGGGCAAATTTTGGCCTCTCAAGAGGTGCACGATATTTCAGTCGCGCTAGGTATTGACCCTGACTCAACCGATATGTCGGGACTACGTTACAATAAAATATGTATATTAGCGGATGCTGACTCCGATGGACTGCATATTGCCACCTTACTGTGTGCCTTATTTGTACGCCATTTCCCACAATTAGTTAAAACTGGCCATGTGTATGTTGCTATGCCACCGTTATTTAGAATTGATATTGGTAAAGATGTTTACTACGCGCTGGATGAAGATGAAAAAACCGGTATTTTAGCGCGCATAGAAGCAGAAAAAAAACGTGGCAAAGTAAACGTACAACGCTTTAAAGGTTTGGGTGAAATGAACCCGCTACAATTGCGTGAAACAACTATGGACCCTAATACTCGTCGTTTAGTGCAACTCACTCTTGATGAGGAGCAGCAAACAATGGAAATGATGGATATGCTACTCGCTAAAAAGCGCTCATCAGATCGCCGTCAATGGCTAGAGGATCATGGTAATAAGGCACAAGTTTAATAAGCCTTTGGGCTTTAAAACAGGAGAGGCAAATGAATAAATTATTTAGCACACTGTTGTTACTGGGCTTAATATCATCGCCAGTGATGGCGAAAAATATACTCGACAAGCTGACCGCTGCACCAGGTTTTGAAATCAGCTTATTTGCTGATGATGTTGAAAATGCACGGCAAATTGCAGTATCAAGCCGAGGTATTGTGTATGCAGGGTCTCGTAAAGCGGGCAATGTGTATGCACTGATTGACCATAACAGCGATGGCGTGGCAGATAAAAAAATAGTGATTGCAGAGGGATTAAATATGCCCTCGGGTTTAGCAATTAAAGGCGGTGACTTATATGTTGGTGAAGTGCACCGGATTATCCGTTTTAAAAATATCGATAAACACCTCAAAAATCCTGAGTATGAAGTGTTTTATAGCGATTTACCGTCAGAGCGTCACCATGGTTGGAAGTTTTTGCGCTTTGCACCAAATGGCGAGCTGATAATTCCCGTGGGCGTACCGTGTAATATTTGTGAGGAAGATGCTCGCTTTGGCCGTATTTTTTCGTTAAATACCGATACCAAAGAAATAACGACTTTAGCCAAAGGTGTACGTAATACGGTGGGTTTTGACTTTCATCCTAGTACGCAAATGCTATGGTTTAGCGATAACGGCCGCGACATGATGGGGGATGATATTCCACCTGATGAGCTAAACCGCATTACTAAGGAAGAAGAGCACTTTGGTTTTCCATACGTGCATGGTGGCGTTATTGTTGATCCTGAGTTTGGTGAAGGCAAAAATATTGCTGATTACACTCAACCTGCATTGGCATTGGGGGCGCATGTTGCGCCATTGGGTATTCATTTTTATACCGGCAAACAGTTCCCAAATAGCTACAAACAACAGTTATTTGTTGCTGAGCATGGTTCATGGAATCGCTCTGAAAAGGTTGGTTATAAAGTGGCTGTGGCAACCATAGAAAATGCCAAAGTAACTAAATATACGCCACTGATCACCGGCTTTATGCAAGACGAAACGACATTTGGACGCCCTGTTGCATTTGCACAATTAAATGATGGCAGTCTATTGGTAAGCGATGATTACGCTAACGTAATTTACCGCGTAAGCTATAAGAAAAACTAGGTAAGCTTTAATGAGTGATACAGATACCTTGCTAATGCAAGGAATTGAACAGCAAACAATGGGGCGTTTTACCGAAGACGCCTATTTAAATTATTCAATGTACGTGATCATGGATCGTGCCTTACCGCACGTTGGTGACGGCTTAAAACCCGTTCAGCGCCGTATTATTTATGCGATGAGTGAACTGGGGTTATCGGCAAGTGCTAAATACAAAAAATCAGCCCGTACCGTGGGTGATGTATTAGGTAAATACCATCCTCATGGTGATAGTGCCTGTTATGAAGCCATGGTACTTATGGCGCAGCCGTTTTCTTATCGCTACCCGTTAGTTGATGGTCAGGGTAACTGGGGTGCAGCTGACGATCCTAAGTCGTTTGCGGCAATGCGTTATACTGAAGCGCGTTTATCTAAATTCTCTGAAGTATTACTTAAAGAGTTAGGCCAAGGGACCGTTGATTGGACGCCAAACTTCGACGGCACCATGGATGAGCCTTTAGTATTGCCATCGCGCTTACCGCATATATTACTTAATGGTGTCACCGGTATTGCGGTAGGTATGGCAACCGATATACCGCCGCATAATGTGCGTGAAGTAGCCAGTGCCTGTTGTTTATTACTTGATAAACCAAAAACAGAGCTCGAAGAGTTACTGGATTTAGTACATGCGCCAGATTACCCAACTGATGCTGAAATAATTACGCCAAAAGCTGATATTCACAAAATTTATAAAACTGGCCGTGGCTCAATTAAAATGCGCGCTGTGTATTGTGAAGAGCAAGGCGATATAGTTATTACTGCGTTACCGCATCAATGTTCGGGTGCAAAAGTACTTGAGCAAATTGCAGCGCAAATGAATGCTAAAAAGTTGCCAATGGTAGCCGATTTACGTGATGAATCTGATCATGAAAATCCGACCCGCATTGTGATTGTGCCGCGTTCAAACCGAATTAAAGCTGAGCCATTAATGGCACACTTATTTGCCACCACCGATCTTGAAAAAAATTACCGCGTAAATTTAAATATGCTCGGCTTAGATGGCCGTCCACAGGTTAAAGATTTACGGAGTATTTTAACAGAGTGGTTAACCTTTAGACGCGAAACGGTACGTCGTCGCTTGCAATATCGACTTGATAAAGTGCTGGCACGATTACATATTTTAGAAGGTTTACTAGCTGCCTTTTTAAATATTGATGAAGTTATAGAAATCATCCGCTCTGAAGATAAGCCCAAACCAATATTGATGGAGCGCTTTGATTTAACAGATATTCAAGCAGAAGCCATTTTAGAATTAAAACTTCGCCATTTGGCAAAACTTGAAGAGTTTAAAATTCGTGGTGAGCAAGATGAATTGGCGAAAGAGCGTGACAAATTAGAGCAAACACTGGGCTCAGACCGTCGCATGTCGACCTTATTGAAAAAAGAAATTCAAGAAGCTGCAGAAATGTATGGTGATGATCGCCGCTCGCCTGTGATTGAGCGTGTAGAAGCTAAAGCACTAAGCGAAAAAGATTTAATACCATCAGAGTCAGTAACCGTGGTGTTATCAGATAAAGGCTGGGCACGGGTTGGTAAGGGTCATGACTTAGATGTGGAAGGATTAAATTACCGCGCTGGTGATGGCTATAGAGCATCAGCGAGAGGTAAAAGTAATCAACCAGCGGTATTTTTAGATTCAGCAGGGCGTGCATTTGCTACTGATGCTCATAGTCTTCCTTCAGCGCGAAGCCAAGGCGAGCCAATGACAGGGCGCTTTAACTTAACCTCGGGCGCCAGCTTTGAGCATGTAGTTATGGGTGAAGACGCTCAAGTGTTGTTAATGGCCTCCGACGCTGGTTATGGCTTTATTACTGACTTTAAAGATTTAGTGAGTAAAAACAAAAACGGTAAAGCGTTAGTGAGTGTGCCAAAAGGTGGTGTGTTACTTTCGCCAATTCGCGTTAACGACGTGGCTACTGACTACTGTATGGCGATTTCTAACGAAGGGCGGATGTTGTTATTCCCACTGCGAGACCTCCCTAAGCTAGGTAAGGGTAAGGGCAATAAAATTATTTCTATTCCGGGTGCGAAAGTGCAAGCCCGCGAAGAGTTTGTAAAAGTATTAGCTGTTGTACCACAAGGCAGTAGTGTTACGCTGCATGCAGGTAAACGTAAGCTGACCCTTAAACCAAGCGACCTTGAGCACTATCATGGTGAGCGAGGGCGCAGGGGGAATAAGTTACCTCGTGGCTTACAGCGCGTTGATGAAGCTGTGGTAGAGTTAACACCGCAGCAAGTAGATGAACCAAGCTCAGACGCAGAGCCAAGTTAATCCTAAGATCAAATTAGAAAACGGCTTACCTAGGTAAGCCGTTTTTTTATGACTGTTTTATTTCAGCGCACGCTTGTGCGCTATTTTCTCGTCTACGCAACAAAATAACGTTATAATAGAGCAATACATGATTGTGGTTATATTGGAGAGGCGCATTTGCTAGCTGTTATACGTATTTTAATAATGCTGTTGTTTATATTGTTAAGTTGTTTTTTTGGTTTGTTATTATCAATATTTAGACCATTTCATCCTAATAATGTGCACGTTATTGCAAGTTGGTTTGGTTCAATGGCTAAAATGCTTGGGGTTAAATTAGAACTAAAATATCATCCCGATGCGCTTAAGGTGGGGCCTGCTGTGTATGTAGCGAATCACCAAAATAGCTATGATTTATTTACTGTTCCAGCCATGGTGCCAAAAAATTGTGTGAGTGTTGGCAAAAAAAGTCTGAAGTGGATCCCATTTTTTGGTCAGCTTTATTGGTTGTCGGGTAATATTTTAATCGACAGAGCAAATCGCTCTAAAGCGGCAGGCACTATTTCTAAAGCAGCGGCTAAAATAAAACAAAAAGGCTTATCGGTGTGGATGTTCCCTGAGGGGACGCGTAGTTATGGTCGTGGTTTACTCCCTTTTAAAACCGGTGCGTTTCATACAGCAATGAGTGCAGAGGTACCTGTTGTGCCAGTATGTATGAACACAACCGATAAAACCATTAAACTAAATCGCTGGGATAATGGTACAATTTACATTGAAATGTTAGCCCCCATAGCACTTGATAACAGTATCAGTGCCCGTGAGCACGCTAAAAGTGTGCACAGCATTATGGCTGCTAAAATAACAGAATTAGATGCTCAAGTGAGAGAGAAATAATGGAAAACTGGCGTGAAATAAGTGAAGACATCGTAACTTCATTACTTGAAGATGGTTCCGATCCGGAAATTCTTTATGAAGTAGAACACCACTTTGTATGTGAAGATTTTACTAAGTTAGAACAAGCTGCACTTGCTGCGTTTAAACTAGGTTACGATGTAGAAGAGCCAGCAGAACTTGAGCTTGAAGACGGCGAAAAGATTTGGAGTTTTGACATTGTTGTTGAAGCCGAATTAGATGTTGACGTTATAATGGAAGACGTTGATAAGCTTGCACAACTTGCTGTTGAATGCGACGTAGAATACGACGGTTGGGGCACTTACTTTCAAGAGTAAGGGTTACCAATGCAAAAGGCGAACAATTATGTTCGCCTTTTTTGTGCTGTTAGATCTGCGTTGTAATTACAGCCACTTTTTATTTTTAAAGTAAATACCAATCCCACCAGTCAAAACAACCAAAAACACCACAAATGCAGTAAATGCATAGGGGCTGTCTGTGCCAGGAATACCGCCAACATTGACCCCCAATAACCCAGTCAAAAATCCTAGTGGTAAAAATAAAGCAGCCACCACCGACATCACATACATACGCTGATTTAATTGCTCAGACACTTGGTTAGTAATGGTTTGCTGAATAACGAGTGCACGCTCTATTGAGCTATCGAGCTCTTCTAAATAGCGAATAAGTAAATTGGTGGTTTCATTTAGCTTGGCTTTATCATCGTCAAACAGCCACGAGTAATGATTATTAACCATGTTGCTGAGCGCTTCCTTTTGTGGTTTTAAGTACCGTTTTAGCGCGATTGTTTGACGGCGAAGTTGCGACAAGCCCTGGTTATCAAACTTTTTACTAGGCTCATCAATTTCTTCTTCAAACTCATCTAAGCTTTCATCTAGTTCATCTATTACCGTTTGCATACGTGAAGTTAACTTTTGCGCTAAGCTACACACTAGTTCAGAAATACTGCTAGGCCCCTCATTATTATTCAACGAGGTTAAAATATCTTGCACTGACAATAATCGGCGCTTACGGGTAGTGATCACCACATCTTTATTAATAAATAAGCGAATAGACACCATGTCTTCAGGGCTTTGCGCTGGATTTAAATTGATTCCACGTAAAAACAGCATATGGCCATTCATTGTAGGAGTAATACGAGGGCGTGTTTCATCTGCGGTAAGTGATTCAAGTTCGTAGTCGTTTAATTGGCCGCAGTTTTTTAACCAATCAACGGCTTCTTTTTGACTGTAATCCATATGTACCCACAGTTTTCCATCAGTAGGTTGCCATTGATGTAATTGTTTACTGTTTTCTATTGGGCGAGCGCCGCCTTGTTCATCAAGAATAAGCGCATGAAGTAAGCCGTTAATCATAATAATTTCTCATAAATAGTATGTTTTTAATACAGTTTTACTGTAGTGTATTTAACTTAGCTTTACTTTGAAGAGTTAAGCAACAAAAAGTTATTTTTTAGCCTATGGTTAAGTGTACACATTAGAGGGCATTGTTAACCGAGTAAACTTAAAAGATCAATCAAATCGACTTATCGAGTGGATGAATTTATTTTGCTGGTGTTTTATTAGCGGTAGCGTATAAAACACTTTTTTACTAAGGGCGCATTTATGACGACAAAAATAACAGTTGGTTGGCGTGAGTGGTTAAGTTTACCCGAGCTAGGTATCGAGCAAATTAAAGCAAAAATAGATACTGGTGCGCGTACTTCCTGTATTCATGCAATTAATATTGAAGAGTACGAAGTAGATGGCGAAAAGTGGGTTAAATTTACAGCCCAACCATTGCAAGAAGACGAGCAAACGCAAATTACCTGCAATGCCAAAGTTAAAAAAATGAAGTACGTTACCAGCTCTAGTGGCCAAAAAGAATTGCGTTACTTTATTGAAACTACATTGCATGCAGGCGAATTTAGTTGGCCAATAGAAATTACATTAACAAGTCGTGCGTCAATGAAGTTTAGAATGTTGTTAGGGCGCACAGCAATGGAAAATCGTATAGTCGTTGATCCGGCTTTATCACACTTATTATAAGGATTCGTTGAGTAGTAAATACACTTACATGTGCTTACTCAACATAATTTAGTTAAGGTTTTAACTATGAAAATTGGTATTTTATCTCGTAACAAAAAATTATATTCAACGCGTCGTTTAATTGAAGCTGCTGAGGCGCGCGGACATGAAGTGAAAGTTATTGATGCGTTACGCTCTTATATGAACATAAACTCAGAGCAACCTGAAATTCATTATCGTGGTGAAAATCTAAAAGATTTCGATGCTATCGTGCCACGTATTGGTGCATCGGTTACATTTTATGGTTGTGCTGTATTACGCCAATTTGAAATGATGGGAGTGTTCCCTGTTAATGAATCTGTGGCTATTTCTCGCTCTCGCGATAAATTACGTTCTTTGCAATTACTATCACGTAAAGGTGTAGGTATGCCGGTCACAGGCTTTGCCAGCAAGCCGGATGACGTAAAAGATTTATTAGAAATGGTAGGCGGTGCACCGGTTGTTATTAAATTACTGGAAGGTACTCAAGGTATTGGTGTGGTATTGGCTGAAACACGTAAAGCAGCTGAAAGTGTGATTGAAGCATTTATGGGCTTAAAAGCCAATATCATGGTGCAAGAGTATATTAAAGAAGCTGGCGGTGCAGACATTCGTTGTTTTGTACTGGGTGATAAAGTGATTGCAGCAATGAAACGCCAAGCGCAAGAAGGCGAGTTCCGCTCTAATCTTCATCGTGGTGGTAGTGCTACACTGGTGCGTATTACCCCAGAAGAGCGTAAAACAGCGGTTGCAGCGGCAAAAGCAATGGGCTTAAACGTTGCTGGCGTTGACCTACTTCGCTCATCTCGTGGTCCTTTGGTTATGGAAGTAAACTCATCGCCAGGCCTTGAGGGAATTGAAGTGGCAACAGGTAAAGATATCGCGGGTATGGTGATTGATTTCATCGAAAAAACGGCCTCAGTGAAAGGAACAGCAACACGTGGCAAAGGTTAAAATTAACAGTCCTTTTACCTTATTAGGTGAAAGTATTGGCGTGGGTGAGCGAAAATCACTGGCGCTGGAAGCTGCAAAGCTTTATACCCATTCACCGCTTAATATTCCTATTGAAGTGGTCAATGGTGTAATGGAAGGCCCTGTATTGATGGTATGTGCGGCAATACATGGCGATGAGCTAAATGGAGTTGAAGTAGTGCGCCAGCTACTGGCTAAAATCGACCCTAGCCAGCTACGAGGCACATTAATAGCGGTGCCGATTGTGAATGTATTTGGTTTTATTCATAAGTCGCGTTACTTGCCTGACCGTCGTGATATGAACCGAAGCTTTCCAGGTTCTGAACGTGGCTCGTTAGCAGGTCGTATGGCGTATATGTTTTTTAACCAAGTTGCTGTGCACTGTACGCATATTATAGATTTACATACGGGGGCGATTCACCGTACTAACTTACCGCAAATACGTGCTAATTTAGCCGATGAAGCTACAGCGCAAATGGCTAAGGCCTTTGGCACACCAGCTGTAATTAACGCATCACTGCGCAATGGTTCACTACGTAGTGAAGCGGCTAATTTGGGCATACCCGTTATTACCTACGAAGCCGGTGAGGCGCTGCGCTTTGACCCGATTGCGATTGCTGCGGGAGTACAAGGGGTTGATTATGTTATGCGCCATTTAAAAATGATGCGCGGTAAACGACCAAAAAAACTACCTGAGCCGATTATTGCTGGTTCAACAAGTTGGGTACGTGCTGAGGTTGACGGCATAGTAAGAGCGCAAGTATCGTTAGGTGAACGTGTCACAAAGGGGCAAATACTGGCGTATATAAGTAGCCCACTTGGCGACTCTGAGCTTGAATTACTCGCTCCACGTAGCGGTATTATTATTGGTCAGCAAACCATGCCTCTAGTAAATGAAGGCGATGCCGTATTCCACATTGCTTATTTTGCACATGCAAATAGCCTGGTAGAGCAGCAGCTAGAAACGTTTATTGATGAGATAAATGACTTAGATGATGAACTGAAAACGGCTGAGCTGAATAATTAACTTCACTGGTAAAAAATTAAAAAAGCCGCTTAAGCGGCTTTTTTAATTGTTATTTAATTACGTGGTTTTGGGCCAATAATACGTTTAATTTTAGGCGCCTTTGTTGGTTTTGGCTCTGTATTGAGAACTAACACTGGGCGGGTAACAAATAAGTTATTTGGATAAATCACCCTATGCCCATCAACGTGTTCTAGTAATACATTCATCAGCCCCATTTCAATAATGCGTCCTTCAATGGCATTGGCACCATCCACGATTCTAACCCAATAGCCTACACGGCAGTCATTTTGAATAAACATCAATAAAAACGCGGTTAAGTTGCTCAATAGAGACCAAGCAGCAAACAGCGCAACGCCTAACATGGCAAATAAGGAAGAACCTAATACTAATAAACCACGCAGCTCTATTCCCCAAAAAACTAATACTAAACACAACATAACAAAGGCGAGTATTATTTTTAATAGTAACTCTGCTCGGTATTTTCTGTGTAAGTCGATTTTACCTCTAATGGCTTTTTCGAGTAATTTTTTAGTTAGCTTTAACAGTAACGGAAAACTCAACAGCGCAATTACAGTTACGATTAACTTATATTGTGTGCTCACAAGCTCTAAAAGAGAGATTAATTCCAAAACGTATTCTCACAATAATGATAGGCGCAAAGTGTAACGTGTTAGCTTTGTGCGCAGTAGTGATTTAAAAAGAATTTTTAACGCTCAGTAGCCATTGTACCGAGTCAACATCGTTATATTTATTTAGTGGCGCGGCAATATCAAGGTGGATCATAGTACCCGCGTTGGCGCGACTTGGCGCAAGGCGTAAACCGAGTCCAACATTTTTAAGTACAGGTGTGTTTTCAACTTGATACAGGGTATTCGAGTCATTGTTATACCATGCGCGACCTACATCTAGAAAGGCTGCGCCTCCCACTTTAAACAGTTGTAGTAAGTCATACTCCCAATAGTAGCGCTTTTCTAAGCTGACTAAAAAACTCCGATCGCCATGTTGAAACTCAATAGGGTAACCGCGTAAACCTGTTTCGCCCCCGAGAGTGAGCTGCTTATCGTTGGTGAGGTTTTTTGCGTATTGTAGCCTGGCTTTTACATACCAAGACTGATCAATACTGGTATTTAAATAATATTGAATTTGGCTGGTGGTGATTAAGTTTTCAAGCTGTTTTTGTTCTTTATTCCAATAACCTTGAATATCTGCGTGAAACCGCCATAGCGTATTATCACCACTAAAATGTGCTTTGTTAAAGTTAAACGAGTAAATAGCGCGGCTATCGTCGTTACTAATTGATTCATCAGAATAACCCAGCGTAGCTTTTATATTCCAACCTAAATTTAAATCCTCGGTACGGTAAATACTGTCAAAGTTACGCACCTTTATAAAGTAATCTTCAAACCAGTGGCCGCTTACATAAGGATAACTAAGCTGCCTATTTTCAGCTAGCGGCACAGTGGTTTCATCTATGCTTTTAAATGTTTGTTGCTCATCGATATAACCTAGGCTCAAGCGCTGTGTCCAGTTATGGCTAAGGGCTTTAGAGTGACCAAAAAATACCTGATTTAGATCGGTGGTCTGTTCAAACTCACTAAATTTATCGCCCCTGAGATAGAGCGCCTCTTCTCGCTGGGTCGAGTAACTCAAGGCACCATAACTGTAAGGTGTATCGATGGCGTAAAACGGATAAGTTAGCTCAACTAAGTGGCTTTTACCGTCACTGTTATCGGCATACTCTATACGACCTCTGTAGCGTGTTGATAGGATATTTGGATCATCGTAAACAAATAAATAGCCATTACGATCACTGTCGGTTTTGCGAGCAAACGATAATCGTTTGCCCCAACCAAATAAGTTAGACTCGCGAAAGCCGATACTTGATTTATTTTCGCCACCACTGCGGCTAAAGCTAAGCTCGGGTAGCAAAGTCCACAAATCGCGAGTCACCACGGTTACATCAATATCGCCATCGCAGTTTTCGTTGGCAACAATTTGTGCGTCATATAAATAGTTTTGTTTACGCAGTAGCCGCTCAGATTCAGCCAAGGTTTTTTGATTAAAAGTATCACCCGCTTTAAACAATAAAATGCTTTTAATAACCTCAGGCTCAGTTTGTATATGTGCACGATTAGCAAAGCGAAACAGTGCGTTGTTTTCAGCTTCGAGTTCGGTATTAAAAACATTAAGTTGTTTAAGATTAATTGAGGCAATTTTAGCGTTACTATTTATCGTAAGCGATGGAGGTTGAGACTCGATTTGTCGACGCAAGTTAATTTCAGAAGTTTTCAATGAATCGTCATTTTGGCAGCTTTGGGCTAGTGGCGTTTCTTGCGCGCAAACGCTGAGCATAAACATACTCAAAATAGAAAGGCTAAAACAACTACGTGCAATCCATTTTCTATTTAGCATTGACCCTCTTTAGCGCTATTTTGCAAAATAAAACACTTACTCTTAGCTTACATCATTGTTATTAATATGTAAGTAAAAGTGCCAATTTAGTTTATTTTTTATAGCAATTATAAGGTATTAGCGATAAATAGACGTGGCCTTAGCTTAAATAAAATGTTAACGCTGCCAATAGGTTGTCGGCATCTTGACCTTCGCCGTTAATCCACACACTTTGACTGTAATGCTCAAAATTTAAATTAAAAGTGTGGTTAGCATAGTTAAAACGCAGTTGGTGACGATCAGCCCCAGCTGCAAATTCACTAATGCTAATTTCATCGCTGTGCAAAAAAAACGTTCCCCATAACTCAAAGTCTTCATCGTGCGGCAACTCTGTTGGTTTAACAATAATGCATTGATGTGTGTGATCGTATTCAAGTTCGGTCATAAGGGGCTTATTGCGTTGCTAGATAATGTCGAATTGCGGTTAAAAACTCACCGCCATATTTGTTTAATTTAGTAAAACCAACCCCCGACACTTTTAAAAATTCACTGTCGTTGGTAGGCATAAGCTGCGCCATTTCGGCCAGCGTTTTATCGTTAAATACTACATAAGGGGGTACGTCATCGGCATCGGCTAATTCTTTACGTAATGCACGTAGGCGAGCAAATAACTTTTTATCGTAATTAAACTGCGCTAATTTATCCTGATAAACGTGCTTAGCTTGTAGGCGTGGTTCAGCCAGTTGTAGCGCATACTCACTCTTTAAAATAGCGCGTGCAGCTTCGGTAAGCCGTAGTGATGCGCCTTGGGTTATATCTTGGCTTAGTAGCCCTTGGTGAATAAGTTGGCGTAAAATACTGAGCCAAAACTCACTGCTTTTATCTTTACCTATGCCATAGGTGCTGAGTTCATGATGGTTGTTATCACGAATGCGGCTGGTATTTGCGCCGCGTAATAACTCTACAATGTAACCTAAGCCAAATCGTTGCTGTGCCCGATACACACACGAAAGAGCTTGTTGGGCCACCAGTGTGCCATCAAAGCTTTTTGGTGGATTTAAGCAAATATCGCAGTTACCGCACGGCTCTCGTTGGTATTCACTAAAGTAGTTTAATAATATTTGACGTCTGCAAGTCTGCGCTTCGGCAAAACTGGCCATGGCATTAAAACGCTGCTCTTCTACACGACGGCGTTGTTCATCGTCAATATCTTCAAAAAAGCGTCTAACCCGACCTATATCAGCGGGGTCAAAATACATAATGGCTTCTGCAGCGAGTCCATCACGTCCAGCGCGACCGGTTTCCTGATAATACGCTTCAATACTTTTTGGAATGTCGTAATGTAATACAAAACGTACGTTAGGCTTGTTAATTCCCATACCAAAGGCAACGGTGGCAACCACAATTTGAATATCGTCGCGGGCAAATCCAGTTTGCACAAATTGACGCTGTTCGTTACTCATTCCCGCATGATAAGCAGCCGCATTAAGGCCTGCATCGGCAAGCTTTTCAGCAATATCATCAACCCGCTTTCGACTGGTGCAATAAATAATGCCACTTTGATTTTTTTGTTCTTTCAAATAGCGCAGTAATTGCACCATAGGTTTAAATTTCTCTTCTATGGTGTAACGAATATTAGGGCGGTCAAAGCTGCCGGTATGAATATAAGGCTGCTGTAGCTTGAGTTGCTCAACAATATCAAAGCGGGTGGCTTTATCAGCGGTGGCAGTGAGTGCCATCATAGGTACATGTGTAAAGCGTTGCTTTAATTCATTTAATCTAAAATAGTGAGGTCTAAAGTCATGTCCCCAATGAGAAACACAGTGTGCTTCATCAATAGCAAACAAACTGACATTTAAATGCGATAAGCGCTCTAAAAATTCCCTTTGTAGTACTTTCTCTGGGGCAACATAAAGTAATTTTATTAGCCCCTGATGCAACTGCTGATAGACTAACTGCTGTTCTTCACGGGCTAAGCTGTTATTTATATAAGCGGCTTTTACGCCTAGAGCTTGTAACTGAGTTACTTGATCTTGCATTAAAGAAATGAGCGGAGAGATAACAATGGTTACCCCCTCTAATACTAGTGCGGGTATTTGGTAACACACCGATTTACCACCACCGGTAGGCAATAATACTAACGAGTCTTGGCCGTTAATCGCAGCATCGATTACTGCACTTTGACCGTCGCGAAATTCGCTGTAACCAAACACTTGTTTGAGTACAGTTTCAGGTTTACGCACCAGCGTATTTGGAGAGGGAGTTAGTGTATTCATCGGCGCTATTTTAGTGGTTTTTTATCAGTATGTCTTTAGCTTTCATTATTTGGTGTAAACATCGGTAATGATAATCGAGGAGGTTACAACAGCTTTAAGTTGTGCTTTACTCATCGTACCACCTTAAACATAGAGAATAATAATGAATAAAGAAATGTTGATTGAACAAGTTGGGGCATTGTTTGTAAATAATATGCCTTTTAACCAGTTTTTAAAAATAGCGGTGGAGTCACTTAGTACTGAACAAGCTAAAATCTCCTTTCCTTGGCAAGATGTATTAATAGGCAACCCTGCGCAAAAAATTCTCCATGGTGGGGTTATTTCGGCGGTACTTGATAATGTGGGTGGAATGCTTGCTGCCGCCAGCGTTATAGGAAAACTAGACGATGCAGATTTACCCAGTGTACATAAAAAGTTAGCCACACTGGGGACAATAGATTTACGCACCGACTATTTACGTCCAGGCAAAGGCGAGGTATTTATTGCTAGTGCTAAGCTGATTCGCTCAGGAAATAAAGTATGCGTGTGTCGAATGGAGTTGCACAACGAGAAGTCAGTACAAATTGCTTTTGGAACGGGCACGTATTTAGTTGGCTAAAAAGTGAGAGGGGGTTAAACTGACGGCCTTTTAAATCACCAAGTGGTTACTATGTCGATTGATACCGAGCAGCGAAAGGGTGCTATTTTTGCCTGCCTCGCTTTTTTTATGTGGGGCCTCGCACCCATTTATTTTAAGATGATCCAACATGTGTCAGCATTTGAAATTTTAATGCACCGTGTTATTTGGTCAGTGGTGTTTCTTATTGTGGTGGTGAGTGTGCTCAGCTACTGGGATAAAATTAAACGCATTTTAATCCAACCTAAACTTATTTTGATGTTAGTTGTTACCTCGACCTTACTAGGGTTTAACTGGGGATTGTTTATTTGGGCCATCAATAACAATCACATGTTGGATGCCAGCCTAGGTTACTACATTAATCCTCTATTGAATGTGTTGCTTGGTATGGTGTTTTTAAACGAACGATTACGTAAGTTGCAAGGTGTTGCTGTTGCTTTAGCTTTTACAGGCGTGTTGTTACAGCTAATTAGTTTTGGCTCATTCCCCGTGGTAGCGTTTTCATTAGCGACATCTTTCGCACTATATGGCTTATTACGTAAAAAGCTACAAGTTGATGCTCTGCCTGGGATTTTAATTGAGGCATTAATATTGTTACCCGTGGCGCTTACCTATTGGTGGCTAATGGTACCGACTGAAACGTCAAATTTACCAGCGAATGATTGGCTAACTAATGCATTATTGGTGAGCGCGGGCATAGTAACTACGCTGCCACTGCTGTGTTTTACCGGCGCGGCTAAGCGTTTGCAATATACAACGTTAGGGTTTTTTCAGTATATAGGGCCTAGCCTAATGTTTATTTTAGCGGTGGTATTTTATGGTGAGGTGTTTGATGCTGAGCGCGTAATTACCTTTGCGTGTATTTGGAGCGCATTGGCTATTTTTAGTTGGGACTCATACCATCAATCGCGAAAACGCAGAAAAGCGGCCATTGTAGCCTCTGGTGTGGTTTAAAAACTAAACCACTTTATTACGACCCGACTCTTTGGCTTTGTAGAGCTTTAAGTCGGCTTGTTTTAATAGCTCGTCAATCTGATAGGTTTTACTGTTGCTGAAGCCTATCGACAGCGTAAACTTGATGTTTGCTTGACTGAATTCATGACTGTTAAGCTCAATAAAAAGCCTGAAGCTCTCTAGTCGTTTTAGCGCCTCCTGTTCGGTTAGCTCAGTAAAAAATACCGCAAATTCTTCTCCGCCTAAACGGGCAACCAATTGGTTTTCAAAATATTTATTAAAGCATATCGCAAGCCCTTTAAGCACTTCATCTCCGGCATCATGACCATAGGTATCGTTAATCGCTTTAAAATGGTCAATATCAAGCATGGCGAGCTGTGCCGGCATTTTTGCTTTTTTAAACTGCTTTAATGACTTATTAGCCTCTTCAAAAAAGTAACGGCGATTAGGGAGTTTAGTTAAATAGTCGGTATTGGCTTGGCGTTTTATAGTTTCGATATGCTCTAGCATATCGACGTTTTGGCTCAACCGGCAGTAAAATTCTTCACTGTTAAAAGGTTTATATAGATAATCGTTTGCTCCATTTTTTAGAAATAAAGCAGACAAATTAGACGATGTAGCGCCTGAGATACCAATAACAGCTTTTTCGTCATTACTATAAATGCGCCTAATTTCATTACATAGCTCAATACCGCCCATGTTAGGCATTTCTTTATCGGTAATGATCACAGAGATGTCAGGGGTGTTTTCAAGCTCTTTAAGCGCCTCTAGGCCATCGGCTGCTTGAAAGATTTGATATTTATGACGTGTTAATAAATTACAAATATATTGGCGTGTTGAAGCTGAATCATCAACAACCAGTACTTTTACCTGCTTATTTCGAGGTAGGCGATAAAGCTGCTTTTCTAAATATTCGTAAGCTTGTTTATTGCCTTTGATAATGTAATCAATAATAGGGTATTTTTCGACGGTATCGCGAGTTTGATTATCGATATTGCCTGTCATAACTATGGTAGGAATATCTGCTGCAACGGTGCAGGGAACCGCTTCCCCTTGTGGGGCATCAGGTAATATAAAGTCTACCACTGCGCAAAAATAAGCATGTTTACTTATCAGCTCTTTAGTCTCAGCCAGCGACTGAGCAATATCAACCTCGTAGCCCGCTTTTTGCGCGATATGCTTTTGCACTCGCGCAATAGTAGGGGTGTCTTCAATAATAAGTATTCTGTGCGTCACGTAACAGCCTTGTTTAAATTTTGCAAAAGTGTTTGCTTATACAAGTTGTAACTGCTAAAACGCCAAAAAGCAACTATTGTAATGACTTATAGATTGTCAGCCTCAGAATAATAATCTTGGCTGATTGGTGTTGGCCCTGAAATTTTTGAGCGACCAAATAATGTATGAAATTTTGTTTTGCAGGTTGTTAGCTTTAAGTATTTAACCCATGCTCGCTCAATGGGGTTACTTGGCTCTATGATGCCACTTATTGCATTTACAAATTGTTGTTGATATTCGTTTTGCGGCTCAACTGTTTTGTTATACAAACTTTTTAAAACAACACCGTGCTGTTCTAAAATACTTGCCTCTAACAAGGTAAAGTGTCCGCTGCGGCTAAATCCGCGTGGAAAGTTTTGATCATCATAAAACTGACGTTGACTAACAAATGCTTGACGAAGTAGTGAAATATCATTGCTCATAGCTGTACCCTCATACCAATTATTAGCTGGAGTATGGGTCATAATCGCTATTTTTTTAAACAAAAAATTTTTATCGTGAGGATAAAAAATTGGACATAGATTTATTAAAAACATTTGTTGAAGTGGTGCGTACTCGCCATTTTGGTAAAGCGGCAGAAAACCTATACATAACGCAGTCTGCAGTGAGTTTTCGAATTCGTCAATTAGAGCAGGGCTTAGGCGTAAATTTATTTATTCGCCAGCGCAATAATATTCAACTAACGGCTCCGGGTGAGCGCTTGTTGCCGCATGCACAAATGATTATTACTGGAATGCAAAGGGCCAAAGTGGATGTTGCACTTGCAGATAATATGCATAAGCAAATCAGCTTGGCTGGGACTCCTAATATTTGGGATGCGTTTTTACAGTTTGGTATTACAAATATAGTATCGGCTATGCCCGGTGTATCTTTGGTGGCAGAGGTAAAAGCACAACAAGAGAGTACTCGATTACTATTAGAGCGCACCCTTGATCTAGCCATTTTATTTGATCCACCAAAAGTAGACGAACTCGTTGTTGAACGAATTTGTGAACTACCTATTATTCCGGTTAGTGGCTACGATACCGCAACAGGCGATAACTTTTTTGATAATCAATATGTTTATGTTGATTGGGGAACTACGTTTTCTCTTTGGCACGCCCGTCAGTTTACCGGTAAAACGCCGCCTTATTTTAGAACCAGTACCGGACGTATAGCCCTTGATTTAATACTGCAATGTGGCGGCAGTGCGTTTATTCCACAGGTATTAGTTAAAGACCATTTAGAAAAAGGCGAACTTTTTCATGTAAAAGGGGTAGAAAATACGTCAAGAGATGTATTTGTTGCCTATCATAGAGATAACGAACAGAAAGAGTTAATAGAAACTCTGGTTAATTTGCTGTCGCAAATGACACCGAGTTTACTGAAACAAAGTAAGTAGTCGTTAGACGGTATATTTTAGATGTTATTTTGATTTCAGATTTAATGCAGTTTTATTAACTTAAAAAGACAAAAATATGTCCTTTGTAATATTTTTGTCATTTAGCGGTGACACACTGCTGCTGTTTTAAAAATTAGTCTATTGTGTTTATCGAGGAAATAACATGAAATTTGCAAAATCGAGCCTATGCCTAGCCTTACTTAGTGGTTTATCTTTTAATGCGCTTGCAGAAGTAGACATTTACGGTAAAGCGAATGTAACCGTTCAATCATCTGATGATGGAGAAGGGTCGTTTACTGAAATTAAAAGTAATGCATCTCGTTTCGGACTTAAGGGGTCTGAAAAAATTTCAGACGGTTTAGAAGCTGTTTATAAGTTTGAGTTTCAGGTTGATGTGTCGGACGCTGACTCAAAAGGCGATAAAGATAATATTTCAGCGCGTAATCAATATGTAGGTTTTAAAGGTTCATTTGGTCAGGTAGTAATAGGCCGTAACGATACCGCGCTAAAGCAGGCGCAAGGTAAACTTGATTTATTTAATGACCTTGAAGGTGATATTAAAAACACGTTTAAAGGTGAAAACCGCTTAGGTAACTCAGTATCTTACGCTTCAAACTCATATGAAGGCTTTAAAGTATTAGCTTCATTTATTGCAGAAGATGATAAAGATGCCAAAAATGGTTACTCAGTGGCGTTAACTTATGGTGATGCTGGCCTTAAAAAGAGCGCTGTATACGCTGCTGTTGCTGCTGATAGTGAAGTAAATGGTTACGACGTAGTACGTGCAACAGTTCAAGGTAAAATTGAAGACTTTAGACTTGGTGCAATGTACCAAACACAAGAAAAAGTAGACGGTAGCGCTGAAGCTGACGGTTACTTAGTGAATGCAGCTTACCTAATGGGTAGCAACACTTTTAAAGTGCAATATCAAACAATGGATTTTGATGACAGCGATGATAAAAGTGCAGTATCGGTAGGTGTTGATCACAAGCTAAACAAAAATCTTAAGGTGTTTGGCTTTTACTCAAGTTTTGATATGGACAACAACGTTGACCAAGATTACCTAGGTTTAGGTATGGAATATAAGTTTTAACTAAACCTTAGTTAAAACACTCCCTTTTAACCGCACTCAGCTGAGTGCGGTTTTTTTTGCTTTAAATTATTTACTTATCTGCGCATAATAGCCAAGCATTTGGAATGAGGTGAAACTCCTCAACTATACCCGTAACTGTAATCAGTTTTACTGTAAGTCAGATACAAGTGCCTTAAAACTTCATATAACGAGCGGGTTAACTCATTTTCTTTTTGGTACTTGTGGTACTGAGTGTGGGTTTTCCCTGCCTAGGATAATTTTTTGCACACTCAAACCGCTAAAAAAACTGCACTTCTAACCGTTAATAATGTCTCTTGGCGAGTGGGTAACACCTTAATCCTTGAGCATATTAATTTGAGTATTGAGCGTGGCAAGTTTGTTGGCTTAATTGGTCCTAATGGTGCGGGAAAATCGAGTTTACTGCGTTGCTTGTATCGATTTAATCAGCCGTCAGCGGGAGAGGTTAAATTTAATAACACCGATATTTGGCAACTAAAAAGCGAAGACTACGCCAAGCAAGTTGCCGTTGTGCTACAAGAAACACCGTCGCAATTTAACCTCTCGTTATTCGATGTTGTGGCTCTAGGGCTTACGCCACATAAAACGCTATTCAGTTCGACCACCCAAGCAGATAAACAAAAAATAGCTCAGGCTATTAGCCATGTGGGGCTTGAATCTCATAGTACTCAATTATTTGATTCGCTATCTGGCGGTGAAAAGCAACGAGCCTTTATTGCCCGCGCTATTGTGCAGCAACCGCAACTTCTTATTATGGATGAACCAACTAGTCACCTTGATGTGAAATATCAAATTCAACTGATGGAGCTGGCTAAATCTCTAGGGATCACGGTATTTGCGTCATTTCATGACTTAAATTTAGCTGCTGCTATGTGTGATGAGTTAGTGGTTATTAAAAATGGAAAAGTTGTTGATGCAGGTAAGCCAAATAAAGTGGTCACTGAGCAGATACTGGATGAGGTGTTTGGCGTTTGTGCACAAGTGAGCACTCACCCTCAATCAGCAGCTTCGGGTGAGGCTATTCCTCATATTACTTATTATTATGGATACCAATAATATGACGGTTTTTTCTAACCATACCGTTGCATTAATCGCTGCGCTACTATGCGCACTATTAAGTTTATTTATTGCACTGAGTTTTGGTGCGGCACCCACGTCGCTCGCAGATGTATATCAAAGCTTAACCTTTTCAAACGAGGCTTTATTCACCAGCCGTATTATTATTGAATTAAGAATGCCACGTACTTTACTGGCTTTTTTAGCTGGGAGTGGCTTAGCGATTGCAGGTTTAATACTACAAACAGTCACCCGTAACCCCTTAGCAGATCCTTACTTATTTGGTATTTCGTCCGGCGCTTCATTAGGTGTGGTTATACTAATGTCTTTTGTGGGAGCAGGGGCGGGTATTGCGCTATCTGGGGCGGCATTAACCGGTAGTTTAGTGGCGATGGGATTATTAATTTTAATTGCTGGCAGCCAGCGTAATGCCCAAGTTGAATCGATGTTATTGGCGGGGGTAGCCTTATCATTTTTATTTAGTGCTTTTACTAGTTTGTTACTTTATTGGAGCGATCCACAAGCAGTCGCGGCTATTTTATTTTGGACTTTAGGTAGTTTTGCTAAAGCACAGTGGCAGTCGCTGCTATTACCTGTCTTAGTCATTATAGTCTGTACAATAATCATGTTGGGTTTTAGGCGTCAGCTTAATGCCATGTTGTTAGGCGATGAAAGTGCGACAACGCTTGGCGTAAGAGTACATCGTTTTAGAATTTTAATGCTTATTTTAAGCTCGTTGATCACGGCCGTGTTAGTTGCCAACTGTGGTGGTATTGGTTTTGTTGGCTTGATGGTGCCACACATAGTGCGCTTTTTTATCTCTCAAGGTAGCCGCGTTGGATTATTAATGACTGGATTAGTCGGGGGAATATTTATGGTGTGGGTCGATGTGCTCGCTCGCTCACTATTAAGTAATCAAGAGTTGCCAATCGGAGTGATCACGGCGGCTATCGGCAGTCTATTCTTTTTAAGTATATTGTATTTTCGTAAGCGTCAGCTGGTGGTTCAATAATGAAAACACTAATGGTACAAGGCACTACCTCAGATGCGGGTAAAAGTACCCTGGTTGCAGCACTTTGCAGAGTGTTTGCTAATCAAGGTGTTAATGTTGCGCCGTTTAAACCGCAAAATATGGCGCTTAATAGTGCCGTAACTCATGATGGCGGTGAAATTGGTAGAGCACAAGCATTACAAGCCGTTGCGGCAAAAGTAGCACCTGAAATAGACTTCAACCCGATATTACTCAAACCCAATAGTGATACCGGCGCGCAAGTTATTATTCATGGTAGGGCTATTAGCAATATGGAAGCCGACTCTTACCATGACTATAAAAAAGTGGCTATGGAAGCGGTATTAACCTCGCATAATCGTTTAGCTAAACGCTTTGACTTATTGTTGGTTGAAGGGGCTGGTAGCCCAGCTGAAATTAACTTACGCGCAAACGATATCGCCAATATGGGCTACGCCGAAAAGGTTGATTGCCCGGTTATTATTATTGCTGATATTGATAAAGGGGGTGTGTTTGCTCACCTAGTAGGGACTTTGGCGCTATTAAGCGAATCAGAGCAAGCACGGGTAAAAGGCTTTGTGATTAACCGTTTTCGTGGTGACATTAGCCTATTACAAGGCGGGTTAGATTGGCTTGAAGAGTATACAGGTAAACCTGTGTTAGGGGTGTTACCCTACCTACACGATTTAGCACTTGATGCCGAAGATGCCGTTGCCATAGATAATAATGTGACCGAAGCCAGCATTAATATTGCGGTGCTGCTAGTGCCTCATATTAGTAACCATACCGATTTTGATGCACTGCGATTACACCCAAATATAAATATAACCTATGTGCGCCATACTCAAACAATTCCTGATGTTGATTTAATTATTGTGCCTGGCAGTAAAAATGTACTCAGCGATTTGGTATTTTTAAAAAATGAAGGCTGGGATAAGCAAATTAAACGCCATTTACGCTATGGTGGCAAAGTATTGGGTATTTGCGGCGGTATGCAAATGCTAGGTAATACGATTTGTGACCCTAATGCGGTGGAATCATCATTAGGGCAAATAGCTGGGTTAGCGCTTAGTGATTTTGATACCACATTAGGTGAACAAAAAGTGCTAAGCCAAGTAAACGCCACTATTAGTTTAAACCAGCAGCAGGTTGCTTGTCAGGGTTACGAAATACATGCTGGGATCAGTAAAGGTCAAGCGCTCAATAAACCACTTATTCACTTTAATAAACACCCCAATGGCTTTACTACGGATGGTTTTATTAGTGACGATAATGCCATTGCTGGTACTTATTTACATGGCTTATTTGACAACGCAGCCGCTACAGAGCTGCTATTAAAGTGGCTAAAACCAGACAGTGAAATTAGTGGTATCAGCATCAATGAGCATCGCGAGCGCCAGCTAGAACGCCTCGCTGAAATGTGCCAAACACATTTAAACATTGAACAAATTATTAAAATTTACCAAGGACATAACAATGACTGAATCAACAAACGACAAGCACCAACAGCGCCAGCAAAAAGTAAAAGAACAAGTTGATGCTCGAGTAGCAGCGGCACAGCAAGAAAAAGGCATTTTTCAGGTTATTACTGGTAATGGCAAAGGTAAATCAACCTCTGGTTTTGGTGTGGTTGCACGCTGTGTTGGCCATGGTAAAAAGGCCGCGGTATGTCAGTTCATTAAAGGTACATGGGAATGTGGTGAGCGTAATTTACTACAAGGTGCTGGAGTTGAATTTGCTGTTATGAACACAGGTTTTACTTGGGATACGCAAAATAAAGAGGCCGATACTGCGGCAGCACAAGCAACATGGCAAGAGTCAAAGCGGATGCTAAGCGACAGCAGTATCGATGTGGTATTACTCGATGAGCTCACCTATATGGTGACCTATGGCTATATCGACCTTGAGGAAGTGGTTGCTGCAATTAACAACCGACCTGCAATGCAATCGGTAATTATTACTGGCCGTGCTGCGCACCGTACCTTAATTGAGCTGGCCGATACCGTAAGTGAAGTGCGTAATGTAAAGCATGCGTTTGAGTCGGGCGTAAAAGCACTAAAAGGCTTTGATTACTAATGTTAAAACGCATTATTCTTGGGCTGTTATTGTTTGCTGTTTATGTACCTCAAGCCTTAGCCGACAAGCCGCTTCGTATTGTGGCTTTGGCACCACACATAGTCGAAAATTTATATGCCATTGGGGCGGGTGATCTAATAGTGGGCACGCTGGATTACGCAGATTACCCACAAGAGGCGACTAAAATTGAGCGTATCGGCGGCTATAATGGCATTTCTATCGAAAAGTTACTCATGCTCAAGCCTGACATGGTCATTGCGTGGAAAAGCGGTAATCAGGCAGAAGATTTAGCACAAATTAAGCGACTAGGGATTGAATTGCATTTAAGTAATCCACGCTCTATTGAAGGCGTTGCTAAAGAAATACTAAAACTAGGTCAATTAACGGGTCGTATTGAGCAAAGTAAAAAGGTAGCAGAGGCATTTACAGCTAAGCTCAACGCAATTAAAGCCGCGCAGCATAATAAAACCACGCTTACTGGGTTTTATCAGCTGTGGCCTGAGCCTATGATGACGGTATCAAAAAATACCTGGATAAATCAGTTAATCGAAACCTGCCAAGTAACTAATGTATTTGCCGACAGCGACACAGATTACCCACAAATCAGTATTGAAAACGTGATAGTGACTAAGCCACAAGTTATTATTATTCCTGATGAAAAATCAAAACGGGTAATACCTACAGTTAATTGGCAGCAATGGCCTGAAATTCCGGCGGTTAAATATGAGCAATTTATTAGCGTTAACGCGGATTTATTACATCGTTTTTCCCCTAGAATGCTTGATGGATTAGCACAAATGTGTGACAAAGTTGAGGTATCTAGAGAACTTATTAAGAGTCAATTATGAGCAACTGGTCATCTTTTTTAAATCACGAACTTAGCCAAGCATATATGCAGCAAACCCTTGAATATGTTGCGAATAAACGATCAAACGGTATTGCTGTGTTTCCACCAGAACCGCAGGTGTTTAACGCGTTTGATGCAACTCCACTTAGTGACATTAAAGTGGTTATATTAGGTCAAGACCCTTACCATGGAGAAGGGCAAGCGCATGGCTTGTGTTTTTCTGTATTGCCTGAAGTTAAAAAGCTCCCGCCTTCACTTAAAAATATTTATAAAGAGTTAGTGACGGACATTAATGGTTTTATTACACCGGAGCATGGCTATTTACAAAGCTGGGCAGATCAAGGTGTGTTTTTGCTTAATACCGTACTAACAGTAGAGCAAGGGCAAGCCCATTCCCATAAACATTTAGGTTGGGAGCAATTTACCGATAACGTAATTACTCATATAAATGAGCATTGCCAAGGAGTGGTGTTTATTTTGTGGGGCGCACATGCACAAAAAAAAGGTAAAAGCATTGATCGCCAGCGCCATCATGTATTGTCTGGGCCGCACCCTTCACCGCTTTCAGCGCATCGCGGCTTTTTTGGCTGTCAGCACTTTTCAAAAACCAATGAGCTGTTAATAGCGCAAGGAGCACAGCCCATTAATTGGCAAGTATAGGGTAATTGGTATTAAAAAAGGCTTTCATAAATGAAAGCCTTTTTAGTTGCTGTTGTTGATTAAAACTCTAACTCATCAATAGCAATACTATCAGCAAAATAGTCGAGCTCCTGTAGTTCTTTGCGCAAACGTTGCTTATCTTTTATTGCTTCTATTTCGCGCCATTTTCTTTTTTTATTTTTTTGAGAGGTTTTTTTCGATGTATCAGAACCTTCTAATATTTCTATTATTTCGTTTAGGCTATCCATTGATTATCTCCTATTGACCACTTTTTGAACCTCGGCATTATCTATACCACAGCTATTAATAAAATAGAATATAAATGTGACGAAACTGTTACTAATGGGTGGTGTTTTGATGAAGATCAATACAAAAAGAACGTAAATAGGAACAAGTCGAGTATTTAAAATAAATCGCAGGCACAAAAAAACGTCGCTAAAAAGCGACGTTTTTAAATTCGTTAAACAGCTGTTAGTTACATCGCTTTAAAGCGTGCTTCTAATTGCTCTTGCGCATCTGCAAATGAGCGAATACCTTCAGCTAGTTTCTCAGTAGCCATAGCATCTTGGTTATGTAACCAACGGAACTGTGCTTCGCTAAGTGGCTCTGGTTTTGGCTCTTTAGCAATATCGCTCTCTAGTAAGTATTCTTGTGCGTCTTCTAAATTACCTAGCTCTTCTAAAAGATTAGGGCTAATTGTTAGCTTATCGCAGCCTGTAAGGGCAATAATTTCGCC
Source organism: Pseudoalteromonas sp. Scap25 (assembly GCF_013394125.1). GTDB lineage: Bacteria > Pseudomonadota > Gammaproteobacteria > Enterobacterales > Alteromonadaceae > Pseudoalteromonas. Next base: position 2,744,775 of record NZ_CP041327.1, on the reverse strand, counting down.
GGTGTTACGAAAGCTTGCGCCCATAACAACCGTTTTGTAATCGTGACGTTTATAAAACTCAAAAATACTACGCACCGATTGTACACCAGGATCTTGTAGCGGGTCGGTTGGTTTTTCCATACCGTTTGCTACGTGCCAATCTAAAATTCTGCCAACAAATGGCGAAATTAAAAATACGTTTGCATCAGCACAGGCACGGGCTTGAGCATCACTAAATAAAAGCGTTAAGTTACATTTAGTGCCTTCTTTTTCTAACTGTTCTGCGGCTTTAATGCCTTCCCATGTTGACGCTACTTTAATTAAAATCTTGTCTTTGCTTACGCCTTCTTTTTCGTAAAGGCTCAATAGCGTATGTGCTTTATTAATTGTTGCTTGAGTATCAAATGATAAACGTGCATCAACTTCAGTAGAAATATAACCCGGTACAATTTCGCTAATTTCTTTACCAAGTAATACTGCAAAATAATCACAAGCCAGCTCTAGTTGTTTTGCAGGCTGTTGCTCGGTTTCTTTAGCGTATTGCCATGCTTTATCTAGATAAGGTTTGTAAGCTTCAATCTCGCTCGCTTTTAAAAGCAGCGATGGATTGGTAGTCGCATCTTCAGGTTGATGTTTTTTTATGGCTTCTATATCGCCCGTGTCGGCCACGATAGAAGAATGTTGTTTAAGCCTTTGTAGAGCGCTAGTCATTTGCTTTTCCTCATTCCAAGCAAGTTAAAAGAAAATCTAAACTACCTTAATATAGCTATACTGCAACAGTGTGACAATGCTTGATAGGTCTTATGTCCTTATCAATGAAAAAACGGTAACGGTTGAGTTTTAGGTAGGATAATTTTAAACAAAACGTGCTTTTCGTCTCATTTAATGTTGAAATTGACATTAAATAATTTACAAGTCAATAGCTAACTATGATCACTGTTATTTCACCAGCAAAGAATCTTGATTACGACACGCCACCCGCAACAGATAAGTTCACTCAACCTGAATTACTTGAGCACAGCGAAGCGCTCATGAAAGTATGCCGTGAACTAACTCCTGCGCAGATTGGCAGTTTAATGAAAATTAGCGATAAGCTCGCGGGCCTTAATGCAGCACGTTTTAGTGAGTGGGCGCAACCGTTTACTACGAGTAATGCTAAACAGGCTGTGCTTGCCTTTAATGGCGATGTATATGGCGGTTTAGATGCCGACACCCTAACGGCTAAGCAACTTGATTATGCTCAAGAGCATTTACGTATACTCTCGGGTTTATACGGATTATTAAAACCGCTTGATCTAATGCAAGCCTACCGCCTGGAAATGGGTACAAAGCTTGAAAACAGCCGTGGTAAAAACCTATATGAGTTTTGGGGCAGTATTATTGCTAATAAACTTAACGACGTTTTAGCGGCACAAGATGCACAATACTTAGTTAATTTAGCGTCTAACGAATACTTTAAAGCGGTAGATAAAAAAACGCTTAACGCACAAATTATTACGCCACATTTTAAAGACTGTAAAAACGGCCAATATAAAGTGATTAGCTTTTACGCTAAAAAAGCGCGCGGCATGATGGCGCGTTACCTTATCGAAAACCAAGTCACGCAATTAAGTCAGCTTAAAGAGTTTACCGTGGCCGGTTATTACTTTAGCTCAGAAGCAACCACTAAAGAACTTGAACCGGTATTTTTGCGCGAAGAGCAAAGCTAACACACTTTTTTAAAATGTTTAAAAAGCCATGCATTGCATGGCTTTTTATTTTGGCGCTATTTTTGCAGACCTTAGGTTATTAACCCAAACTAAGGTATAAAAACAAATGCTCTCAATTCCCTCAATTACAGAAGCCGAAAAACTCATAGAAGAGAAGCTCGGCGGTTGGTTTGATGTTGTTATAAGTCATATCCCTAACTTTATAGTCGCGGTGATTATTGCGATTATATTTTCATTTATTGCCCGCCTTGCAGGCAAAGGAATGAAAAAAGTATTGCGTCGTTCCCTCGATTCTACTCAAATTGCCGACTTAATGGCCTCCATTTTTAAAGTCATTGTTTTGAGTGTAGGAGTCTTTATTGCCCTTGATTTTATGGGTTTAAAAAGTACCGTTACGTCACTACTTGCGGGTGCAGGTATTGTTGGTCTCGCCATTGGTTTTGCTTTTCAAGATATGACCGAAAACCTAATTGCGGGTATTGCTATGGGTATTCGTAAACCGTTCAAAGCGGGTGATGTTATCGAGACCGATAACGTATTTGGTTCAGTGCATTCAATAAATTTACGTAACACACTAATAGAGAGCTTTTACGGGCAGTTGATACTGGTTCCTAATAAAATACTATTTAGAAATGTACTGCGTAATTACAGCACTTTAGGGGTCAGAAGAATAGAAGTACCAGTAGGTATTTCTTACGCTGACGATATAGAAAAAGCCAGTGAAGTTATTGTCGAAAAAATTAATCAATTCGACTTTGTGATCCGCAAAGATGAGACCGCGGTGTACGCAGAAGGCTTTGGTGATAGCAGTATAAACTTATTGGTATGGTTTTGGATTAAATACCCTGGTGAGCCCGATTTTATGACGGTGCGTCACAAAGGTGTTGTGGCAGTAAAGCAAGCACTCGATGCTGCTGATATAAGTATTCCGTTTCCTATTCGTACGTTGGATTTCGGTATTAAAGGCGGTGAAAAACTCGATGCCATGATAAGCGATAAAATAAGTCAGCAGTCAACTAGTAAAGAGGCTGATAGCAACACTGATACAAGCCAGGAAAGCAATTAATTTTAAATTTACAAGGGTAAAGCGGTAGGAAAAACTTACTGACTATCAGCGCGTTTTTACAAAGTAAAAACGCGCTTTTTATTATAATTAATTGATGTTCGGAAGTAACTAAAGCCTTGCGTTAACTAAGTTAAAAGCGTCTCAATTAGAAAACTATATCGATAAGGTTTCTCATTTCAAAATAGATTATTTAATTAATCGAATATGTTCTCAAGCTTGATGCAAGCCCTATATAGAAGTGTCTTTGAGTAAAGGATTCAATGGTATAAGTAGCTGCAATGAGCGTCGCGATTGGCGCGTAAACTAAAAGGCTTTTAATCAAGCTATTTATACTGGCTCGGGAGTATGTTCTGCATTAAATTATATCTTGCAGGCCATAAAAAGCGCCGCTTGTGTTGGAGCAACAAGCAGCGCTGAAGAATAAGTTAAGAAGGAGATGTATTAAATCACACTAATTTTGTTACGAATGACTTTAACCCCATCCATATTTTCTAAAAATTTTTGTGCAAGAGCACGTTCAAAACCGTTATTAGCTTTGCCTTTAAGTTCAACGTCGCCATTTTCAACCTGTACGTTTAAATTTTTTAATTCTAGGTTTGGGTTAGTACGTAATTCATGAGTAATAGATTGCTGTAAAGTAGCTTGTGTGGCCACACTACTCACTATCGCTAAATGCGTTGCTGCACTAACTTTAAAAGCAGAGACTAATAAAAATAAACAACAAAACGAAATAAAACCGATAGTAAATTTAATGCGACTCATAACTATATCCTTAATGTGTTTTGAAAAATTATCGCCGTTATTTGGCGTTTTAATACTCATATATTGACTAGGGTTACAAGTTTCATTCCAAATTTAACTGTTTGAAATAATTGGGTATTTTATTAAGTGGTTATTCAGCTAAGTAGTTTTTACATATTACTCTGAATTGCTTACTCACTGTTTTTAAGCCACAAAAAAGCCGACAAACGTCGGCTCAATCAAATGTACTAAAGCTAAAGCTATTTTTTCTTTTTAGCTTTGGCTTTTTTCTTCGCTTTCATTTTTACTGGATCTTTACGCTTTTTAACTGGTGGCTTAGCTTCTTTATGTTTTGGCTCTAATCCTTTAAATACACGGCGTTTTAGCTTCTGCTCTATGTAACGTTCTACTTTGTAAAGGATGCCAATATCGTGTGCTTCAATTAGTGAAATTGCTATGCCTTTTTTACCCGCGCGACCTGTACGGCCAATACGGTGTACGTAAACATCTGCAGTGCGAGGCATATCAAAGTTAATTACGTGGCTTATATCAGCTACATCAATACCACGCGCGGCTACATCGGTCGCGACTAAAATGCGGGTTTTGCCACTGTGGAAATTTTCCATCGCTTTCATGCGTTTATCTTGTGGCATTTCACCACGTAGCCACGCAGCTTTAACGCCGTTATTGGTTAGTTCACCAATAAGGGTTTCAAGGCGCTCACGAGTTTTTACAAACACAATCGCTTTACTAACATCAGGGCCGTTTAAGGTGTTAACTAATAGCTCAAGCTTGTGATGGTAATCGTCAGCTAAATGAACCCATTGATGTATTTTAGCTTTTTCTTTGCGTGATGATTCGGCTTCAAGTAGAGCCGGGTCGTTTAAAATACGCTCTGCAAATAATTCTACGCTGTCACCTTCAAGAGTAGCTGAGAATAAAAAGCACTGACGACGGTTTTTAGCTTCATCACAAATACGCAGCATTTCTTTACGAAAGCCCATGTCGAGCATGCGGTCGGCTTCATCAAGAATGAGCATTTCTACGTTTTCTGCGTGGAAGTTTTCAGTTTCCAAATACTCCATTAAACGCCCAGGTGTGGCGATTAAAATGTCGTTATTATTTTCAAAAATTTCTTTGTGTGTACCGTAATTAATACCGCCGGTAACCACCCCAATTTTTAAGTGGGTTTGTTTTGCAAGTAACTCACATTGTTCATGAATTTGATAAGCAAGCTCGCGAGTTGGGGTCATAATTAATACCCGTGCAAAGCCCGGATCACGACGCGGGAAATCCATTAAATATTGAATTGCTGGAATTAAGAATGCCGCCGTTTTACCCGTACCTGTCGGTGCAGACGCTAAAATATCACGCCCTTGCAACGCCTCAGGAATGGCTTGTTGTTGAATGCTAGTAGGGGTTTCAAAACCCATTTTATTAATAGCATTGAGTAGCTTATTATCAAGATCAAATTCAGAAAATTGCATAGAGTGTCAAAAATAGGGGACAATTGCCGTTAATTATACGCACTTAAATCTACTTGGTGAATGAAAAGGTGAAAAAATGTCTGGTTTTGCATTTAAACAATTTAAGGTTGAGCACGACCAGTGCGCCATGAAGGTCTCTACCGATGGTATTTTACTCGGGGCATGGGCTGATTTAAGCGATGCTAGTTCGTTATTAGATATTGGCACAGGCACGGGGTTGTTGGCGTTAATGTGTAAACAGCGAGTGCCAGATTTAAAGGTGAGTGCGGTTGAGGTTGATGAAGCCGCCTACCAGCAAGCTGTAAAAAATTGCCAGCAAAGCCCTTGGCCTGATATTAGTATTTATCATCAAGGCATTCAGCATTTTGCGGCTGAGACTAAATTTGATTGCGTTATATCTAATCCGCCTTATTTTAATCACAGTTTAAAAAGTGATAATGCAGCACGCAATGCCGCTCGCCATACCGATGGTTTAAGCTTTGCAGAACTGATTGCTGCGTTTAAACGCTTAACGCATAAACAGGCACACTTTAATTTAATTTTACCCAGCAAAGAGGCACAGTTATTTATAACCTTGGCGCAGCAACAAGGGCTGTATTTAAACGCGCATTGCAAAGTAAAAACTACACCGAGTAAAGTGTTCAGTCGTAGCTTAATGCGCTTTAGCTCAATCAAAACAGAATTACAACAAACAGTGCTTTGCATAAAAGATGAAAACAACACCTACACAGCTGATTATGTCGGGCTTTGCAAAGCATTTTATTTAAAGATGTAAGCTATAAATTGAGCTTAGTTATTTAAAAAGAAAGATAATTTACCCATTATGCATACGTATTCAGTTTTTATTTAATCAATCACCAGACTAGTGTTAACCACTTGTAAATAACGTCGAGTATGTTGTTTAACTCGCTCAACACTTGGAACACACACTATGAAGCTGAATAAAATAATCACCACTGCAGGATTAAGCCTTGGCTTAACTTTACCAAGCTTAGCTATGGCTGCACCTACAACATTTGTGCATCTATTTGAATGGAACTGGCAAGATATAGCCCAAGAATGTGAACAGTTTTTAGGGCCCAAAGGGTATGCTGCTGTACAGGTATCTCCGCCTAACGAGCATATTACAGGTAATCAATGGTGGACTCGCTACCAACCTGTGAGCTACCAACTGCAAAGCCGTGGCGGGAACCGGACGCAGTTTATAGATATGGTTAATCGATGTAATTCGGCAGGCGTAGATATATATGTTGATACGCTAATAAACCATATGGCTGCAGGCAATGGTACTGGTACCGCCGGTAATAACTTTGGTAATAAACAATATCCTATTTATAGCCCACAAGATTTTCACCAAAGCTGCTCAATTAACCCTGAAGATTACGGTAATAACCGCTATCGTGTGCAACATTGCGAGCTGGTAGGGCTTGCCGATTTAAATACCGCTTCAACTTATGTGCAAAATACGTTAGCGGCCTATATTAATGACCTGCAAGCTTTAGGTGTTAAAGGCTTTAGGTTTGATGCTGCTAAGCATGTTGCTGCAATCGATATTCAAAGTCTAATGGCTAAAATAAATGGTTCGCCAGTGGTGTTTCATGAGGTGATAGATCAAGGTACTGAAGCGGTAGATGCTTCAGAGTATTTAAGTACAGGTTTAGTTACTGAGTTTAAATATAGTACCCAACTTGGTAATACGTTTAGAAATGGCTCGCTTGCGTGGCTAAGTAATTTTGGTGAAGGTTGGGGTTTTATGCCAAGTTCGTCAGCTGTGGTATTTGTTGATAACCATGATAACCAACGCGGGCATGGTGGTGCGGGTAATGTAATTACTTTTGAAGATGGCCGTTTATACGATCTAGCTAACGTTTTTATGTTGGCATATCCGTATGGGTATCCAAAAGTCATGTCGAGTTATGACTTTCATGGTGATACCGATGCAGGTGGGCCAAGTGTGCCAGTGCACAACAATGGTAACTTGGAGTGTTTTGCAAGCAAATGGAAGTGTGAGCATCGTTGGTCGTACATTGCTGGTGGTGTTGATTTTAGAAATAACACTGCCGATAACTGGGGTGTAACAAACTGGTGGGATAACACCAATAACCAGATTGCATTTGGGCGAGGTAGCTCAGGCCATATGGCAATTAATAAAGAAGACTCAACCTTAAATTCAACGGTTCAAACAGATATGGCTGCTGGTCAGTACTGTAACGTATTAAAAGGTGAGCTTTCGAGTGATGCTAAAAGCTGTAGTGGTGAGGTTATTACAGTTAATAGTAACGGCACTATTAATTTAAATGTGGCGCCATGGGATGCCATGGCTATTCATAAAAAGGCTAAATTACTACAAGGCTCGCTTCCTAATAACGGTGGTGATTGGCAAAGAACCGTTGTTTTTATCAATGCGCAAACACAAAGCGGGCAAGATATGTTTGTTCGTGGTGGAATAGATCACATTTATGCGAATGCAAACCTTGGTAGAAACTGCCAAACAACGAACATTGAATGTGCCATGCCTATTCGTCACAACAATTTAAAAAACAACACCACTTTGCCTTGGAAAGCAAACGATAATTACCTAGATTGGTATGGTATTGAGCAAGGTCAAAGCAGTAAGGCGCAAGGTACCGCGATGGATTGGACTACTAATATATGGCCTAGTGAATATGGCGCGCAAAAAACGGTAGATAATGATGGTTTTGGCGTTACACCACTTAACATATGGGGCGAACACTACTGGATGCTTGATGTTGATATGGATTGCAGTAAAGCCGTTAACGGCTGGTTTGAACTCAAAGCATTTGTAAAAAATGGCCCTGAGTGGGAGGGCGATATAAATCAAGCAAACACCCCATATGCAAGCACTAACCATATGGCCCAGTGCGGCAAAATTAATATGTTTGAATTTAATAGCTCAAGTGTAGAGGTACGTGATTTTTAAATATGCACTTTTAATCATGTACTTTAAAACGTGATTATTATTTAAAAACCAAGTGTGTTAAAACGCACTTGGTTTTTATTTTTTACATGCACCTAATTAGCTATGTAATTTCATAGTGTGTTTATAAATCAGCTGGTATTATCGTTTTATTCGCTATTTAAAATTAAAGCAACTCAATGAAAAACTTTAATAAACTAACTTTGCTAAGCACTCTCGCTGCAGCTTTATTTATAAGCCATAGTGCGCATGCAAACATGAGTCCTGTAGGGCTTTGGAAAACCATTAATGAAGACACCAAAGAAGCAAAGTCTTATGTACGCATTACTGAACAAGACGGCGTACTGACTGGCAAAATTGAAACAATACTCAATAAAAATAAGCAAGATGCGCTTTGCAGCGAGTGTGGTGGTGATAAAAAGAATCAGCCGATGCTAGGCATGACCATTATTGAAGATGTGACTTATGCCGGAGATGGTAGTTGGGAAGACGGTGAAATTCTCGACCCCAATAATGGTAAAACCTACAGCGTGCGCCTAACTTTGCAGCAAAATGGTGAACAGTTAGAAGTGCGTGGTTATGTGGGCTTTTTTTACCGTAACCAATACTGGTTAAAAGTAGAGTAGTTAAGGATTAAAAAGCGCTGCATAGCAGCGCTCTTTGCACGCTGAGTTATAGGGTTTCAGCGTACTCTGTCATCACTTGTTCTACCCAAGTGGCAATACGCTCGTCGCTTAGCTCGTACTGACTGTCTTCGTCTAATGCTAAACCTACAAATTGTTTACCGTCTTCGGTAAGGGCTTTAGACGCTTCAAATTCGTAATTACTATCGTTAGGCCAAAAGCCAAGTTGAGTAATGGCTTGGGCATTTATTTCATCGTGCAACATACCTAACGCATCTTGAAACCACTGGCCATACCCTTGCTGATCGCCCATGCCAAATAAGGCGATAGTTTTACCATTTAGGTCAACGTCTTTTATGTCGTCCCACTTTGATTCCCAATCTTCTTGAATTTCGCCAAAGTCCCACGTAGAAATACCAAAAATGATAAAGTCATATTGCTCAGCGTTTTTAAGCGGCTCGTCTTTAATATTATGTAAGCTGACAATGTCGGCGCCAATAATATCGCGTATTTTTTCTGCCGCCATTTCGGTATAGCAGGTAGTAGAACCAAAAAATAAACCAATCTGCATCGTATTTATCACTGTGTAATTGCCTGTTATGATAGGCTCAAGTTTACCGTAAGGTATTTTTAATTGATACCTTCTCCCGTGGTATTACCAACATGAGATCACAACGTGACAACGCTATCTGACGATTTACCTGAACAAAATACTGAGCTAAGCAGCAATAGCGACTTTTTAGAAACCTTTCTTGATAGCCTCTATTTAGAGCAAGGCGTAAGTGAAAACACACTGAGCGCTTATCGCAGTGACTTAGATAAGTTTTGCCAATTTTTAAAAGGCGAAAACTTAATGACGGTAACCAGCTTAGATGTTGAAAGTTACTTGGCACACCGTGTTGATTTAGGGCTAAAGCCACGCAGTACTGCGCGTAGCATTAGTGCATTAAAACGTTTTTATCAGTACTTTGTACGCGAAAAAATAATTAGCGACTCACCTATGGTCAATATTGCTCAGCCTAAAGCGGGGCAATCATTACCAAAAACGCTTTCTGAAGCCGAAGTAGAGGCACTATTAAGTGCCCCCAATATAGAAGAGCCAATGGGGCTGCGCGACAAAGCCATGCTAGAGCTATTGTATGCAACGGGCTTGCGGGTAACTGAGCTGGTAGGGCTGAGAATGGAGCAAATAAATTTGCGCCAAGCTGTGGTGTTTGTAAAAGGTAAAGGAA